>DYLQ01000156.1 GCA_020722015.1 Thermotoga sp. | reverse complement strand
CTGCTCCCAAGCATTATCCACGCCCGCCCACCAGCGGCTAACGCAAATCGTTGGCACGCCCCTTGCACAATAAGGTAAAAATCCATTTTTTGCTCTTTTGTGCTATATTAGTGATATGAAGACACAACAAACTGTAAATGCCCCCCTTTTATTTGAAGTGAAGAACGGACAGACGTTTCCAGTTAGTGAAAAGTCCGAAAAAATTCAATTGCAATACGAACATCCCAACGGAAAATTGTTCCTCGGAAATTCAATTGATTGGTTGAAAAGTTTAGAAACTGAGTCAGTTGATTTAGTATTTGCAGACCCGCCATACAATATAAAAAAGGCGGATTGGGACAATTTCGAGAGCCAAGAAGTTTACATCCAATGGTCAATTAGTTGGATAGAACAAGCCGCAAGAGTATTGAAAAAAACAGGCTCGTTATATATTTGTGGCTTTTCAGAAATCCTAGCAGACCTTAAGCATCCTTCTTCAAAGTATTTTGAATCTTGCCGATGGCTAGTGTGGAATTACCGAAACAAAGCCAATCTTGGAAACGATTGGGGAAGGTCTCACGAAAGTATTTTACATCTGCGAAGAACAGATGAGTTTTCTCTTAGAGTTGATAATGTGCGTATTCCGTATGGCAATCACACATTAAAGTATCCTGTCCATCCACAAGCAGAAACTAGTAATTTCGGTAATGGCAAAAATCGAGAACATTGGACACCTAACCCATTGGGCGCAAAGCCGAAAGATGTTATAGAGATTCCAACAACTTGTAATGGGATGGGCGAAAAGACCCCTCACCCAACACAAAAACCTGAAGAACTCTTGCGAAGACTTGTTTTGGCATCATCAGATGAAGGGCAAGTCGTTCTTGACCCATTTTCAGGCTCTGGAACGACAATCGTTGTTGCGGAACAATTAGGAAGAAAATGGCTGGGTTGTGAATTAAATTCCCAATACAACCAATGGGCAATTGAAAGGCTCGAAAATGTACGCCGAATGTCCATTGCCGAATGGATTGAACTTGACAAAAAAAATGCGGAACGCAGGAAAAGTATCAGATGAGCATTAAGAACTTACTTCGTCACGCGACCAACAAAAACAATTTCAACGATTTGGAAAGTTATAT
>DYLQ01000155.1 GCA_020722015.1 Thermotoga sp. | reverse complement strand
CCGACCACAATTTCAAAGTGCGAAAGGAAAACTCACGCTTTCGGCTGCCCAACGGTTTGCGTTACCTGCGTGTGGGCGGGCGTGGATTCTGCTTGGGAGCAGGAAAAACTCGAAGGTAGGAAAATGCTCGAAAATGCCGCAGACTCCCACACGTCAGGTTCACGCTTTGTTGGGCGGCTGTTTTTGACTCTGGCATACTGGCTTTCTAAAACACGTAGTTTTTTCTTCGATATTTGAATTTTGCTTCAATCTTCTTCATTTGCTCTGCAAAATCTTTGAAGAGAGTCCAGTAAAAACTATTTCTGTTTACATCAGACCAAAAATTCGTGCTTTCCCAACAACGGATCGCATAATAGCCAAACATATAGTGTGCAACATGTTTTCGTATCAAACCTGAATTCATAGCAATTGCTACTTCTTCAAATAAACCAAGATAATCACGTTTGTCTTTGAATGGTATTTTCATTAACTCAGGATCATTTCTCTCAGTCAAATCTGCAATCATTTTGAATGTTGCATTTTCTTTTAGCCTTTTTCTGATCTCAATGAAATGTTCTGCACGCTTGATAGCACCCTGTCGAATATACTCATTTGCGCTCTGTAACAAGGTCAACAGGGAGACAATAACGCCAGTGACAGTTGCTATTTCAATTATTGTCATTTGGTAAATTCCTGTTGGTGAAGATTGCGCAACGCTTCCTCTAAATCACTTTGTTGTAAACTGTTTGTAGTAATACTTTTTGTTCCTTTCACACAACAGAAACCAATTGCATTATCTTTCTCGTCAAATACTATTTTAACTGTTAGGAGATAGTCTTGTCCAACTGCTGGCTCTGAAATAGCCATATTAGATGTCCCCAGTATTCCCCATCCAACTTCTCCCGTTTTCCAGCGCAGTTCATATATATCAACAGCAAAATATCCCTTTGGCGTTTTCATCCAGGGCGTAAGGGCGTCTACAACGATTTTTTCGTATTTCTTTAATGCAATTTCCTTTTCTGGAATCTTATTGTTATTGTGTTCGCTCATATTCTCGTTTGCCTTGCCAACGCAAAAGTATTATGGACTTCAGCCGCCCAACGGTTTGCGTTAGCGGCGGGTGGGCGGGACGAGACAAAACTCCGAGAGC
>DYLQ01000154.1 GCA_020722015.1 Thermotoga sp. | reverse complement strand
CCAGGGCGGTCGCCTATGACACTGTTTCAAAAGATTTAAAGCAGGAGCGAAAAAGGAAATTGAGAACCCTTGCCGGCAACTGGCAGCTTCTTAGCCTTGCTCCGGAATTGTTTAAACCATGGAAAAATCCAATATGCTTCCGTTTTATCTCTCATAAAATTTGCCGTTTAATCGTGCCATTTATACTGCCTGTTTTGCTGGGAGTATCCTTTATAGGGCAGTCATTATTTTATAGATTTGTTGCATGGCTTCAGGTTGGTTTTTATACGATTGCTTTTATGGGGTTTTTGGTACAATCCTTACGGAAGATAAGATTGATCAATCTTTCTTGCTTTTTCCTGGCAATGAATCTTATTGCCGCAGGAGGATTTTTTGTCTGGTGTTTGGGTAGGTGTAAGTACGCGTGGCAGGATAATATTTTTTTCTCTGTTCGCAAGTAAAAGATTATGTATAATTTTGTGATGAATAAAATTCCAGTACTTATGTATCATTCGATTCAAGGTCGATGCAATGCTGGAAGTGGATGCAGTTATGAAATCAAAGAGGAAGATTTTGAAAGTCAAATGCGTTTCCTTGCGGAAAATGGCTACTCTTCAATCCTTTTTAATGATTTACTCTCTTCAAGAAAAATATCTGCAAAAGGTGTAGTGATAACCTTTGATGATGGTCATTTGTCAAATTATACGATTGCCTTACCGATTTTGTTGAAATATAGTTTGCGAGCGGAATTTTTTATCACGACCGATCAAATAACAGACAATAACAGGATGAAACCTCATCATTTGAGAGAGATGATTGATAATGGTATGTCAATTGGTTCACATGGGCTATCTCATGCATATTTAGATGATTTAAGTGACGATAAAGCCAAGAAAGAGTTGCTGCAGTCCAGGGAAAATCTTGAAGATATGCTTGGAAGACCGATAGTCGCATTTTCCACACCTGGTGGTCGTTTTCATCCGCATCATGTACAAATGGCGGTAAATTGTGGTTATCATGTTTTTTGTACATCTCAGCCAGGTCTTTTTGATCCACAAACTGCTTTACTCGATGTCCCACGGATGCCTGTTTGCCAAGGAAATGTGCAAGATTTTACAAAGATTATTATGGGTGATAGCTCTTTTTATTTTA
>DYLQ01000153.1 GCA_020722015.1 Thermotoga sp. | reverse complement strand
GTATTATGCATTCGACTGGCGTAATCTTTCCGGAATGCCATCCAACATGTATGGGACTCCATCAGCGCAAAACAAAGTGTTACTTCTTGCCGTTAGAACGACCTTTTAGGAGACTAAAATGAAGAATGGATTTACGCTTATAGAATTGCTCGTCTCGATGGCCGTTGGCATTATAGCACTCGGAGCGATAGTTTTCATGATGAATCAATTCATATTTTGGGGGCCTAAGATACTTACCAAGATAAATCAAGCACAGGAGGAGATAGTCATAAATGAACGAATCCAATCACAGCTTTTGAAAATGGGGCCTTCTATAAGTTCAATAACAATTGATCCCAGCGGAAAATGGATTTCGTATCAGGTTCAAGTGCCGTTCGGTCAAAATGGAATTTATTACACTCCATACACTCAGATCGCAACGATAACGATGAAAGCTTCATCGATAGTTCTGAATTTCAGAAATATAAATGATCCGATTTCACAAACACAAAGTGCGACGATCGCATCGGGGGTAACATCTTTGTACTTTTATCCGGCAACAAGCGGTTCTGTCAAATACACGTTTACACTGTCTAAAAATGGAATAACTTCCTCTTATACCTCGGCAGTTACGAGTATGAACTTGAGGTGACGTTATGAAACAGGGTTATTTGCTTATAGATGCCATTCTTGCTATGCTAATCGTGTTAGTCGGAATTGTGATGGTATGGTCCATTACCTCTTTGATGCTGGGGCAGAGCGATTACGCCTTAGGCATGTCGAGACTTAACGATTTTGAAAGTTATATATCCCAATACATTCAAAGACAAGGAATATCGGCATCGGCAACATCATTGGAAGCATCGACACCGACAATAAATGCCATGTTTTTTGGCACGTCTAATGGTTCAACGTCTTACATGAGGCTTGTAAAAATAACCGTCATGCCAACCATTACATCCAACTTGGCAGATATAACCGTAAGACCTGTGAAATACGAAATAATTGCGGGAAATGTTAAAAGAATTGACACTGTCGTTCTACAAGGAAGATTTTGATCATCGATAAAATGAAAAGACGATAGGTAGAAAATATGGCAAAAGTTGAAATTTTCATAGGCCCCCCTTCTTCGGGCAAGACAGAAAAGATAATC
>DYLQ01000152.1 GCA_020722015.1 Thermotoga sp. | reverse complement strand
CTGAATCATCGGCAGCACTACTAAGTAACGTAAAACCAACATACCCATAATTACTCAATACAGTTTCAAAAGAAGCCGGTGTATTTCCTAAAGCATTTATTCCATGAGGCCAAAGAAAGAAATTATCGGCAGTCATTTCTATACTGTAAGTTTGCCAATCATTGGTCAAATTATTTAGTAAGGGACTAACTTCCTGTTTAGAAACATACCATGTTCCTACACCATATTGGACAGTAGAAGTATCAGCAATAATCCACCTTATGGTTGGCCCACTATTCGCCATAGTTTGAAAAGCATCGTACAGTCTCTTCAAATCAGAAACCAGATATTTCCCGTTAAGATCACCCATTTCACTAAAACCATTTGTTGTCCCTATCGAATAAGGCCTCGGTCGGAGATCAGATGTTGCGTAAAGATAAACATATCCATTACTAACGGGTTCTGTAGTCCAAGATGCAGGACTACCCGAGGACGGAATTTGTTCATAAGTATCTAATGATACATCAAAAGAGACCCAACCTTGGTTGTCAGAATTGAAAGTATACGGTGTAGCAAAACCATTTGTCACAACTGTAAATAGAATATTTGCTATTAACAACATAAAAAACGAAATTTTTTTCATCAGATCCTCCATCTAAAAAATTCAATCTTGGTTTATGTAGCTGTTGGCATAGAGATTTGCAAAATAAGCGCCATCAATTGGGCCAAATCCTAAGTCTTCCGTAACTATTGAAGCAGATCCACCAGCATGTTCATGTTTCTCCTCCTTTTGTCAAATGATTAATAAGTGAAAACTGCCCCCATATTTTAAAGCAAGTACAATGCCATCCATATAATATCTTGATTTTACATCGTTTTCATCCATCTCCGTCGCCTGCAGCAGGAGCTGCTGTAAAATATTCCGACAGGGTTGAAGAGACGCAGATCAGGCGATTTTTCGCCGGAATGCGGTTATCCTCCTGGAATGAAATGGAAAAGGGGAGAACACCGGAAAAGAGGGGAAAATGCCCGGGAAAATCAGAGGAAAAGGGGTGTCGAAATTCTTTACGGCTTGCGGATCCGGCCGGCCTTTTTGGGCGAGTAAAAATGTAGGATGCGGTGAGGAACGAACCGCATCGATCAAAATCCCGAA
>DYLQ01000151.1 GCA_020722015.1 Thermotoga sp. | reverse complement strand
GCCGCATCTACTAACATATTGGACTTTTGAGAGCCGATAAAGTTATTTACATAATACAAGAGTGGTGGGAGTTTGCAAATTGATCTGTGGGGCTTCTCGCCGTTATACCAAAGCAGATATTTGACTAGACCATTATTGAATTCATCTGGTTTGATAAGCTCGCTAAGGTGCCAACCAACATACTGCCTCTGAATAAGACCATTGAAGTTCTCGATATAACAATTGGACTTAGGACTTTTAGGATAGTTCCAGTAATGGGTGATGTTCCTTTCCGTTAAGTATGTATCAAAGTGTTTGGCAAACTCTTTGCCATTATCAGTTTGAGCGGCTCTTATCTTAAACGGAGCTACCCTCTCCAGCTTTTGGATAAAATCTCGAGCCGAGGCGCTGGAGAGCGTTTTATAGCTATAAGCAAAGGCAAATCTTGTTTTGATATCTATGGCGGTAATGATGTATCTTTTTGTTCCCATAAGAAAGAATGTAATTGCGTCTATTTGGACAAGGTCGCCTGGACTTTGGGGGCTGAAGTTACCAATTCTAAGCTTCTTCTTTTTAGCTTGACCAACTTTTCTGTATTTGAGCTTTCCCGTTTTACCGTTGATTGTTGTTCTGATGTAATAATCAGGTATTTTATTCCGGTCTTTAAGATCTCTGATTATGTTGGCGATTGTTCCCTCGCAGACTATAGGCAGATTATTTTCGAGGCAGAAAACATCCAAAGCCGGTTTGATGGTGGTTTGATCAGCGCCCGGATGGGAAAGCCGATAATCCAAGATAAATTTGACCATCGCAGGCGTCTGCTTTCTTTTTGTTCTTATCTTTGGTGCTTTATTCCCTGGAGCTAAAGCAGAAAGCTTACCACCTCCTTTCTTGAGTTTCTGCTTCCACAGATAGATAGTTGAGCGTTTCTTGTTGAAAGCCCTACTTGTGGCCCCTTGACCAAACTCATCGAAAAACTTGATAATGTCCAGACGTTTTTCGATCTCCTTTTTCTTTGGATGATCGGAAATATTGTAAATATAGTTCATGAAGCGATGATAACCGCTTCTGAAGTAACTTTGAAGATAGATTTGTTTCATTTGACTGGGTTTTCCTGCCCTTCCCTGCCCTTCACGGAGTCCAATATGTTAACTAGATTTTGCA
>DYLQ01000150.1 GCA_020722015.1 Thermotoga sp. | reverse complement strand
TGCTGGAGTAGATGAGGGGAACGTAAAGACTACTACAACCACAAATAGAAAAGTTGAAATAACATACGCAGGCTTTTTTGACATATTTTTTCTCTAATCAGCGATGGCTAAATAATTTATCAATTCCTCAAGGGAATATATCAAAATAGTACCATCTCCTTTTGCGCTAATATCAACTCCCTCAATTAGCGTTGCCTTATCGAAAGACCTTATATGAAATTTTCGCGTGTTATATAGTTTCCCTCCTCCAAAGTGAGTCCTAATAAAGCTGGCATTTTCGAAGATTGCATAGCGAAGATCAGCGTCCCCCATATATGTATATCCTAAATCACAGTTTGTGAAATTCGCTCGTTGACCTTTTGCTTCGAAAAAATCAGCCTTGACCAAATGGCTGCCGGTAAAGTCAACATCGCTAAAATCGGCCCCACTCAACTCCGCTCTTCGCATATAACAATTTAGAAATGAGCAATTACGAAATACGGTATCAAAGAATTTTACGCGAAGAAAATTACATTCAACGAATGTTGCGTTTTCGATCACACAACGAACTAGTACGGAGTTTTCGAAATTACCTCTGTCGCATGAAATATCCGAGATATTGGCGTCCAACATTAACAACTGTTCACCTTCTGGAGCCTCGTTAATCCAAGCAGAGTGCAAAAGAAGTTTTTCAAGGAGTTCTTCTTGGTTATTCTTTTTGTTGGTCATAATCTTGTCTCTTGATTTATAGCCTATTCGTTGCAAAAAACTACACGCGACATATCTGTGCCCAATTCCTTCAATTGTTGGATAAACGTTATCTTTTCATCTGGAGACAGATTTACCAAATCAATAAGGAATCGAGTTTCTGATGTGGTTCTACGAATATTATCAGAAATATTCTTGGCTTGTCGTTTCAACGGATTAAGCAAAGTTGGAGCAGGTTTCTTGATGTCAATGCGTTGCTTTGTGGCAATCTCCATCAGATCTGCATCAGAGACTGTTCCATCATCCATATGAATTGCTTCCCCTATCTTACCCTGTCTTCTTGCATCCTCATACGACTTCATCTCTGATTCTTTTTTCGCTGAAGAGATTAAAGATTGGACTTGTTGCCCTGTCTCAACAGCAGAAGTGCCTAATACCATAGCTCCATGTGCAACCATTGCGCTTCCAATTGCC
>DYLQ01000149.1 GCA_020722015.1 Thermotoga sp. | reverse complement strand
GAAATAATCCACTTAATTACATTGATCCTGAAGGCAGGGCTCAACTGTGTTTCCGTCGTTTTGACTGGAAGTTGGGAACCGCCTTCTGGTATGGCTTATTACCTCTATTTCCATACTCATTGATAACAGGTCACTGCTATATCTCGTTTTCAGATGAAAGCACCTACTCTTATCAACCAACTGGAATAGAGGAAGACAAACTTAAAGAAACAATATTCAAAGTATGCTCGCCAATTGTGCCTGAAAGTCAATGTTGTACTGAAGGTTGTCTTAAGTCAGCAATGAGGAGTTATGCCGCAGGAGCACCATTCAACTGGGGTTCACATAATTGTTGTGATGTTGCAAAAGCCGCAATCAAAAAATGCGAATGTAAAGAACCATTTCTTTCAAAGATATTTAATTACGGGTTTTAACATGAACGGTCTCAGATTTGGCGTTCGTGAAGCAGTCATAGCATTAATGGCCTTTTTTGTTGTCGCGGTTATGTATATAACCTATGAAATCTATGCACCTTTTGCCTGTTTAAACACAAAAAGTTACAAATATCCTGGTAACGGATTAGAATATTTTTCTGTGGACAAGAGAATAAGCAATCTAGAAAAGGATATTTGGGCTTATTCACATGCAGTTCCCGGTGTAAGAAAAGAAAACGACAAAGTAATTTTTCAAAATGTCATAGGTTACAAGTTCAAATCTCCAAAAGAAATTGCACCGGGAGAATTCAGTCTGGAAGTAAAATTTGACATAGAGAATGGCCAATGTAATATCGGGATAGGAAACATTCTTTTAAGTGTAAAAGACAGCAGGCTTATAGTCCTAAACGGGAACAAAGCGGTTTATCAAGGCGATGCGGAAGTGGGGAATTCAATTATAGTGGATAATTTCCGCGATTCTAAAGGTGCGCTATGGATTTCGATAGCAACTAATAGAATCCCTATTGAAATGCCGCGACAAAAGCTCGAATCGCACGCTTATATCACTATAGAACTTTCTGATGGGTTCACAGGATCCATAGGGCCTTGGATGTGGCGGCGGGGATAGGAAGAGTGGTTTGTCTCTCGCGCGTATAGAAAAGGGGCCACGTTATGAATCTTGAGTTTCTTGGTTGAGATAATGAAAGAAGAAACTTTTTCAGACAAAATTCCCAGTTTTTCCGCTTTCTGCATA
>DYLQ01000148.1 GCA_020722015.1 Thermotoga sp. | reverse complement strand
TGCATGTTGAGTTTGACTATTTGATCTTTTGTGGGATAGATGCGGAATTTAAATGCCTTCAGCATGCTCTGGATCCCCCTTTTTTAAGGATTCTGTTTGATTTTATTATACAACGTTTCATCTCAAATACAAATCATCGTGCATTTGATGTTATCACTCTCATCTTCCCATTGATATGGGGAGTCTTCCCGTTTCTGATCATAAATCTTTTTCAAAACCAACGTATGAATTCAAATGTAGTGAGTAGCATGTAGCAGGTAGTAGTAGCGAGTGGCACGTGGCATGTGGCGAGTGGCAGATAGCAGGTGGCCTCCGCTGATTTAATTTTACTAAGTTGAGAACAAATAACTTGATTGAACATGTTCAGCATAGCATTTCAACGATATTCACAGATAAACGTTGATAACATTCAAATTAACAACTTAACAATTGATATTCATCCATGAAGTCCAAAATCTGTCATTAAACGTCATAAATCACATTTGACAATCTTTAAATTAAGTTGTATAAAGGTATCGGAATCGATTGCGGTATCGATTGCGGAGGTAGAGATGAATTACATTACTTTGAAAGATGTGGCAAAAAAAGCCGGCGTTTCTTTAAGCGCTGCTTCAAGAGCACTTAACGGAAGGCAAGACGTGAGTGAGGAAACAAGAAAAAGGATATCTAAAATTGCCCAAGAGTTGGGATACGTTCCAAATCGTTTTGCCGCTTCTCTCAAGTTTCAAAAAACACATACCATAGGGGTAATCATAGAAGACAATGCAAATCCATTCTGGGCTGAGGTCTTAAAGGGTGTTGAATCTCGGGCACAAGAAAGAGGATATCAGATAATACTTGCAAACACATCGAGAAGTTATGAAAGAGAAGAGAAAGCCATTCAGACACTTATTCAAAGACGAGTTGACGGCTTTTTAATAGCTCCGAATCAGGAAAAATACGATGATTTGTTTATGCTTAGAAACTTAGAAGTACCATTTGTGATAATCGGAAGGCACATAAAAGAATTTGAATCCTTAGGAATTCCCATGGTATACAGCGATGAAGTAGCTGGAGGATACAGGGCAACAAAACATCTGATCGAAAGGGGGTGTAAGAGCATAGCGTTTGTAGGTGCTCAGCCTTACAACACGGCATCAATTGAAAGATGCGAAGGATACAAAAGGGCTCTTGA
>DYLQ01000147.1 GCA_020722015.1 Thermotoga sp. | reverse complement strand
AATATTTTAAGGAGGTATAGATCATGAAAAATTGCAGAACATTCATCTATGGGGTCGTAGTCTTCCTTCTTACCCTCAGCTCTATGGCTTTTGCCGAAGAGGATAAAAAGGGGTGTAAAGACCATCCACTTTTTTCCAGGATGGAAGGGTACTATCTTTGGACGTGCGAGGCGAAAGATTTCGATGCCTTTGACTTCATCGATCCTGAGACAAAGCAGAAGGTCACGATAGAAGGAAAGAAATTATACACGGGCTATTCAACGAAAAAAGAATACAAAGGGAAATATTCCTACATTCAAGTATCGCGAAATTACACAAATGCCATCGAAAAGCTTGGAGGGACCTTCTGGGTGAATGATCCAAAATATCCTAATAAAACATCCATGAAGCTTATTAAAGACGGCAAAGAAATATGGGCGTGGATTCATATTGATACGGATGCGGAAAATATTCACCTTACGATTGTCGAAAAACAAGCCATGAAACAGGAAATCGTGGCAGACGCGAAGTTCATGGCGAAGGGGATTAACACAACCGGCCATGTTGCGATCTACGGGATCTATTTTGATTTCAACAAGGCAGATGTCAAGCCCGAATCTGAACCCGCTCTGAAAGAAATAGCCAAACTGCTTCAGCAGGATGCCAAACTGAAGCTCTATGTCGTAGGTCACACCGATAATGTGGGCGGACTCGATTATAATATGAAGCTTTCACTGCAAAGGGCTGAAGCGGTTGTCAAAGAACTGGTCTCGAAATACAAGATTGCGTCAGATAGACTTAAAGCCGGCGGGGTAGGTCCTTTGGCCCCTGTTACTTCAAATGACACAGAGGAAGGCAAAGCTAAAAACCGCCGCGTCGAATTGGTAAAGCAATAAAGTATAATTATTTAAGGAGGTATCAGATGAAGAAGTTAACTTATTCAAGTCTTTTTTTGGTTTTTATGTTTTCTTCCCTTCTCTTTGCTGCAGAATTTAAGGTTTATCCTGGTGCCAAATTAGATGATAAGGCTACCAAAGAGGCAGCGGCGGCGGCCCAAGCAGCAAAGATGTCCAACGTCAAAACCATGATTTACACCACCGCGGATTCCTTTCAAAAAGTGGCTTCGTTCTATAATGGAATTGCCAAGGAATATACCATGCCGCGTGCTTCCGGTGTTTCAGGCAAACCCAAGAAATACGACAAATACGATTT
>DYLQ01000001.1 GCA_020722015.1 Thermotoga sp. | reverse complement strand
TGAACGTTCATCTAAAGTAAGATAAAACTCGGGAGGGGATGTAAATCCTCTCCTTATTCCTTTGAGGAGGTAAAAGTATGAAAAAATTTTTGCCATTCATTTTGGCGGTTTCCTTGATTGTACTTTTTGTTTTTCCTTTGTATGCCGATACGGTTCAACTTCCGGCATACAACGGTCCTAATGTGACACTAACCTTCTGGTCATGGGTACCCGGCTTGAATCATGCGATAGCTGCTTTTGAGAAAGCATATCCGAACATAAAGATCAACTGGACGAATGTCGGAACTGGTCAAGCCGAATATAACAAATTGCTAACGTCCCTTACAGCAGGATCAGGTGCACCAGATGTTGTCCAAATTGAGTATCAAATGCTTCCGACCTTTACTTCTTATGGTGGACTTGTAGATCTTACAAAATACGGAATTAATAATTACAAATCTCTCTTTGTCCCATGGACATGGAATCAAGTTTCGCAGGGGAATGCCGTATACGCCGTTCCTCAGGATACAGGACCTCTCGCTTTTGCTTACAACAAAGCAATCTTTGATAAATACGGATTAACGGTTCCGAAGACATGGGATGAGTACGCTGCGGATGCTCAAAAACTTTACGAAGCATCCAACGGAAAGATCGCGTTGGGAAACTTTGATGCGGGTGGGACAGGTAACATATCCTGGTTGATAGGTTTGGTGTGGGCTGCCGGTGGTCATTGGTGGGAACTTCAGGGAAACACATGGGTACAGACCATAAACAGTCCTACAACCATGAAAGTGGTAAATTTCTGGGGCAATCTCGTGAATAAAGGATATATATCTACCTACACACCGTGGACAACAGACTGGTACAACGCCATGTCAGAAGGCAAAGTGGCAAGCATAATGTCTCCAGCATGGATGCCAGCGCTCCTGCAAGGGAATTTGAGTGAAGCAAATGTTGGACAATGGAGAATCGCTCCTCTACCGCAATGGCCAAACATGCCCTTCACGAGCGGTAACTGGGGAGGTTCGACCGATGCAGTGACCATTCAATCAAAATATCCTCAGGCCGCTTTCATATTTGCGCTTTGGCTTAACACGAATGAAGAAGCCTGCGTCCTCGATAATCAATACGGAGGTCTTTTCCCGGCAGCTTATGCTGGTCTTGAAGCACCGGCTCTTCACGATACGACAACTGCAATAGATCAGTTCTTTGGCGGTCAGGATGTAAATCAATTTTCTTTCGATGCATCGAAAGCCGTTAATACGGACTTTGCATGGGCACCATGGCTGAATTACGTGTACAACGAGTCTTCAAAGGATATCAGTAATGCTATAAGTGGAAAGGTAAGTTGGACTCAGGCATTTGATCAACTTCAAAATGCCTCTTTGAACTACGCTCAAAGTCAAGGTTTTAACGTAAAGTAGAATAAATTGGAAAGGAGAATGCCATGAAGATAAGAATTAGATCGAGGAAATATATGCCTTTTGTGTTCCTTTCTCCTTTCCTGATTTTATTTGCTTTATTTTATATAGCCCCTCTAATTTATGGTTTTTATCTAAGCCTTTTTCATAAGTACGGTTTAAGACCATCTACTTTTGTTGGAATGGAAAATTACGTTAAAGCTTTTACAGATAATGGTTTTCTGTCTTCTATTCTGACAATGGGTGAATTCTTTCTTATACAAGGATCGATAATGATATTTCTTGCACTGTTATTTGCACTTTATATAGATAACGAAAAAAATCATTTCAGAGGTTTTTTCAGATTGGTATATTACATACCATTTGCGATTCCTACGGTTATAAGTGGTATTCTATGGGGATTCATGTATTCGAAATCGCTGAGTCCATTTCAGTCCATATTTGGACTCGTCGGACTACACCCCAATTTTTTGGCGAGCAATTCCCTGTTTTGGTCAATACTCAACATAGTGACGTGGGAATGGGTTGGGTATAACATGATAATTATTTATTCGGGACTACAATCTATTCCGAGAGAACTTTACGAATCTGCGAGAATGGATGGTGCAAGAAATTTTGACATAATAAAGTACATAAAATTGCCTTTGATAGTTCCTTCTCTTGTCCTTGCAGTTGTTTTTACGGTAATAGGAACGTTTCAAATTTTCAACGAACCATATGTGCTTCAAAGTATGACGTATGTCTCGATACATTTCACACCAAACCTTTACATATATACAACAGCATTCAGTTACGGAAATTTCAATTTTGCAGCGGCAATGGCAATAGTGCTTGCACTCGTCACATTTGCCGTATCTATGATTTTCATGCGTTTTGCTGGTTTTAAGGAGGAATAGAAGATGGATACGAAAAAAAACCTTTATTCTCCATCAACTATAATAATATTAGCCTTGATGTTTGTCGCGAGTGTCTATTTTCTTTTACCGTTTTTTTGGATAATCGTTGCTTCCACCAAAAGTGATTCACAGCTTTTCAGCACAAATCCTTTGTGGTTTACTTCTCCTTTTAATTTTTTAAATAACGTTCAAACTGTTTCTTCATATGATAATTCAATTCTTTGGAGATGGTTTTTGAATTCCATAATATACGCTGGAAGTGTAAGTGCTGGAACAACTTTGATATCGGCAATGGCAGGTTTTGCTTTTTCAAAATATGATTTTAAAGGTAAAAATACAATTTTTTATATCATCCTTGGGACGATAATGGTTCCGACAACAGCTCTTGTTTTGCCTATTTATCTTTTGATGCATGGATTGAATCTCATAAACACATACTGGGCGGTAATTTTACCCTCTTTGGTAAATCCGTTCACGGTTTATCTGATGAGGATCTTTTGGATGAAAGAATTTCCGAATGAACTCATTGATGCGGCTCATGTTGATGGGGCATCCGACTTTGCCATATTTTTCAGGATAGGTTTGCCTCTTGTGAGAGGTGGCCTTGCAACTGTTGCGCTTTTCAGCTTTGTTGGCACATGGAATAATTTCTTCTTGCCACTTGTAGTTATAAGTAAGTCAAATCTTTACCCATTGACTCTCGGTTTGCAGGTTTGGACTTCTATAACCACGACAAGTGTCGGAAGAGGGGCTCCTCCATATGGAGCCATAACCATGGGTATTTTGATCTCCATCATTCCTTTGATCCTTGCGTTCATACTTTTAAGAAAATACTGGCAATCCGGTTTAAGCTCCGGTGCCGTTAAAGGATAAATTTTGATTTAATTTGGAGGGCTAAGATGAAAACTCACAACGAATGGAAAGACGATCCGGAATTATTTCGCATCAACAGAGAAGATGCACATGCAACTCTTGTACCATATTCAGATCCTGAAAGTGCTCTCGAGGATTTAAACAACCCTCCTGAAACGCGTGGAATCCGTGTTGATTCAAAATACTTAAAATCGTTGAATGGAAAATGGAAGTTTCATATCTCAAAAAATCCATCTGAAAGACCTGTCGATTTTTACAGACAATCCTACGATGTCAGCAAATGGGACGAAATAAACGTACCGGGAGAATGGCAAATGCAAGGATATGATTATCCCATCTACACTAATATCACGTATCCATGGACAGGCTATGAAAAGCCTGAACCACCGCATGCACCGACGGTTTACAATCCGGTAGGCTCCTACAAAACGACATTCACAGTTCCTAAAGATTGGAAAAATCGAGAGATTTTTATTTCATTTCAAGGCGTCGAATCTGCTTTTTACATCTGGGTTAACGGCAAGTTCGTCGGATACAGCGAAGATAGTTTTACCCCTTCTGAATTTGACATAACCAAACACTTAAAAATTGGAGAAAATTCTTTAGCCGTTGAAGTTTACAGATGGTGTACTGGTAGTTGGCTTGAAGATCAGGATATGATAAGGCTAAGCGGCATCGTAAGAGATGTTTTTATCTATTCAACTTCGAAGATTCATATGAGAGATTTTGAAGTTATAACGGACTTGGATGATCGTTATGAGAATGTGAATTTGAAGATCAAAATCAACGTTCAAAGGTATTCTGAAGATGTAAAAGGCGATTTTTCGATAGAAGCTGCGCTCTACGATGATCGGAACTCCATGTTTAGCCCGATTGTCATAAAGAAAAGATTTGCTTCTAAAGATGAAACGGTAGCATTACTTGAGCAAAAAGTTATGAATCCTAAAAAATGGTCTGGAGAATATCCGAATCTCTACAATCTCATCCTGACTTTAAAGGATTCCAAAGGGCAGATAATTGAGTCCGAAGGTTGCAAAATAGGCTTTAGGAAGTTCGAGTTGAAAGATAACCTTATGATGATAAATGGAAAGGTTATAAAGTTCAAGGGCGTTGACAGGCATGAATTCGATCCGAGAACTGGAAAGCATGTGCCGGCTGAAACGATGATAAAGGATATAACTCTGATGAAACAACACAATATAAATGCCGTTCGTACCTCTCATTACCCAAATGATCCTTTATGGTTGGATTTATGTGACGAATATGGGCTTTACGTGATAGATGAGACTAATCTTGAAACGCATGGAGTAAGAGATAAGGTGCCCGATAGCGATCCTCAATGGACAAACGCGTGCCTTGACAGAGTTCAAAGCATGGTTGAAAGGGATAAAAATCATCCTTCTGTTTTGATATGGTCTTTGGGAAATGAAGCCGGACATGGAACGAATTTCAGAATTATGTCAGACTGGGTTCACATGAGGGATCAGACACGCCTTGTCCATTACGAAGGAGAAAGTTCCGTTGCGGACATGACAAGCGAGATGTACTCACCGGTTGAAAGAGTTGAAGAGTACGCTAATTCAAACAATTCCAAGCCTTATATACTCTGTGAATATGCACATGCCATGGGAAACAGCAACGGAAATCTTTACAAATACTGGGATCTGTTCAGGAAATATCCTAAATTGCAGGGAGGCTTTATCTGGGATTGGGTGGACCAAGCCATATACGAGATTGTTCCTTCGGGAAAGGGTGAATATCTTGCTTACGGAGGAGATTGGGGAGATAATCCCAATGACGGCGATTTTTGTGCGAATGGAGTTGTTTTTGCCGATAGAACCCCAAAGCCTCAAGCGGAGGAAGTTAGATATATCTACAGAAATATTGTCGTCAAGCCCGTTACCCTTTTGAGTGGAGAAATTGAGATCTTCAACGAGCATCTTTTTACGAATGTAAATGCATACAATTGCGAATGGTTCATAAAAGAAAATCATGAGATAGTCAATTCAGGACATCTTGATGTTGACATCGAACCGCTTGAAAGTAAAGTTGTGAAAATACCTTATGGAAATGTGCAAATTCACGCCGGATGCGAGTACTTCCTCGAGACGGTTTTTAGCCTAAAAGAGAAAAGTAAATGGGCGAATGCCGGACATGAGGTTAGTCACGAACAATTCAAAATACCTTTTGATGTTCCGACTCTTCATGTTCAAAAACGTGCGTTGACAGATTTGAAATTGCTTGATTTGGAAAGCAATCTTCTTTTGAAATCTGAACACTTTGAAACTTCTTTCGATAAGGCATTGGGAATTATGAATTCTCTGAAATTCAAAGATCGTGAACTCGTCATTTCAGGATTGAGGCCTAATTTTTGGAGAGCACCAACGGACAACGATCATGGCAACAGAATGGAAGAAAGGCTTTCTACATGGCGCGATGGTTCAACGAATAGAAAGTTAAAAAATTTTGAATGGGAGAAAGTTGGAGATAATGTTAAAATCGTCACTGAATTCACCTTACAAACTTTAAATCCTTCCATTTGCAGGGTGGTTTATGATGTTGATTGTCATTGTGAGGTATCCGTTTTTTTCGAACTGATACCAGGCGATGATTTACCGGAAATACCGGTTGTTGGAATGGAAATGATCATGCCGAAGGAATTCGATAATCTGACGTGGTACGGTCGCGGTCCCCACGAAAATTACTGGGACAGAAAGAAATCCGCAAGGGTGGATCTTTACAAGTCCAAGGTAAAAGATCAATTTGTGAATTACATAAAACCATCGGAGATGGGAAACAAAACAGACGTAAGATGGCTCATCTTGAGCGACGATGAAGAATCGGGATTGATCTTCACAGGCGATCCTACTTTTGAATTCAGTGCTCTTCATCATTCCGTTGAAGATTTGGAAAAGGCAAAACATCCTTACGAATTGCCGGTAAGAAAAGAGATTTTCCTTCACATAAATCATGCTCAAATGGGCGTGGGAGGAGATAACAGCTGGGGTGCAAAAACTCATCCGGACTTCACACTTTACGCAAACAGAGTTTACACATACACTTTTAAATTCAGACCTGTTGATTTACGGAAGAGGTGAAAACTTTGAAGTTATTTGGTAGGCCTTTAGATTATGGTAAGCGAAAGGAAAAGATCGGTTTTTTGGAGTTCAATCTTTCGATTACCCAAAAAGATGGGTATGAAATAGAAGTTGAGATCGAAAATACGGAGAACGAACCTAAATTCATAAAAGATTTGAAAATTGGCGAATTTGAGGTTTCCGAAAAGCTTTTCATGAACAATTACCAATCATGGGGGCCTTGTACTTTCGTAAAGCCTCAGGAAATGATCAAAGTTATGAATGGATTGAGCGTCAACTTCGCTGCTTCTCCAATTCCATGGGAATTCAAGGATGGCATAGTTTCGGATTATTTCATCGCCGATGACAAAACATTTGCCGGATTCCTTTCTTCCGAAACAACGCATCCTTACTTCAAGTGGCACGATGGGATTGTGGATGTAAAAGTTTACATCGGGAAGAGTTTGAAGCCTCATGAAAAGATAAAAATAGAGCCACTTTGGGTGAATGATTTTTCCGTACTCGAAGATGCACTTGAACTTTACGCGAATAAAGTCGGAGAATTAAACATGATAAAACGATCTGAACCTCTATTCGGATGGGAATCATGGTACAGTTATTATTTGAATATATCTCAGGATTCATTTCTCAAAGAGTTAGAAAAGTCATCTGAAATTGGTATGAAATACGAGCTTTTTCAGATAGACGACGGTTACGAAAAAGACGTAGGAGATTGGCTCCGAACAAATGAAAAATTTCCGGAAGGCCTTGATTTTCTTTCGAAAAAAATCAAAAAGTCTAACATGATACCAGGTATATGGACGGCGCCTTTCAGCATTTCCGAAACTTCTTCCATCTTTAAATATCATAAGGATTTCCTTGTTAAAGATGAAAATGGAAGTCCGATCGTTGCGTACGAGAATTGGAATAAAAAAATTTATGCTGTCGATACGTCAAATCCAGATGCACTTTTTTGGCTTGGCGAGATCTTTTCATCTTTGAAAAGTTATGGATATGAATTTTTTAAAATAGATTTTCTCTTTGCAGGTATGATCCCGGGCAACAGATTTCTCAACGTGACACCTGTTGAAGCATACAGGATGGGTATGAAGAAGATAGCAGACACGGTTGGAAATTCACATATTTTAGGGTGCGGTGCACCTTTAATTCCATCGATAGGATACGTTAACTCAATGCGCATAGGATCTGATACCTCCTCGAATTGGAACGGAACAATTGACATAGGAATGCCAAGTGCGAAGTATTCGATCCGAAATGCGCTTTCAAGAAATTTCATGAATAAATGGTGGGTAAACGATCCGGATTGCGTAATGGCAAGATCGCAAGATACAGGACTTACCTCAAAAGAGCGTATGGTAAATCTTTACGTTCCGGCTCTTTTGAACGGTCAATTTTTGGAAAGCGATTTTCTTGATAAATTGTCGGATGACGATCTGCACTTGATGGTCGGGGCATTTAATTTCAGGAAAGGAAGATCCAATGTTAGATTTTTGGATGGAGAAAGATATGTCATCATAACGAAAAATTCAATAAACGGTGATATCATATCTTTTGTGAATCTTTCCGATTCGGATTGGAAAGATAAGGTTGAGAATTACAAAAATTTACTTGATAAAAAAGTAAATGAGTTTTTTGTGCTTTATCCTTCGATGAAAAACGTGAAGAATGAAGTCAAAATCGATCCTCATTCTGTTGCCATCGTCATGCATCGGGGGAAAAGAAACCTCAGACGTGATGATGAAAAGGAAGATGACGGAAGAGACATACATTATTATTGGGGTGAAGAATATGATGGAACTAAGGTATAATCCCATAACCGATGAGTGGATAATAATTTCATCCGAAACGCAAAAGAGGCCTGTACTTCCTCAAAAAGAGGCATGTCCTTTGTGCCCAGGGATTCTTGAGATGAAGCACGATTACGATCTGACAGCCTTCGATAACAGATATCCTGCGCTCAGAATGGATCCGCCCGAGATATACAAGGCTGATTCTATTTTTAAAAACGCTCCATCATATGGTAAATGTGAAGTCATAATGTTCACATCGGATCACAATTCTTCGTTGTCGAGAATGCCGATCGGTCAAATAGAAAAACTCATCTACGTTTGGGAAGACAGAACTCGCGATCTTATGAAGCATGATGAGATAAAGTATATTTTCCCATTTGAAAACAGAGGGAAAGAGGTGGGCGCATCTCAAATCCATCCTCACGGTCAACTTTACGCTTTTCCTTTTATACCGAAAAGAATTCAATCTATGATAGATGCGATTGACAAATACACGGGAGAATGCGCGATCTGTGATGTGATTAAAGCAGAGGCGGGCACCGAAAGTATCGTTTACGAAGGTGAATATTTCGTCGCCCTTGTCCCGTACTTTGCAAGGTTTCCATACGAGGTACACATTTATCCGAAAAGGCACATCTCTTTTTTCATGGACATGACACCGCCGGAGAAATTTGATCTGGCAGCGGCCCTGAAAGTCGTAACTTCCAAATATGACTCGCTCTTTCACCAGGAATTTCCTTACATGATGGAGATCTTTCAATCTCCGGTTAATCCTACGATGGAGAGATTTCACTTTCATATAGAGTTTAATCCTCCAAAAAGAGATAAGGTAAACGTCAAGTGGATGGCAAGTGTTGAGACTGGCACATGGACCTTTATAAATCCGCTTACGCCTTCCGATGCAGCAAAAAGTTTAAAAAGCGCATCTTACACGATATGAAGGAGACGATGACTTTGACTTACGTATTTAAATCGCCAGGACGCATAAATTTAATAGGTGAACACACTGATTACAACGGAGGGTATGTACTTCCGGCAGCCATAGACAAATATACCTATTTGACATTTGAAGAATCTGATCATTTCGATG
This sequence comes from Thermotoga sp., assembly GCA_020722015.1. Classification (GTDB taxonomy): domain Bacteria; phylum Thermotogota; class Thermotogae; order Mesoaciditogales; family Mesoaciditogaceae; genus Athalassotoga. The sequence goes on along the minus strand of DYLQ01000001.1, from coordinate 105,083 downwards.
TTTACACAAAAGATCTGAACAAAAGCGTTGAATTTTCGATCGATGAAAGAAAAGAAAAGGATACATGGGCTAATTACGTTAAGGGAGCCATTTTCCATTTGACGAAGTACGTCAAAAAAACCATAAAGCCTTTTAAGATCGAAATTAACAGCACTCTACCCATCGGAGCAGGCCTTTCGAGCTCTGCCTCTTTGATGGTTGGCATAATTTACGGGATATCAAAAATAGAAAGGCTTAACCTTGATAGAGAAAGGATAGCAGAAATAGCCCATGAAGCGGAAAATGAATTCGTTGGCGTTAGCTGTGGCATAATGGATCAGTATGCGGTTGCGCTTGCAAAAAAAGACTCTTTCATTTTAATAGATGCCGCGGATGGCCATTACGAGTACGTTTCAGCGATAGGGTTTCCAAAGATTACGATTGTGGATTCAGGTGTTAAACATGAGCTTACAAGCGGCGGATACAACATGCGTAGAAATGAATGTGCACGTGCCATTGAGATAACCGGCAAACAATTCAAAGAAATGACAAACTCTCTTATAGATTCAAAAAGAAAAGCACTTGGAGAAAATTCTTACAAAAGGGCGAAGCATGTGATAGAAGAAAATCAAAGAGTGCTTGATATGATAACGGCCATAGAAAATAAAGATTGGGAAAAAGTTGGATGGCTCGTTAAAAAATCTCATGAGAGTTTGAAAAATTTGTTTGAGATATCAACCGATGAGATAGACTTTCTCGTTGATAGAATAAATGCTTTGGAAGATGTTTACGGTGCGCGCATGATAGGCGGAGGGTTTGGAGGAAGCATAATTGTCATCTCCAAATCGGACATAAAGATGCAGTTAAAAGAGATAAACGATGCTTATAAAAGACAATTTGGGATCGAAATGAAATCTTATCCCGTTAAACTTTCAAGTGGAGTTAGGAAGATCAATCTGTTTTGAATTTTTTTACATTTTGATCTAAACTCTCTGATGTTTCTTCTATTTTCTTCATCAAATTTTTGATGTCTGTTATTTTACCTTCGTCCAAACTTCTTGAAGCCGATTCAAGCAACGGAATTGCCTCTTCAAGAAGTTTTATCTTTTCTTGCAAATTCTGATTGACCTGCGCTCTCTCAGAGGTTAATTTGATCGTTTCTGATATCTCTTTAACGTCTTTCATCATTCGATCGAAGATGACGTCTAGGTTCAAGTCATTTATCTCTTCGCCGGAGTCAGAAAGATGCTTCATCGATGTAACGACCGATTCCGATTCCAAAAGAGCTTTTTCGATCTTGTCTTGAAATTGTTTTGTTTCGGTCTTTATCTCTTCGAGTATGCTTGCCGATTCATTTGCAAGTTCCTTTGCCTCTGATTCTAAAAATGCGTATTGATCGGATTTCTCTTTTGAAGATCTAATCGCGATGTTAAGCGCCAGTATTTTTGCCTGGTCGGTCATTGATTCAAGTGTCTTGGTGAGGTTGAAAATGGGTGTGTAAGATGCTTTTAAGTCTTCGATGTATTTTGAGTTTTTGATGGCTTCTTCTTTGGTGGAGAGTAATTTCGCAACGAAATCATCGATTCTTTTTTTAGTATCTGACAATTCTGCTTTTGAATCGCCATACAATTCATCGAGACTTTCAATTCTGCCCATTGCAGACTTTTCGGATTCGTCGATTTTTGAAAGTCTTTGAGTTATTTCTTCAAGTTCTTCCGAAAACTTTTTCATCAAATCTTTTGATTTGTCAATCTCCGTGATGGCCACTTTCATTCCAGATGAACTTTCATCTTCCATTGAATTAAGGGCTTTAAGATCATCTTTTACGCTTGATGTCAATTGCTTAAAATGGGAAAATACTCCCTTCAGATGATCGATCATCTCGTTGAATGATTTTTGGAGATTGCCAAATTCATCTTTTCTGTTTGTTTCTTCGATCTTAACGCTCAAATCTTCAGCTTTCATCTTATCGGTAGCATTTTGAAGGTTTCTGAGATTTCTTTTGAGATCAAAGATCAGGAAGATCCCAAAAACGATTATGCAAACGCTTGCTACCACTGTTATGATAAATGTGATCGTTAGGATGTAATTGAAAGCATTCGAAATCGGATCAGATGAAATATGGAAATCGTTCATAGCACTTTGAGTGCTTGAATTTGCTTTGTCAAAAAGCGAAGACAGACTGGCATTTATGGAGTTAAGATATCGTTTTGCATCCACCGTGAGTAAATTCACCATGGAATCTCTTTGGCTTGATATTTTTTGGTTATAGTCATTAACAGTTGCAGAGATCGATTGAATCTCAGACAGATCATTTTGGGCTTTCATTACAAGATTTCCAAGTTGTTGTGAAAGAGAATAGTATCTGTCGAGCAAAAGATCGGCATATGAGATGCCAACGGGGTTTAACGCTCCCATGTTCATATCGGTTTTAAAAGATTGAATGTAAGATCTCATCAACACAAGTTCGATATCCACGTTATCTTGAGATGTTGCGAGGTATATGTTTTTAAGCGCGAGTTTCATCGATGAAACCATGTTTTGAGCTTCATTAGTTCCAACCAATAGGGCAAGATTATCAAGAAGGTTTTCAGTGTTCGCGATGTTAAGTTGATTTATGGGTAAGGCAGATATTCGCGAATTCAACCTTGCCAGAATCAATTGAGACTCGGTAGCAGGCAAAGAATAAAGGTCATTTGCACTTGCGGCTACGGTTGTAAAACTTGTCTCTATCGTTGCCACCATGGTTTTATTCAAGGTCATGAGGTTGGATATTTGATCTTTGGTTTGCGTGTATTCATTTTCAACATTTGAAAGGTTTGATTGGATCAATTTGATCTTATTTTGATAACCAACAAGAGTTGCACTTTGCACAAAGGCAAGATCACCGATGCTTTTTAGTTTTTTCAGATCGTTAGAAATCTGAGATGCTGCATTTGAAGTGGGCAATTGATCGGTCATCAGAAGTGCCTTTTTTATAGATGCGTCAAAGAGATCATTCTGATTTAGAGTGGCAGTTGAATTGTTGGATATCCCAAATCCAAGAGCGGAAAAAGCATTTGAAATTGTAAATTCCAAATTCGCAACTTGAATTGTCGAATCGTATGCACTTTGCACATTTTTAAGTGATTCGTTTATTTTGGGAAGAGAATTTTGCAATTCGGTGCCCTCAACGTAGATAAATGTCATTGTGATACAAAGTGCTACAACCATGATGATCATAAGAAGTACTATCTTTGATCCGATCTTCATGAAATGTTAGGCGATGGATATCCCTCTTTTTAGAGAAGGGAGGAAATCGCCCGCCCTCCTTTCGAATCAACGATTATCGTAACCGGCCCATCGTTGAGAATGTAAACTTGCATATAGGCTTGAAAAATTCCGTGTTCTACTTTTATCGATGGATACAGCTCGGATATGTCCTTACAAAATTTTTCGTACATCTGCTTTGCCATATCTGCGGGTGCCGCATCCGAAAAAGAGGGGCGTCTCCCACGACTTGCATCTCCAAAAAGCGTGAATTGTGATACGATGAGCAACTCTCCGTTTATATCAAGAAGTGATTTGTTCATTTTTTGATCTTCATCTTCAAAAATTCTCAGATTGGGTATTTTCTCTTCCATCCATTTGAGATCTTCGACGGTATCATCTTTCCCTATGCCAACAAGAAGCAAAATGCCAGCCTTTATCTTCCCGACGATCTTTTCATCAACTTTGACATAAGCTTCTTTAACTCTTTGCACTACCGCCCTCAAATTTGTTTCCCCTTTCTCTGTAAACCTTTTTTATGCCCTTTTCTTTTTTAAGATGACTTATGAGATCGTTCAACTGATCGAGGTTGGTAACGTTGATTCTTACCGATATGTGTGCAATTCTTAAATCATCTACCCATGAAACTACGCCGGCTATTTGAATGTGTTTTTCGCGTATCCTACTCATTATATCACTGAGCAGTCCGTCTCTGTCATCACCTTCAAGTTCTATGTTGGCACCAAAGAGTTCGTTTGAGTTTCCCCATGAAACTCTCACGAGTTTATTTCTATCAACGTTTTTTAGATTTGGACAATCCGTTGTGTGAATGCTAACTCCGTTTTTAGTCACGAGCCCGACTATGCGATCCCCTGGTACTGGGTTGCAGCACTTCGCGAATCTTACCTCTATTCCCTTTAAATCGTCAACGACTATTTCGGTACCTTCTGGTTCTGAGAACTCATGCTGAAATTCTGGTTTTACAGTCTGACCAAGGAATTTTTCTATTTGATACGCTTTAACGGCACCTGAACCAAGTCTCAGTTCAAGCTCTTCTTCTTTTTCTATGTTTCTATCTTTAAGGTAATTTTTGATCTCTTGCTTGCCAATGATCTCTTCGACTGAAAGATGATATTTTTTTGAAAGATCCTTCAGTATCTCCTTACCTTTTTCTATGTATTCATTTGCAAATTTATCTCTGAGGAATTTCTTTATCTTTGCCTTTGTGTGAACGCTATGCGCAAATTTAAGCCAATTTGCATTGGGACCTTCGCTGTTTTTATCGACTATGATTTGAATTCTGTCTCCATCTTTAAGTTGATATCCCATGGGGACAAGTCTGTTATTTATCAACGCCCCGGCGTAATGGTTTCCGACGTCTGTATGTATGGAATAAGCAAAATCTATGGGTGTTGATCCCTTTGTAAGGTGTTTTACCTCTCCAGTCGGGGTAAAGACAAAAACTTCGTCAAGACTTAACTCGGTTGCCATTTCGTTCCAACCTACAAGTCCTTTTGAATAATCTTTTTGCCATTCCATAAGTTGATCTATGAATTCACTTTTTTGAACTTTTCCTTCTTTGTATTTCCAATGCGCTGCCATTCCATATTCAGCCTCATGGTTCATCTGCTGATCTTTTATTTGTATTTCGAGAAATTCTCCTTTATCTGTCACGACGGTGTTATGTAGGGCTCTATATCCATTTGACTTTGGCGCGGCTATGTAATCCTTAAATCTACCCGGCACAGGAGTCCAGAGACTGTGGATGACGCCGAGTGTTTCGTAACACATCGGTACATTCTTAACTATGACCCTTATGGCAAAAAGATCGTATATCTCGTCAAATGATTTGTTCTTTTCCTTCATCTTCTGCCATATACTGTAAAAATGCTTTGCCCTTCCACTTATCTCCGTGAATTCTATCCCATTTTGTTTTAAAAGTTCTGCAATTTGAGAACGATAGTATTCTATTTCATGACTGCGTTCCTGAACTTTTTTATCTACAAGCTTTTTTATGTTGATGTATTCTTGCGGGAAAAGTTGTTTGAAAGAAAGATCCTCTAACTCTCTTTTTATGGTGTATATTCCAAGTCTGTTTGCAATGGGAGCGTAAACTTCGAGAGTTTGTTTGGCCTTTTCTTTTCTTTTTTCTTCTTCCGCAAAACCTTCCACCGTTCTCATGTTGTGCAGTCTATCCGCTAATTTTATAAGCACAACGCGTATATCCTGTGCCATCGCAAAGATCATCTTGCGTATGGTTTCTATCTCGGAAAATTTTATATCCTCATTTTCAAGCGTCTTTATTTTTGTCAGGCCGTTAACCATCGTGGATATTTCGTGACCAAAATTTTTTTCTATCTCTTCAATTGGAACTTTCGTATCTTCTGCCACGTCATGAAGCAAAGCCGTACAAATGGAAGGTACATCCATTCCCATATCTGAAACTATTTTTGCAACTTGGACCGGATGAGATATATAGGGCTCTCCTGAAGCCCTTAATTGAGTTTGGTGTGCTTCTTTTGCGAACTCATAGGCTTTCTTGACCATTTCTGCCGATTCTTCCGAATAATCTTTTCTAACTTTTTCGATTATTTCAGCTATAACCGTTTTGTAATTATCGTCATTTTTCATGTTTTACCTTCTTTGATGAAATCTTTTCAAGGTAAAAAGAAATCAAAAAGCCTCCTGCGATTAACAACATAAAAAGTATAACACGAGACAGATTGTACGAGTGCCTTGCGAAAGGCCATATCGAAGTTATAGAAGCCATCATGAGACCTATTATAAAGGCATAAGTTTGAGAGTGATATCTTTTCAAAAGGCTTCCAATTATTCTGACAAAAGCAAAAAATCCTATCAAAAAGCCCACTAAAAAAACAGAAAGCGTTGCAACATCAAAAGTTCTCACGGCATTCAAAAGATGTCTGTAATTTCCAAGCAAAAGTAGCATTATCGTGTCTCCAACGGCCGGAAGAGATGTTGAAACTGCTAAACCCGATATGAAATCAAGGAACTTTGAGCCGAAGATCGTCGTAAAAAACCTTAAATCGCTTATTCTAAGGCCAAATAGAAGTGGAAGAATGACGACTGCAAGACCGATGAAAAACCATAAAAACTCCGAAAGTCCTTTTTTCTTTACTTCTAAGTAAAGCAGATAAATGGAACCTAATATGAGACCTATGAAAATGGCATTTATTTCAAATGAAAATTTCATGAGAAGATCTAAAATGAAGTATGAAGTGAAAAAGATGGCCGGTACTATGCCTATGATCAAGAACACAAGCAATTTGATATTTTGATTTGTAAGCGTTTTTGGGGCGGAAAACAGTTTGTTCAAACTAAGCATTAAAGGTTCGTAAACCCCAAGAATTATTGCCATGACAGGCCAACTTGTCCCTGGGAGTATCATCGAAATGCCCATCAAAATGCCACTTAAGATCATTTTGAAATAAAATGATGGCTTTTCCAATTCTTTCCTCCAATTTTAAAAATAAAGTCATTTGTCTTTATCGGATAGGATTCCCGATCAGGTCTGGAATGACTGATGAATTAGTATAATTATACATTTTCAATTCTTATGATATCATATATCTGTATACAAAGAATTTTAAAAAGGAGAATTTCAATGAGGGTTTTAATAGTTACTCAACACTATCCGCCTGATCTTGGAGCTTCTGCTTTTAGGCTTAAAGCCCTTTCTGACGAGCTGACGAAAAGGAATCATGACGTAACGGTTTTGACCGCAACCCCCAACCGTTATTCTTCTCTTAAAACATCTGACGAGCTTTCTGGGGCAGAAAGGATTATAAGAATAAACGTTAAAACCGGAAATGATTCTGCTCTTGCTCAGATATGGAGACAAGCGGATTTTTACCTGAAAATGAAAAGCAAAGCCAAAAAATTGTGCAATGAAAATCATTTTGACGTTGGAATAGTATCAAGTCCTCCTTTCCTTATCGGCGTTGCCGGTATTTCTCTCAAAAAAAGAGTCGGAAAGCTTATCTTAGAGGTAAGAGACCTGTGGCCAGACACAATTGTAGAACTTGGGAAAGCAAAAGAATCGAATCCAATAATAAAGATAATGAGACATTACGAAAGAAAGATGTACAATTCGGCTTACAGAATAGTCACAGTTCTCCCTTTCATGAATGACAAGATATCGTCAAAAGGTATCGATCGCGGTAAACTTGTGACATTTTCCAATGGCCTTGATGGTTATTTGCTTAAAGAGATAACAGAGTGGAGCGAAAAAAAAGATGTTGCGAGGCAATCGCTTTCTATTGAAAAAAATGAATTTCTTGTGTCTTACATTGGCAATATTGGCCTTGGTCAAGATCTTGCCGTCCTTGTCGATGTGGCAAAATCACTAAAAGATATCCACTTCGTGTTAGTTGGAGATGGATCTGACAAAGAAAGATTGATGACGCTATCGAAAGGCGTTGATAACATCTACTTCGTTCCTCCAGTTCCAAGAGATCGTGTACCGGTTTACTATTCGGCAAGTGATGTGCTGTTCATACACCTTGCAAAAAGCGATCTTTTTGCCGATTCACTTCCATCAAAAACCTTTGAATATGCCGTTGCGAATAGACCGGTTGTATATGGTCTCGATGGGCTTTCGGCTGAAATTCTTGATAATTCGAAGTCCGGTATAAGGGTTCACAGAGGAAACGTTGAGGAGATCATCGATTCGATAAAAAAAATAAGAGATAATTACGATTTCTACCAAAAAAATTCCTCTGAGGGAAAAACCTACGTTATCAAAAATTATCTCAGAGAAGAAATCGTCAAAAAATACGTTGATTTCTTGGAACAATTAAATTAAACGAGGCCTAACACGCAAAGTTTTGAAATTCTTGTAAATGACGAAACCAGGCTTCGCACCTTTGGGTTTTGAAACGTATTTAACGTAAGTGTAATCTACACTCGCCCAGAGATCGTTGCGGTACCTTGAATGGCCGGCTGCAATAGACGCTACGAATTCTATAACATCTTGAGGTGGTTCTCTTTTGCCAGTTACGAGTATGACATGAGAGCCAGGTGCTTCTCTTACATGAAACCACAAATCATCGGGAGAGGCAGCTCTTGTTACCCTGTCATTTTGAATGTTGTTCTTACCAATTACAATTTTAAAACCACTTATTTCGTATTCTATTGGTTTTGACTCTTTTTGGGTTTTTTGCTTTTTTCTACTTGGTATGTATTTGAATATTGAAAGTTCTTTTTCTATATCATCGAGTTCTGCATTTTCGGAGATATTTTCTATTTCATATACGATCTCCTGAAGGTATGATATCCTTTTTCGAATTATCTCTTCTCTCTTTACGATACCGTCATGTTTGTTTTTAAGGCGCGTGTAAATGGAAAAGAAATGCTGGGCATTTTTTGACACATCTATCTTTGGATCGAGATTTACGATCACCGGTTTATTCGTTTCCCAATCAAAGACCTCTACCTTCTGTGACTTTTTGGGAAGTTCATGCAAATGCGATATCAGAAGTTCGCCGTATTTTCTGAATTCTTCTGCGTTATCTGATTCTTTCAATTCTTGTCTTATCTTCTTCAATATCTCCTCATTCTTTTCTGTGAAACTTTTAACACTTTTTAAGAGCCTTTCTTTTTTTAAAATTGGTGATTCTTCTTTTGAGATTGAAAGTAATTTCTCTATCGCATCTGAAGCACTATCAAAGGTTTTAAATTCGCCATAAGGTTCGAAAGCATATATATCTTTTGGAAGGCTCGCTTCAAAAGAGATATAAACTTGCCTGTTTTCGATATCCTTCACCATTTTTCTTATCAGATGGACAATCCTGTCGATTTCTTCCATTTTCAAGGATGCAATTTCAGTATCAAAACTCAAATTCGCGAGTTTTGTCACTTCAATAGCAGTTTTTTTTGAAAATCCCATTACCTTTGATACAAGGAATTGATCGAGACGGCCGGAAGCATTCAAAAAGATGTTTTCATCGATTTCCCATGGTGCTATTCTATCCTCTTCGGGGAAAACATAATCGACGCCTGGAAAGATCCTCCTTTTGGCAGACGAAACATTTTTGAACGCAGAAATAACCTTTCCATCTTTTACAAGAATGATGTTTCCAAAACTTCCCATAACTTCATGGTAAAGTTCCAAGCTCTCTTTCTCACCTATAAGATTTGTCACTTCGAATTCAAATCTCACTATCCTGTCAAAATCTATCTGACTCACTTTTAAAAGCATTGCACCTTTCAATTTTGCCCTCATGATGGAAACAAAACTTGACGGATAAAGATCTTTCTCAACGAATATCTTCGTAAATCTCAGATTAGGCCATCCGCCAACGTCTATCATAAGATCTTTTTTGTTCAAAGAAAGTACGATAGAATGACTTGTGGCATCGTATATTCCAGTCAGATAGGCCGGAGTTTCTATTTCTTTTACGATCTTCGCAACCAAAAACGAATCGTAAGGCATTTACATCCACCTTTGGCGTAAGATGATCCTTTTGTACCATCTCACGAAATATTCAACAAATCTTTCATAAAGCAAAAGACCAAAAAATCCAAAGACGACAAGAAAGACAGAATATTTAAAGTTCAAATTCAAAAGATAAGTTATAACAAAGTAAGATAGCGAAGCGAGGCCGAAGAGTAAGGAAAGATGAAATACCATATTCAAAACTTTTTTGTTCTTAAAAGAATCCCTTAGTATAGAATACGGGCCAAAAAGTAATATGAAGATCGTTGTGGATATTCTAAGCGGAAAGATCAAGAAAGTTACGACTGAAATCACGCAGTAAGCGAGCAATCCCATTCGTCTTCCAAACTGATCCGTTAGTGCAATAAGAGGAAGAGAGGCAAAGATCAACAAAAAAAGATCGTCTGCAAACATAGCAGAAGATGATATAAGAACAATTGAAATTGCAGCATAAATAGATCCGAAGGCTATATTTCTTGCCTTCAAATCAAATTCCTCCCATACAATGGCAGCATATGTCCGTGCAGGCCAAAGCAGCACAGCAATTCAGGCATGCCGTTGTTTCATCGTTCATACCGCCACCTTGAGCAGGGCCATTCATCTGGGGATTATAACTTCTTGAAGCTTTTAAAAATTCTTTATAGGTGTCTTCGTATTCTTTGTTGTCAGGTTTAGCTTCGTGGGCATATTTGAGGTAAGTTCCCGCTTTATCGTACCATCCCTGTTTGAAATATATAAGACCACTTAAAAAATACCATTCCGGATTTGATTTGTCTGAAATTCTGACAAGCAAGTCTTCAGCACCGTAATAATCTCCAGTTCCTATTTTCTGCCTTGCTTGTTGGAAAAGAGATTGGTCTCCGCTTGCAACACCTGATACGCCAGAAGAGTTATCAAAATTGTCCAAAAGATATTTATAAGCCTCATTTACCTCTTTGATCTTCTCCTCGGCAAGTGCTTTCATATCAGGGTTATCCCTGAATTTGTCCGGATGATATTTTTTTATGAGTTCTCTGTAAGCATCTCTTATTTCCTCTTTAGTGGCGTTTCTATTTACACCAAGCACCTCATACGGATCTTTCAATTTTCCATCATCCTTTTGCCAAGAATTTTTGCAGATGTCCCCGGCAGTCCATAGAAGATCACGTTTTCTATCAAATTCCTTTTAACGGACGGTTCAATTTTTAGCCCTTTGTATTCTTCTTGTATCATGTATATCAGAAAATTGATAGGCGCTTTTTCTGCTTCTCTTATTTTAACAAAAAAATTCGGATCATCAAAATCAGATCCGTATTTTACGAGGAACGGATTGTAATTTCTTTTTTTGAAATCTTCTTCGAGATCATCAAGGGCATCTATGAGATATATCCATTTCCCCATTAGATATATCATATTAGACGCCCTTTTGAGATTTGAAAGAGAAGTTGCAATGGCTTCAGAGAATTTGCCAAAAATGTCCGCAACCTCTTGTGGATTGGATTCTGATGAAATTTCAGAAAATAGGATTCTATCGGTGTAAGGCTTAGAAATTTTTCCAAATTCTTCATTCGATCTGAAATGAAATAGGAAAAAAGAAAGTATATGTGCGAATCCCCTTGAATCCCTTTTAAAATCATCGATTTTCAAGTCTGAAAAGAATTTAGATATTTCCATTCCAAATTTTACATCTTCGCTTTTGACCACATTTTTCTTCTGAAATGGAGGCAACGGACATCTTGCATGACCAAATTGACATTGCGTACCTGATAAAACATCGCTTAGTATTACGAAAAAAGTTGAGTCATAACTTAAAAGAAGACGGGAAATTGGCCCATATTTTTTCGACAAACCGGTACATATACCACAATAGTATGCGTTGTAGAGTTTAAGTTCTTTAACTTTAAGTTCGTTTACGTCAGGTTTTAAATACCCTATCATTTACCATTTACAACATAGATGTTGTAAAATCCGTCCTTCATCATTTGGTTTGCTATTGAAGTGGCATCTTGGCCGGAAACGATGTATTTCAAGAAAAGATCGGCATTTTTTGGTGGATAAGAGTTTATTCCCTTTGACATGGGATCATTTTTAAGTATATAGTCAGCTTGAGATTTTGTCAGTTCAATTATGGAAGGCGTTCCCACGAACTTGCTGTTTTCTTTTGAAAATGTACTGAAATTGACATTTTTAGCGTAATATCCAAGTGCGATGTATTGAAGCACTTTTATGAAATCAGAAGGCCCAAGGTAACCTGGTAAATAAGTTATCGGCGTACCGGACTGTGTGAAAAAGAAAAGTGTCGGCGTACCTTTAATCCCAAATCCTTGAAAAAGTTGTGCGTAGGTGTATGTTTTCCCTTCAAAGTTGGCAGTATCGTTCGTTTCGTAAATTTGACCTATCACGAAATTGTTGGACAACATCTGCTGAACGCCAAGATTTGAAAGCGTGTCACTTTTAAGTTTGTTGCAATAAAAACAAGTTGGATCCGAAAAAACTATTATTGCATCTTTTTGCTCGTACTTTGATAAAGTCATGACGGTGTTGAAGTTGTTAAGCAAAACGTCGTTCAACGAATAGGCAAAAACGCTTAAGGTTATAAGAGACAAAGCCAAAAACACGAGAATTTTTTTCATTTTTACCTCCTCAATTAACTTAAAAGTGCAAGTTTACCAAAGATCATCAAAAAGCCAAAAATCACAAGGATTATTCCACCCGTTACGTTTATCCATCTTTGATATTTGACGATGAATGTAACGATCTTGTTCACAATCTGGATCAAGACGGACGCCAGTATAAGAGGTATGACAAGGCCTAAAGAAAAGATGGAAAGTAAAATTCCACCTGATATGGTATTCCCAGTTGCCGCCATCGTGAGGATAGTGCCTAATGCTGGACCTATGCATGGTGTCCATGCGAAAGCGGTTACTATTCCAAAAAGAAATGCACTCCAGAAACTATCGACGTCTCTTTTGAAAGGTATGTAAATGCCTTTTTCAAAAAACGGCAACGTGAAAAGACCTGTGTAACTTAAGCCGAAGATCACGACGAGAATACCTCCTATTATCTCGACGTATCTCTTGTACATGATCAAAAAACCACCAAAAGTACCTGTTGCAAGGCCAAGCAAAATGAAGATAACCGAAAGGCCTATCGAAAATGCAATTGCCTTGTAAACTGCCCCACTTTTTCCATGCGAAGAAACAAGAAAAGCCAAAAAGCCGGGTAAAATAGGGAAAATGCATGGAGAAAAGAAACTTAAAATTCCTCCGACAAACGCACTCCAATAAGAAATTTGTGTTGTTACGGCAATTGGAGACAAGTGAAGATCCTCCTGTATTATTTATACAATTATACCCTATATAGGTACAAAAATGTCAAATAACAGCCAATAGCATATATTACGCGTGTTATATGGTAAATGGCCCGTACGACATACACCGTTTGTTTTGGATGACTTAAAAAAGAAATTTGTGATAAAATTGAATAAGTGCTTCGGGAGGTAAAAGATGGATGATTTCGAGATACTTGCACAAACTATAAAGTCTCAAATAGATAAGGTCAAAGATCTTGACGATATAGAAAAGATCAGGGTAGCAACGCTTGGGAAAAATGGGAATGTAACTTCGCTTATGAAAAAAATTTCCACTTTGCCGTCAGAGGAAAAAGCAGATTTCGGGAAAAAGGTGAACGATCTGAAGTTAAAAATAGAAACGATGCTTTCTCAAAAAGCAGCTTCTCTTAAAATGGAAATGCTTAAATCAAAGTTCTTGGAAAGATCTTTGGACATGACAATCCCTGGTCCACTGAAGTCTGTTGGCAAAATTCACGTTATAACTCAGGTTATAAACGAATGCGTCGATGTTTTTTCAAAAATGGGTTTTAACGTCGTGGAAGGTCCTGAAATAGAAAGTGTTTATTACAACTTTGAAGCCCTTAACACTCCTCAATGGCATCCGGCAAGAGATCTTCATGATACATTTTACATTTCAGAAAATCTTTTGCTCAGAACTCATACTTCTCCTGTTCAGATAAGGACCATGGAAAAGCAACAACCCCCTATTAGAATCATCTCTGCAGGGCGGGTTTACAGAAATGATTACGATGCCACACATTTGCCGTCTTTTTTCCAGATGGAAGGACTCGCAATAGACAGAAACATTTCAATCGCAGATCTCAAAGGCACTCTTGAGAGTGCCATAAGGGCAATACTTGGTCATGACAAGATCGTGAGATTCAGACCGCATTATTTTCCTTTTACAGAGCCAAGCGTTGAAGTTGATGTTTCATTTGAAGGGAAAAAAGAATGGCTTGAGGTGCTCGGTGCCGGCATGGTACATCCAAATGTTTTGAGAAATGTTGGATTTGATCCGGACATTTGGCAGGGGTTTGCTTTTGGAATGGGTATGGAAAGAATAGCCATGCTTAAGTACGGAATAAACGATATAAGGGAATTCCCAAGGAATTATCTTAAGTTTCTGAGATTGTTTTAATGAAAAGGATGAAAAGGTGATTTATGAAGTTATCGATCGAATGGTTGAAAGATTACGTCGATGTTGATGATATTCAAGAACTTTCTGAAGATCTTACGATGTCAGGAAGTGAGGTCGAAGAGATAGAGAAGCCTTTTGAAAGCATAAAAGGTGTCATATCTGCCAAAGTTATCGATGTCAAGCCGCATCCAAATGCCGACAATCTCAACATTTGCAGTGTAAATGACGGATCAAACGTTTACACGGTCATAACATCTGACAAGAGCGTTAAACGAAATGATTTCGTTGCCTTCGGTCTTGCCGATAACGCATCAGATGTGAATGGGAAAATGGTGAGATCTGTTGATATCAGAGGCATTAAAACGGACGGCATGTTATTTTCTCTCGAAGAACTTGGCCTTGAATCTCACTCGAATTACGTTTTTAAATTTGAAAAGCCGGTTGAACTGGGAAAGGACATCGTCGAAATTCTGGATCTCGATCAAACTGTTTTCGAAATCGAAATAACACCAAATAGACCCGATTGCCTGTCTCACATAGGACTTGCGCGTGAAGTTGCAACCGTTAGAAGAAAAAAGTTGAGAGTGCCTGAAGTAGAGATTGATATTCCAAAAGGCAACGTTTCGATCTCGATCGAATCAAAAGAATGCATAAGATACCTTGCGGTTAAAATAGATGGAATAACCGTAGAGGATTCGCCCTTGTGGTTAAAAAGAAGACTGGCATCCGTTGGAATAAGAGCCATAAACAACATAGCGGATATAACGAATTACGTCATGATGGAAACAGGCCATCCTGTACACGCTTTCGATTTTGATAAAATACCCTCATCGAAGATCATAGTCAAAAACGCAAAAGGCGGAGAAGAATTCGTTGCCCTTAATTCAAAAACATACACACTCAAAGGCGGAGAGATTTTGATAACGGACGGAGATCAAATACTGGCACTCGCAGGCGTGATCGGTGGAAAAGATTCTGGGATAAGCCAATCGACAAAAAATATATTGATAGAGGTTGCAACTTTCGATCCTGTAAGAACAAGAAAAACATCAAAGGGTCTAAATCTCTCTACGGATGCATCTTACAGGTTTGAAAGAGGAGTTGACCCGAATGATACGCTATACGTTGCAAAAAGGATAGTTAGAATGATACTTTCCTTGAGTGGCGGTAAGATCTCAGGTATGGAAGATCTTTATCCGAAGATTGTAAAACCAGTTGTGGTAAAATTATCGAATAAAAAATTATCTTCCTACATGTCTTTTACACCGGATCCTCAAGAGGTGTTTGATGTTTTTAATATGCTTGAAATGAAAGTTTCAAAGGATCAAACGAGTTGGGTGGTCGAGGTACCAACATTCCGACAGGACATAAGTCAGGATGTCGATCTCATAGAAGAGTTTGCAAGAATACATGGATTTAACAATATTTCTTCTATCATGTCAATGCCATTCATTCGTGGAAACAAAAATAAATGGTGGGATTTTAAAAACAAGATGAGATTCCTTTTAACATCTCTTGGATATTTTGAAAATGTCAATTATGCCTTTTCAGATCCAAAGGTAAAAGCACTTTTCGGTAATTCATTCAAAGAAAGCCCAGAACTTTTAAATCCCGTTTCTCCTGAATTATCAATCATGAGACCATCTCTTTTGTTCAATTTAATAGATGCCCTTGCTTACAACGTTAAGCATCAGGAAAGCGATGTAAAGTTTTTTGAAATTGGAAAGGTGTTTGAAGCGGATAACGAACTTGAAAAGATATCTTTCGTTTCAACAGGAAAGATAGAGCCTCTTGATTACACGGATAAGAGAATGGGAAGTCTTTTGAATTTTAAAGGAGATTTAGAAACAATTGCAAATTACTTTCATCTCGATCTTAACTTTACAAATGAAAAAATCGATGGATTTATGAACGGCCAATGTGGAAAAATCATTTTAAACGGAGAAGAAATAGGCTTAATAGGCGAATTGACGGAAGACATAAGAGATTTTTTTGATATCGATCTTGCGATTTACGCATGTGAATTTGATCTTGAAAAGATGTTTAAAGCCATCCGAACTTTCGAATACAAACCTTCTTCACAATACCCCGTTTCGTTCAAAGATCTTTCGATGTTCGTTCAAAAAGGAAAGTTCCAGGCTTCGGAGATCATCAAGCTTGCCCAAAACTCCTCTGAGTACGTTAAAGATGTCAAGGTTATAGATCTTTACACGGGGAAGGGTGTACCTGTTGGATCTTACAGTATAACGATAAGGATAACTTACGGTTCAATGGATAGGACTCTTTCAGAAGATGAAATTGACGGAGCTTTTTCGAAGTTGATGGAACTCATCGAAAAAACCGGAATAATTTTAAGAAAGGTAAGATAAAAATGGAAAATTCGGATCTTTTGGTACTCAATTTTGCAAAAGGACTTGCAAGAGAAGCTGGGCTTTTGGCGAAAAGAAAGATTGGAAATCTTGGATGGACACACACCAAAAGCGGATTCTACGATATCGTGACTGATGCGGATTTGGCCGTTGAGAAAATGGTCAAATCAGAAATTTCAAGTGTTTTTCCCGAAGATTCCATTCTCAGCGAAGAAACAGGTGAAACAAAAACGTTATCGAACGGAAGAGTTTGGATAGTGGATCCCATAGACGGCACAACTAATTTTTCTAAAGGTATTCCTCATTTTTGCGTTTCGATCGCACTTGTGATCAATGGGGACCCTCAGATTGGAGTCGTTTATGATCCTTACATGGACGAACTTTATGAAGCGGTAAAAGGCAACGGTGCATTCATGAATGGTGAACCTATAAGTGTAAGTAAAACATCAGAACTCAAAGAAGCTGTCTTAAACACGGGATATCAGTATAGTGCGACTGAATACAGGGACATCGTGCTTAAAAATTACGTTGCTTTCTTTGGTAAAGTTATGGCCATAAGGGTCTTTGGAAGTGCCGTACTCGATCAATGTTACGTGGCCAACGGAAGGATCGATGGCTTTTGGGAATATAGTCTAAAACCATGGGATGTGGCAGCTGGATCTTTGGTAGCAAAGGAGGCTGGCGCCACGGTTACCGGCATAGGAGAAAATTTCTCCGTTTACGGAAAGACGATTTTGGTTACAAATTCCAAACTTGTTGATAAAATACTTGATATCATAAATAACGGAAGATAAAACGGTGAGATAAACCGAAAGAAGGAGGGAGCAAATTTGTACACGATCCTTGTTCATGGTGGCGCTGGGAGCATACCAAAAGAGAAATCAGAAGCGCATTTGGAAGGTGTCAAGGAGTCTGTAAGAGCCGGAGCAGAAGTTTTGAAATCGGGTGGAAGTGCCATGGATGCGGTGGAAACAGCCGTGAAAATCATGGAAGATAATCCAATTTTTAATTCCGGGACAGGATCTGTTTTAACCTTTGAAGGAGAAGTCGAGATGGATGCCGCAATTGCTTACGGCCCAAATTTCGATTTTGGGGCAGTTGCCGGAGTTAAAAACATACGCCACCCGATAAGCCTTGCAAGGCTTGTCATGGAAAAAACAGATCACGTTTTGCTGGCTGGACAAGGAGCCAATGATTTTGCCAAATTGATGGGTTTTGAGTATCACAATCCCATAACACAACAGAGAAAGGAACAATGGGAAAAGTATCGTCAAGAATTCATGAATGGCAATTACAAAGATTGGCCGAAATTAAGGGAACTCTTTAAAGCACATCCTGAATTTCTTCATGGTACCGTTGGGGCCGTCGCACTTGATTCACATGGTGAAACGGCGGCAGCCACGTCAACGGGCGGAGTCTTCCTTAAATTACTTGGCAGAGTCGGAGATACCCCGATACCGGGTGCTGGCACTTATGCCACCATCGAAGGTGCCGCTTCGTCAACGGGGCTTGGAGAAGGAATGATGCGAGTTTTGTTGACAAAAACGGCGTTAGATTTTGTAAGAGATGGCCTCGATGCCCAACATGCCGCTGAAGCTACCATAAATTATCTCGACAATTTCGTCGGTACCGACGCGGGTATAATAATCGTCGATAGAAACGGTAACGTCGGAATACACCACAACACACCAAGCATGACATGGGCTTACTTAAAGAACGACATGGAAGAGATAGTTTGCGGAATATAAAAGGGCACCTAAGTGCCCTTTATCATACTTGACAGATATTCCGAGAGTTTTCGAAATGCTTGTGCCCTATGACTTATCTTGTTCTTCTCTGCTCGTGATAATTCTGCCATGCTTTTGTTGTAACCATAGGGAATGAAAATGGGATCATAGCCAAAACCGTTGTTTCCACGCGCTTCGAAGGCTATCTTCCCTTCTATCACGCCTTTAAAGACATGAGGGTATTCATCGTAATACACCGCAACACAGGAAAAACGAGCTCCTCGTTCGTTTTCGCCGATGTCTCTCAGCATCTCAATAATTTTTGAATTTTTAACGGAATAATCAGCACCTTCCATGAACCTTGCCGATCTTACCCCCGGGAAATTGTCAAGTGCATATATCTCAAGGCCTGAATCATCGGCAACGGCAGGGCCGTAAAGATCGTAAGCCGCTTTTGCCTTTTTTATCGCGTTTTCTTGAAATGTTTTGCCATCTTCTTCAACTTCTATTTTTTTGACAACCCATTCGATATCAAGATCGACTATCTCAAGGATTTCTTGCACTTTATCTGGATTTGAAGTAGAAAGAACGATCTTCAATTTTCATCATCATCTTCTTCATCTATAAAATCTTGTGATTCAGCTCTTCTAGGTTTTTTCATCGGTTTGCGTTTGTTCTGCTTTTTCTCAGATTTTTCTTCCATCTTTGATATCCTCTCTATTTCCTTTGCAACCAGATAATTAACACTTCCTTTTTCGTAATTCATTTTGTCATCCATTTTCCCGGCATGCTTACCAGTTGCTATTTCTATGGCTTCATCCACAGTTCGAACGGTCCATATGTGGAATTTTTCTTCTTTTACAGCTTGGATTACCTCTGGATCGAGAACGAGATCATCGACGTTTGATTCGGGTATTATAACTCCCTGCTCTCCTGTGAGACCTTTGATTTTGCACACCTTGAAAAACCCTTCTATTTTGTATGGAATACCTCCCACAGGTTGCACTTCTCCGTTTTGATTTATAGATCCGGTTATTGCCAAAGATTGTTTTAAAGGAATTTTTGAGATGGCAGAAATAATTGACAGCGTTTCGGCAACAGAGGCACTGTCACCTTCTATCGTCGAATAGGTTTGCTCAAAACTAACCGTCGCCGCAAAAGAAAGCGGGTGTTTCGTTGTGTATTTCGCACTGAGATAGTTTGAAATTATCAAAACGGCTTTTGTAAATATCTTACCGGACATGTTGGATTCTCTTTGTATGTCTATAACTCCTGTTTCACTCAAGTGCGTTTTTGCCGTTATCCTTACAGGCATTCCAAACGGATAATCACCGCCATCTATAACGGTAAGTCCGTTGACCTGTCCGATCTTATCTCCAGACGTATCTATCATTATCTCGTTGTTCTTGAAATATTCAAGCATTCGATCTGCTTCAAGCGAATGACGCAATTCCATCGCTTTCAGAGCCTCTTTGACTGATTGGGCGTCTATTTTTTTCTTCTTTAGTTCCCTTGCTTTTTGATCGCTCTCGACAAGAATAGCGGTTATCTTGTTTGCCTGAGTTGAGATTTTCGTTCTTTTTTCTATTAGGCGCATGCCAACTCTGATTATTTCTTTTATTCCGCTTTCGTCTACATGAAGTAAGTTTCTTTTGTCTATAACGGATCTTAAAAGTTGAAGGTAATACTCCACTCCATTGGATGACAATTCTATTTCCCAGTCAAACGGAGCCTTTATCTTAAAAAATTTTCTGAAGTCAGCATCGTACTGGTAGAGTAAATCGTAAATCCAAGGTTCACCGATCATGATGAGCTTTACGTTCGCAGGTATTGGTTGTGGGTTTAACGTTACGGTTATACCGTAGCCAAGATACTCCTGTATGTTTTCTATCTTTAGCATGCCGCTGTTTATAAGTCTTTTCGTGGCATCCCATGACAATTCCGATCTGAAAAGGTCTTCAGCGTTAAGGATCATGAATCCACCGTTTGCCCTGTGAAACGCACCGGATCTGATGAATTTAAAATCAGTTTGCAAAGTACCCATTGTGGCGTAATACTCCACTTTCCCGAAAAGATTGGCGTAAGTCGGATTTAATTCTTCAACAACAGGCGCTCCCTGTGCTTTTGAATTATCTATGACAACATTCACGTCGTATCGAGACATGAACTTATCTTTATCGGTTTGATCATTTCTCAGCACTTCAAGATTATCGAGAATATCGTTCTTTACGGACTTAAGAAAATCAACGACATCGGAATTAGTCTTGAATTTTTCGTTGAGTTCTTCAAAGATTGGATCTATGGCAAACTTTGCTATTTCTTCGTCGAGTTTGTCCATTTTATCTTTGAATTCATTTTCAAGTACACGCGATTTATGAAGAGTCCCATCGACAAGCTTTTTTAGTTTTATGACATTTTCTTCGTAAAATTTCTTTTGATCCGGATTTAAACCATCAAATTCCTCTTGATTTAAAGGCTTTCCATTGAGTACCGGGATTGTCATTATGCCGGTTGGCCCGACTTGGACGGCAAAACCTAACTCCGATGACTTCTTGTTAAGACTATCCCAGAGCTCTTTTCTTTTCGATGCGTATTTCCCTTCAATGTCACTTTTTCTTTTTGCGTAATCGTTACTTTCAAATGCCCTTTTTATAGATTCTAAAACCTCTTTTTTCGTTTTTGATATTGCATCTTTGAATTTTTGCGCATCGCCAGGTTGAAAAGAAAGGGCTATGGGAGCAAAAGGATTTGAAAAATTGTAAACATAGGCCCAATCTTTTGGGACAGGCATTTGAGTGGTTATCTGGTTTAGAAACTCTCTAACGAACGTATGACGGCCGCTTCCGGTAGAACCCGCCACAAAAATATTGTAATTTTTGTTATCGAGTTTTATGGCGTCTTTTAACGCTTCGTAAGCTCTTGATTGATGATCAAACTTTACTTTTATCTTTACATCCTTAGTGGATTTTGGCAGATTAAGATTTGAAAGGTCAATCTCTATCTCATTGGCTGTTAACTTTTTCATAAAGGCCTCCTTACGAAAAGTTTATCACAGGTATGGTTTAAAAAAAATAGCCGGTTCCCCGGCTCCTGGTTGGGAGAGGAGGATTCGAACCTCCACCGGCGGATCCAGAGTCCGCAGTCCTACCATTAGACGATCTCCCATTGCTAATCACGAAGATATTGTAGCACAGAATATTTGGGAAATTCAAGTAGTCGAATTAATTTGTTCAAAATGTGTTATGATCCTAAGAAAGAAAAGTTGTTTTGGAGGAATCTAATGGATAACACAGAAATCGATCTTGAAAAATACATTCAGGCTGTAAAATCGGCCATAGAGAAAGCTCCTTTGAGAGTGGAGGATAGCGTTGATCTTTCGGATATATGGGTCATAACATCTCTTCCCGTTGATCTTATAATGGAATGTTTGAAAAGTCCTGAGATGAAGTTGCCACCGACGGTGAGCAAGGTGATTTTCAACAAGAAAATTGTCCTTAAAAATCCTGGATATTCAAATAATTTTCAAGGAGAGTGATCTGTTTGGATACGATCGTTATAAACGGAACTTTTGTGAACAGTTATAACCAGATAATATCAAGCCCATATTTCAAGCGGTTTATGAAGGAGTACCTTGAAAATCTTGAAAAGAAAGGCAATTATCCTAAAGCTTTGAAGGCATTCAAGAAAAAAACTTACAGATACGAAGAATTGTTCAAATTTCTTTATACGCTTACTTTAAAGCCCATTGAAGATATAGACGAAGTTTCAAGAGTTGATCTTTACAATTTTGTCGAAGGCTTCTACGATTTCTGGAGAGAAAAGCACAGATTCATAGTTAAAAAAGAGAGGTTTTCTAAAGACATAAATGAAAGAAATGG
This sequence comes from Thermotoga sp., assembly GCA_020722015.1. Lineage (GTDB taxonomy): Bacteria > Thermotogota > Thermotogae > Mesoaciditogales > Mesoaciditogaceae > Athalassotoga. The sequence goes on along the minus strand of DYLQ01000001.1, from coordinate 82,955 downwards.
CATCCTTAAATCTGCAATATATTTAGGTGATGAGTTTGAAAATACTGTCAGAAATCTTTACAGAGATCTTGAATTTAACATATCACTAAAAACACAAAAAGTTTTCAGACAACTTCCAAGTGGAGCCCAGGTTATATTCATAACTGACAAGATGAGAGCTTCTCTCAAGAAAAGGATGAATTACGAGTGGATGTATTCAGTACCGTTCATATGGAACAGCATAATTGAGCCTCCAGCGATATTCCACACAAAATCAAACAAAAGAACAGGGGTTTTCCCGGTTGTCAAATCTAAATTTCTTGCCAAAGTTAACCTTGATAGTTCCGGATGGTATGCCATTCCGATACATGTCGGAAAGTTGCTCATATACGTTTATTTCAACTACAAATATCTCGCTCACGCAGCCGGCCTTACCAATCTCTTTGATATAGGAGAACCCAACGATCCACAGAAGCCGGATGGCGTGGTTATTTTTGGTCTTCCCATAGATTATGTCGGCAAAGAATACAAAGATGGCGTGATATACGAAGATGAAATATACGCAGGCGTTATACCAGACCTCGACGAAAATGATTATTTCGGATATGCCAAAAAGATGATCCTAACGGTTCACAATCTTATAATGATAGACAGAGGTAAATTGCCAATCCACGGATCGTTAGCATCGATAAAACTCAAAAACGGAAAACAGGCTAATGTCATGTTTGTCGGCGATAGCGGCACTGGAAAATCGGAAACGTTGTATGCTCTTGGCAATCTTGATGAAGTTGATTCTGTCAACATACTCATCGATGATATGGGATCTTTAAGTATAGAAAATGGAAAAGTAGTGGCATACGGTACAGAAACAGGTGCCTTTGTTAGGCTTGATGATCTTCCCCCGGGTTATGCCTACACGACACTTGACAGAAGCATTTTCATGAATCCAGAGCAGACAAATGCACGTGTCATAGTGCCATTCGACAATTATCAAGATATAATAACTCCTACAAATATAGATTTCTTTCTCTATGCTAACAATTACACCTATGTTGAATCAGATAAAGAGAGAATATTGTTCTTCAAAGACGTAAAAAGTGCTCTTGAGGTATTTTCGGCTGGGACAAGAATGGCAAAAGGTACAACATCTGAAAAAGGTCTTTCTTTCTCTTACTTCGCAAATCCGTTCGGTGCTGTTCAAAGAAAAGATGTCCATGAGAAGTTAGCCGAAAGTTACCTTGAAAAGATGTTTGAAACGGGTGTAAAGGTCGGAGAAATAAGGACAATGCTTGGCGTCAATGGATACGAAAAAGAAGGAACAACAATGGCAGCACGTGTGCTTTTGAAAGATATATGAAATGAGATCGTATTTCTTCGGATAAAATCACGGATTTTTACCTTTCATCCGTTCTTTTTGCCATAGACTTTTGCTGTCTGCTGTTCACTCGTTAACGATCCATTATCTTTGTTGCATGACTTTTTTCAAATTGCTTCGAGAATATCTTTATCAAGACCTTTAAGCGTTTTTAGGAATTCCGATCTTTCCGACCTTAAATTTTTCATCTTTTCCTTGTACTCATTTTGTGAGTAAAAATTGTTTATATCGAAACGCTTTATGTCCATTTCTTCCACTTCTTTTGGGATCTCGAATCCTATATCTGGATCGTATTCAAATTTTATCTCATCTCTTAAAGACTTTTCCACAAACATGAAAGTATCTTGAGGCTTTATCTTAAGACCATTCCAGCCGCCGATGTATCCGGTGTTGACTATAAAGGCCTTGAAATTTTTCCCTTGGAGGGATCTTTTGAAAATATCCACCTCTTTTGCAGGATCGTTTATTATAAATGGATTAAATCCGACGGTTCTGACTGACTGACCAGCCCTTGCAGGATCATCAGCACTTGTTATAGTTGATTCTCCAAGTGCAAAGATGGCAGCAGCTTTTTCAACGCTATCAACTTTGAGAATTGGGGGGAGATCATCACGTCTGGTATTGAAAAATATCACATCAACCTTTCCCATGCCGTAAGATTTTGATTTGTAAGGTATTTTGTCTCTTTCAACTATTGCCCGCCCATTTGTGCTTATACTGAAATTGTCGAAATCTATCTCTCCTCTATCGTTGACATAAACATTCTCAAGTATCGAACCTACATTTCTGGCAGCATCCAATAAAAGAGGCTGAGATGTTATTCCTTCGGTTTTAACGTAGAAATTTTTTTCAGAACCCCACGCGTAAAGATCCGAATTTATGAAGTTTATATCGTCTTGAATTATCTCTATCGACTCCGGTGCTTTCAAATCATGAGTGGCACAAACAAGGGTGGTCTTGCCGGTACCGCTTAGTCCGAAGATCAGAACGCCGATGTGCTTCATTTGAGAACCAATTTTAAGATTGTAAGCCTTACTTCCCGCATGCAAACCGAGCGAATCGTGTTTTTCACGTGCAACGTGCATGGCAAGCCTTAATGCGGCCATTTTCGTTTCTCCATAGTAATCACTTCCTAAGATCAATTCGAGACTTTCTTTGGGGAAAACGAGAATCTTCCTTTCTGGGTATTCCGGAATCGTTATCACATCTACCTGTTCTATCTCTTCACCATTTGTTTCAAAAAGATTTTTCTTGAACATGAAAGCAAGTTGCGGATATTTAGCGCTGACGAACAATCTCGCATGAAACGTCAGTTCTGAACCTTCGCCTATTCTTGCGTCCACTTTGATCATGCCGTTGTGAGTTATAAATTCATAAACGTCTTTGAGGTATTTTTGTGCTTCCGGATCGTCTATTTCGTAATTCTTCGTGAACTTCGCACTCCTTGATTTAATCTTGGGATAAAACAAAGGCAATCCCGAATTGTTTGGAATGGAATAAGCTTTGGACATTTCCAATAATTCGCAAACACTGGGATTAAAAATATCGTTTGATTTCATAGGTACTTCCATGTATTTGTCTATTATTTCTTTGGTAATTTCCGTCATCGTCATTTCCTCCTTTATGTCTATTATAGATATATTATAACATCCTGATGCTTTGCCAACTCTTTCAGTCTATAGTGAAATTTCCCATGCGTTGAGCGTTTCGCATAGATTTTTTCTTGATGTGTCAAAAGCAGATCAAAAACTCATACCGCCAGATACCGCAAAAGTTCCGATTGATTCTGCCAATACACGCTGGTAATCAACATTGATGTTGAAATTTTTGAATGTGATGTTTGCCCCCAAATTCACCGATGGAGTAGATATTTGACCTAAATTTTCAAAGTTTATTCCGCCTCTTAAAATCACGTTGTCCATTGCCTTGATAAGCAATTCAAGTGCATTATACGATTCAAGCTGATACGATATTTCGTCGATGCCATTGTAATTATCGTATATCAATGTGAATTGAGGCAGTGTCCATACCGTTCTAATAAGGTAATCTAAACCATACACAGACTGCCACGGTGAATTTAAAGGATAAGCCGGTTTTATGAATCTGACAAAATTGAAAATTTTTATGTAAGAAAAAATCTTCGATCCAGATATGCTATTGTCATTTTTAGGAGAAAACACAAACCATGGCCAGAAATTGTTCCAATTGTAGATGAATTCAACATCCATTCCCACCTCGTCGTAATACTGTAAATTACCGTCCATGGCATTTATATATCTTATATCGAAACCTGCATTTGGAACGGCAAGACCAATGGTATATCTGTTAATCTTAAATGTCGTGTATGTTGCCTTCACCGTGGCGCTCATGTAATCTCCGCCTATAAACCTATCAAAAGCATAGACTCCAAAAAGATTTAGGCTGTTCGTACCGCCAGATTCATTCCTGTAATAGCCGTTAACCACTGCCGTATTTGTCGCTTCTTCGTAAAGGACCGGAAGCATCCATGGCGAAGTCCACGTGTTGAGATCGGACGGTTCAAACCAACTCACGTATATGTCCTTTAAACTTATCGGAGATGAAAAAGCGAAGGTGAAGGTCACGATCAAAATAACCAAAGTTGGAATGATCTTTTTCATTTTACTTACCCCCTTTTGCGATTGGACTCATTGTAACGTTGAGTGTGGTTTCCCCTACAACGGAGATTTGTTCAACGATTGTCGCATATCCCGTGCATGAATAAGTTAGAGTTCTTACACCTGGCTTGACCGAAAGTTCGTAATAGTAAGAATTGGAATAGTTAGGCACTACGGTTGTACTTTCACCAAGATCATCTTTGATGATGACAGTAGCGTTGTTGGTTATCCCGTAGACATATCCACTGACATAGGCGCCGGACGTGATTCCTTGAAATCCTAATCCCAAGAAGCATCCACTAAGAATAAGACTAAGGCCACCGATTGAGACAAAACCCAGAAGAATCCACAATTTAGATTTTTTCATCACGCCCCCCAAAAGAAAGAATTTGAGTAAATTATGGATCGATAAGCCTTTTTGGAGTTTCGAATAGATTAAATGAACAGATTACTCTGTGTTTATCTGATTTGGCGTATACTATGGTTTTTCTGGATTTTCATTATTTCCTCAACAGTTATTTATTACATTTATATTGTAACACATATGTCGGGGTTAATATCACAATGGCACGTCTAACCCCCGAATTAATTCAGAGAAATGCGATATAGTACTCAAGATACAAGTTTTCCTCTCGTTTCAACTCCAAAGATTGAAATTACAAATCCCATCAAAGCGGCAAAGGTTGCAAACCAGATCAACGCATGAAGGGTATTTTGACCAAAGAAAGATGCCATGAAATACGGTGCTATTATTCCGGCAACCCTCGCCATAACACCCGCCGAACTGTTTGCCGTACCTCTAAAGGAAGTCGGAAAGAGTTCCGGAGTGTAGCCGTAGACGAGCCCCCACACACCCATGCAAAAAAAACTCGTGACAAGTCCCACCATGACGAGGGAAAAGACATCTTTAACCATTGAAAAAGCAAGAGAAGATATCGCGGTTCCAAAGAAAAAAATCGTAAGGGATGGTTTTCTCCCTATCTTTTCGATCAGATAAGCCGCCATTAAATAGCCGGGAAGCTGAGCAACCATCATGAAGAAAGAAAACCACATGGCTTTTGTTTCTGGTATTCCGGATATCGCAAATATCTTAGGGAGCCATGTGAAAAGACCATAATATATTAAACTTACCGTAAACCACGCAGACCATACCATAAGAGTTCTTTTCACATAACCTATTTTGAACAAAGCACCAAGCGGAATTGGAACTTTTTCAATAGTATCAATATCTTCGGATACTTTTTGATCGACGATTTTCTCAAATCCGACCTTGCCTTTTCTCAAAAAAGCGTATCTCGGACTCTCTTTGATCATCAAAAAAGGTATAAAAAGCAGAAAAGCGACTGCCATAACATAATAGGAAGATCTCCATCCCCATATCATCCCAAGCGTGACAGCATACCAACCTATTAGAATACTCCCAATTGCCCAGCTTGACTCGAGGAGCACAAGATACCTTCCTCTTATTTTCAAAGAAGTACTTTCGCTAAGATACACATTTACAGCTGGCATAAGTCCACCGTAACCTATGCCCGATAAAAGCCTAAATATTCCGAAGGTCAATTGAGAAGTGGCAAATCCATCCAGAACTGTGAAGATGACTGTAAATGCAAGAAAAAGATTTATCGCGCTTTTTCTTCCAATTAAATCAAGCACAAAACCTGAGCTTAAAGCACCGATAAGCATGCCTACAAAGGTAAGACTTGCAAGAGTGCTCGACTCAAATGTTGATAATTTCCACTCGGCCGAGATACCGCCAAGTGTGAACGTCATAAGCATAACACCGGCTGCATCCGCCATCCATGCAAGCGAAAAGAGCAAAAGCAGAGATCTCTGTCTTGACTTTGGAATGTATCTTTCAACCGCAAGATCGATCTTCATTCTAATCACTCCTTCATTTCAAAATGAATTTCTTTTCCTCAAGAGCATCTATTATTCGTTGCATTGTTTCTTTGTCTTTAGCTTGTATGGTATGAAGGTGAACTCCGTTGGATAAAGAAAGCAAAGGGACTGCTGAAGCGGTTTCAAGCATTCCCAAAAATTTCTCGATGTCATCGTGAGTTCTAACGTCGATATTTCCGGTGATCTCACCGTAAATCGGATGTTCAACGATGACGTTCACAACTCTGCCACCATTTTCAACGATAGTGGTTAACTCTTCTCTTATTCTGTCCTTATCATGTTTGACGGCCACAACTTTTTTTATGCCTGATTCATCTTTAGCAAGCATGTAGCCTCTCGCCATGGAAATTATCGGATAACCCATAGATCTTAGAACGGCAATGTCTTGAACGATGACCTGTCTTGTGACTTTGAAAGATTCCGCCAATTTTTCTCCACTTAACTCAGAATCGGATTTTGAAAGCTGCAAAATTATCTTTTTTCTTCTCTCTTCTTTTCGCATTTTTCCTCCGAGAAAAATCATTTGAAAAAATGATAACATATGTGTATACACATATCAAATATGTGTTGAAAATAGTCAATAGGCGAATAGCGAGTGGCACGTGGCAAGTGGCAGAAGCCGGTGGCTTCTGCAGCGTGGCGAGGACCGGACACTGGTTCATTTTAAGTTTCGATAACTCTTCCGAATTTTAAAATGCTTTTTCTGAGATTTTCTTCATATCTATTTTGGGGATTCAAAATTCGTGAGATGCTGACTCCCCCGTAAGTGAGATTTGCGTGTACCATATTTCCATCTCCCACGTACATTCCAACGTGGCCTGGGAAGAAGATGAGATCTCCGAATCTTACATCTTTTTCTTCTATTTTGTGCGAAAAATTCTGTTGAAGATCTGCATCCCTGGGTATCTTAATGTTAGCATAATCGTAAAGTCTGCCAACATAGCCGGAGCAATCGTAACCGTAAGCAGAAGCTCCTCCCCAAAGGTAAGGAGTTCCCAAAAATAGATGCCATTTCTTCTCGACATCTTCAAAAGTGGTCTTGGTAGAAACATCCTCTGCGCGTATTTTTACCGTAAGCCGATTTGGCAAAGAAAGATGCCAAAATTTTTCCGACTCTAACGCAAATAATTTGGAACCAAACGGAATGAAGATTTCTTGATCGTTGATTTCAATCTTAGAAAATCTTTCACTTACGGTTATCTGTGTTCCATTCTCTTTAAGTTCGGTTATCGTATCTTTCGGGAAAAAGATCATGTGCGATCTCTGAATGTAACCGATAAAGCCAGTCCTTACATCTTTGACAAGTGCGTATTCATTTTCAAACATGAGGACTTTTACGAATTCTCCAAAGATCAATTGATGTACTCTTTCGGTACGAAACCTTGGATCTTTTCTCATATCGGCAACGGGAATTATAACCATTCCGGCAGCCAAGGCAGGAGATATCATATCTTCGAGGATTTTCACTTGAAAAACAACGTCTTCAACGTTTTTTAAGATCAAGTTAAGGGTATCATGAGTATCTATAAAACCGCTGACGATCAACCTTTCTCCTTCTTCCAAAACCTCAAAACCGTAAAAGAACAGCCTTTTATCTCCGATCGTACGATCAATTACATCGAGAAATTCATGCTTTTTCACTTTTCAACACCTCTTGAAATACCCGAAACCATTTGTTGTGTATTATTCAAACTGAACTTTCGATTCGTGAATTGCCATCATAGCCGCTCCGACAGACGGGGTGAATTTCGGCTCTGTAAAGGTTGCCAGTGGAAAATAAATTTCAAATACTCTTTTGAACCTTTTCAAGAAATATTCAGATTTAAAAACGCCTCCAGTGTAAGAAAAGATGAATTTTCCAGAAAATTGTGAGCGTTTATCGAGTACAGCTATCATCTTCATGACGTTCTCGAGTCCATCTTTTAAAATCAACATCGCGAGTTCATCTCCTTCTTGTGCTGCCTCAAGGACAATTTTGGATCCAGAAGATATTTTTGCCTTATCAAACTCACCAGAATAGTAAAGATAGATCAGATCTTCTACCTTTTTAACTTCAAAGAATTCGGTCAATCTTCCTTCAAGTATTGATCCTATTTCCAAACCATCTTTGTGATCAAGCAGTGCTTTTATCGCTTTGGTAACGAACCAATATCCGCCGCAATATTCTTCAAAAGCATAGCCCCAACCTCCGGCCCTGTTAATCTTACCGTCTTCATTTCTTGCAATCGCTATAGATCCTGTACCACCTATGACCAAAATACCAACACCACCTGTCGCCCCCCAAAGAGCGGCAACTCCATCGTTTTGTATGAAGAATTTTTTTATATCGAGTGCTTTAAAGATGGATTCCATTTTGCTTTTGTCCGCATCTCTATCTACGCCGCTTAAACCGGCACCGACAACATCGAAAGAATAATTCTGTGAAACTTTCTTAATGCCTTCGGATATAACAGATCTTACTTTATCAACTCCTACAAGGTGATAATTTGAAGGTTCGTCTAAAAGTAAGGTGTTTAATATTTTTCCGCTTTCATCGTAGAGACAAAAGTCTGTTTTCGATCCTCCTCCATCTATTCCTATGGCTATCATTTTACCTCCTCATGATCTTATACGTATGTTGAATTTGTATTTGTCACTTCGGTAGTACGATTGAACGTGCTCAATACATTGACCGTCATGCGTATACGTAAATCTGTTTCTCAACAATATGCAACTTCCATTCTGTATTCCGAGAAGTTTTGCATTTTCAGAACTTGCCTGTACAACTTCTATGGTCTCATCTGCATACTCTAATTTGAGGCCGACTTCATCTTTGAAAAAAGCGTAAAGTGAGGATTTTGACATATCCATGTCGAGAATGTTTAACAACTTAACATCAACCGAGACATTTATGTAAGCCATTTCTATGGCATATGGGACATCGTCAAGTAATCTTAATCTGCTCAGAAGGATAACTTTAGACCCCTTTGGGACTTTGAATTTATCGAAGATTTGATCTGGAACGTTGACAAGTTTGTTGGCAAGCACTATCGAAGACGGAGTATGACCCAAAAGCATAGCGTCTTGAGTAAAACCCTTCAGTTGGGATAAATTTTCGATGTTTTTTGCCTCTTTTATCTTGGATCTCTTTCCCCTTTGTTTTTCTATTATTCCATCTTCCATGAGATTTTTCAAGGCTTGCCTTACCGTAAGCCTGCTCACGCCGTATTGATCTGCCAATTCATCTTCGGATGGAAGATACTCTCCAAATTTCAGATCTTTTTCTATTCTTTCTTTGAGATCCCTGTATATTTGATGATAGATTGGCATTGGATCCTTTCTATCTATCTTCATGAGATATCACCTTCAAGGTAAAGAAATTTTCCCCAGCAACACTGAGCGTTTAGCGCCGGTAACTTTTGGATTGTTTGAATGGTTACCACAAAGCAGTTCGTTTGCAAGAATGGCAAAGGCTTCAGCTTCTCTCCATTGCCAATTTTCTGATATTTCAACCTGTATTTTGCCAAAATATTTTCTTATATCGTCAACTAAGATCTTGTTCATGGCACCACCTCCGGTGAGTACAACTCTATCGAGGCCTTTTGGAATTACATGCAATTTGTAGGATTCATAAATGTTCCATGCCGTGAATTTAACCGTCGTTCTTAACAAATCGTGAGGATCGAGTGAGTTTTCCGGTATATATCCTTCGTTGTAAACCTCTTTTCCCGTCGATTTTGGAGGCGTTCTGAGAATGTAACTCATCTCTTTCGACTTAAGCGCTTCAAAAAGTTCATCGTCGATCTTGCCATTTGCAGAAATTGCTCCGTCCTTATCGTAAGGTAAATTAAAATATTTTCTTGTTATCAAATCCATAAGGGCATTTGCCGGTCCTGTGTCAAAAGCGATTATCTCATCTTCATTTGCGTTGATTGGAATGTACGTAACGTTTGAAATACCGCCAAGGTTGTTTATGGCTATAGATTCTTTGTCGCTCGAATAAAGTAAGTAATCGGCATGAGGAACCAGAGGTGCGCCTTCTCCTCCTGATGCCATATCTTTTATTCTGAAATCTGAAATGGTAATGACACCGGATTTCATGGCTATTATATCCCCATCTCCAATCTGAAGTGTGCACGGATGAGAATTATGACCTGGTGGATTATGATAAACGGTCTGGCCGTGGCTTGCGATCAAATCGACCTTTTCGTACTTAAAGCTTTTGGCGCAATCTCCGAAGAATTCACCTAATTCAAAATCCAAACTGCACACGTCTCTCATCAGTGCATTATCTTCCATGGCCTTCAAGATCTTTTTTTTCAGCTCATCCGGATAATCAACGTGAAGAGCATTTTTTATCGTGCATCTCGTCGACTTTGAACATCCACTTACGGACACCAAAACCAAATCAACGCCATCTGCAGATGTTCCCGACATCATCCCGAGGATCTTCCTTTCGTGCTTATCGATTATCTCTTTAAGGTACTCTATTTCATTCACCGAGAGCCTCCATATTTGCCACGATGTAGTTATGGATTAATGGTCTGAATCTTATGATCTTGTCTTGATTTTCTCTTCTTGAAATGTTCACTCTGTTTGTAAGCAAGATCACAATTACATCTGTTTCTGGATCTATCCATATGGAAGTGCCAGTAAACCCAGTATGGCCAAAGGCTTTATTAGTCATAAGATCTCCGCAAGAACATGCCAATCCCTTCATGTCCCAACCGAGTGCTCTACGATTTTGCCCATCGTTAAAAGTTTCGCGTGTAAAAGTGTCTATCGTTTCTTTCGCGAAGATCTTTCGATCGCCGTGCTTACCAGAATTAAGGTACATTTTTGCGTAGTTGTAAAGATCTCTTGCATTTGAAAAGAGTCCTGCGTTGCCACTTACACCGCCTAAATAATATGCAAGTTCATCATCGACTTCTCCGCGCAAGATCCTCCCTTCTCTCTCCGATGTAGGTGCTATTTTCCAGTTTTTTGGTGGTTTAAACGTCGTGTAGACCATCTCAAGAGGATTGAAAATTTCTGACATGACAAAATCATCGAATTTGCGAGAAGTTATATTCTCAACAACTTCCATCAAAGTTATGAAGTTCAGACAAGAATAAACGTACTTCGTGCCGATTGGGTTTATTGGAACCGTTGAGTTTATGATTTTCAATAATTCTCGATCTCGCGCATATTTCCATCCTTCAGAATAGGGAGGAAGGCCGGATGTATGTGTGAGAAGATGAAAAATTCTTATTTCTCTCTTTTCGTCTGTCTCAAATCCATCGACGAAAAGTTTTACAGGATCGTACAATCTTAATTTTCCGTCTTCGATCAATTTCATGATGGCTGGCGTTGTTGCCACAACTTTGGTCATTGAAGCCACATCATACACCGTATCGATGGATACATCCTCTTTAGAATCTTTTGATAAAGTGCCGTATGATTTTTCAAAGCGTACGCGTTCATGGTCTCCGACGAGTAACACCCCACCCGGAAATGTACCGTCCGATATTGCATCTTGAAAGATCTCATCGAGCCTATTCATAACATGATCGGGACCTTCCCGGTAAATTTTTCGCCATTTAATACCATTTCGGCGAAGGCCCTTTGAGACAGTGAAGAATAATTGTAAAGTGCAACTGAGTTTCTTACACCATTCATAACACAGTCGTATGGATTTCTAAGGGATAATATCAGAGTTGACTCAGGCTTTACGTTGGTAACAGCATCGACCAATCTTTTCCATTCCTCTATCAGATGAGCGTTGAGCGTTCCTATGATGGCGATACCATTGAAGTTATCTAACATTTTCACGCTTTCCTCTATCTCATCTGCTTTTGGCTTTGAAGATATGTAAAAAGCTTCTATCTTTTTATCTTTTTCTTTGAAGATTTTCTCGATCTCGGAAATACCACCGGTGTTTTCTTCTACATTGGTGATGGCAAGATCTCTTGGAAAGATCAGCAATACTCTCGTGTTTCCAATTTTGTCGATCAGATTATCCATATTTCTCACAAGCGTTATGGATTTTTTCGCTATATCTTGCGCAATTTCAAGATTCTCTGCTGATCCTATCTCCGATTCTATGATCAATTTCCCGTCAAGAAGGCCGAGATTTTCTTTCATCGTAAGTACACGCCTTACCGCATCATTGACCCTTTCAATGGGCATATCGCCGAATTTGACCATTTGAATTAAGTTTTCAAAAGTTTTAACTTGCTGTTCAAAGGTATGGCATACCATCAACATGTCAGCCCCGGCAAGCAGAGATTTCCAAGCCGCTTCGTAAGCTTTTAGGTTACCTGTTATCCCACCCATCTCAAGATCATCGGTAACCGTAACTCCGCCAAATTCCATTTGCTTTTTGAGCAAATCGGTCATGACAGAAGATGACAAAGTTGCAGGCATGTTTTCACTTTCACAAAGTGCAGGGTAATAAACGTGAGAAGGCATTACGGAATCAACACCATCTCTTATAAGCTCTTTGAATGGATAAAGTTCTATTCTGACAAGATCGTCTAATGTTCTGTCCACAACAGGCATCTCAAAGTGAGCATCTTTTGAACTATGCCCCTTTCCGGGAAAATGCTTTGCGCATGCCGCCACATGGCCATCATGAAGGCCTCTCACAAATTCGGATGCGTATCTCGCAACGACTTTAGGATCGTCAGAATAACTTCTGACTCCTATTCCAGGATTTTGTGGCAAATCATTCACATCGACAACAGGCGCAAGATTCCAGTTAAGCCCTACTGCGCGCATTTCTTTTGCCATGACAAGACCTGTTAAATATGCGTTGTTTGGATCATTTGTGGCAGCCGTTGCCATGTTGCCCGGAAAAACGGTAAAAGGTTCTGTCAAACGTGTAACTATGCCTCCTTCCTGATCGATTGCCATTGTAAGAGGTATTTTCGATATCCTTTGTAATTCAGAGGTTAGTTTTTTAACCTGATGAGCACTTTCTATGTTTCTTTTGAAAAGGATCACGTTACCAAGATGATAATCTCTTATGAGACTTTTTATGTGATCAGAAGGTACGGTACCATCAAATCCGCATATCATGATCTGTCCTATCTTTTCTTCGTTACTCATGGATTTTAAAAGTATTTCAACCTTTTCTGACATATCACACCTCTTTATCAAAGATATGGGGGATATCCCCCATATCTATTTTAGATGAATATTCAAAAGGATGATCTCTCCACCCTGACCATTTGTTGTACCGCCAGCGCAATATGGATTGGAATCGGATGGCCATCCAACGAATTTTTCTGCGCTGAAATTCGAAAAATTCGTTCTGTTGGTGAGAGGAATGAATGGTACATCATCGAGAATTATTCTTTCGATTGTGTACATGGCCTGTTTTTGAAGTCTGAGATCGCTTGTTTGAGCGTAAACTTTAAGGGCATCTGTTATCAAAGGATTCGTGTATCTCGAATAATTGGACAAGGCCGATTCGCCGATCTTTGAGGCCGAAAAAGCTGGGTTCAGTCTTTGATAATAAACGTAATAAGGAGTAGGACCTGAAACACCCCAGCATACCGCCATATCATAAGTACCGCTCATCAAAGACGAAATGTACGCAGACCATGGTGCTTGATCGATGACGGTACTTATTCCAATCTTCGAAAGATTTTCGGATATTATTTGAGCTTGAGTTATGAAATCAGTCCATCCAGCACCGACGAGAATTTTAAATGTGGGTAGAACTTTTCCACTTGGATCTGTGAGCTGACCAGCTGAATTTTTCTTAAAACCTATAGAGGCAAGCAAACTCTCAGCCTTTTGAGGAGAGTAGGTATTTAATTCAGAAGCAAGAGCGGTCAAAGTTGGATCTAACCACTCATTTATTTGAGCAGGAACTATACCTGTGGGGTTTGCCACACCACCTATGCCAAAGTAAGCCTTTTGCTCAACATCATTCTTGTCTATTGCAAAAGAAATGGCCTTCCTGAACGTTGGATTGTCGAATGGATATTTTTGAGTGTTGACGTAGAGCGCGTTAAAATTATTCACAGGCCAGAAGATCTTATTCGTTTCTGGATCTTTGTTCACCCATACGTTCATTATATCCGGAAAGTATGATGATCCCCAGTCAGCTTCGTGTTTGAGCATCATAAGTAGAGTTGTATTGTTCGAATTGACATTTTGTATAACGACTTTGTCAACGTAAGGTCTGTTGGGCATCCAATAGTTCGGATTTTGGGCGATCACCGCAGTTTGATTGTCTGGAGAATAGCTTTTGAAGAGAAAGGGTCCTGTTCCAACAGGATTATCTGTGTTTGTAAAAGTCATCGGATCGTTGATCTTTGACCATATGTGCTCTGGCACTATATATTGCTCAAAAATGTTGATAATCAAAGGTGTGTTTTTCTTGGAGAATGAGAAAATAACTGTATTTGCAGAAGCTTCTACACTTTCAAGACCGGAATTTTTCCAAATCCCACTTGTGTCAAAGGACGGATATTTCTTTATTAAGTTAAATGTAAAAGCAACATCATTTGCGGTGAAATCAAAACCATCATTCCACTTGACATCTTTTCTCGTTGTGACGACTAACTTTAAGTTGTCATCTTCCCACGAATATTTTGTTCCAAGTAGTGGTGTTATCTGACCTGTTATGCTGTTAACGTAAAAGAGAGATTCATAGATCTCTGGGACAACTGGCAATTGGGCCTGAGGAGAAAGTGGGTTTATGCTAAAGGGAGTCTGAAGGCCCGAATTTACCACAAAAACCGTTCCACCATACTTGTAAGACGTGTTTGTTGGCATGATTGCACCTTGTGTGTTTGTATCCAAGCTGTTGGTTGCAAAGAGCGAAACTACCATCGCTAAAACTAAAACGACGAAAACAAAAGACTTTTTCATTTTACCCCTCCTTAAAGTGATTTTTGGAAAGAAATGACATCTATCTTTGTTTCAAAATCCCCGTAATAGATATTTTCTTTTTCTGTTTCCAGTTCGCCAACCTGATTATCGTAAGGATCCGAACGTATGTATTTTTTGGGAGGATCAAAATCAACCATGAAGTTTGAATTTGCGATCATTCTAAAAGCATCTAAATTTCCAAAGTAGAAATCTCTCAATTCACCGCTTCTCGATCCTCCAAATGATGGATCCACAGGAAGCCAACCGTATGGTTTAACGTAAAAATACGCCCAATCGTGAGGACTCGCATCTATCGGATTTATGAACCAACCCGATTCCCATCTTGATGGAATTCCGGCTATTCTGCACATTGTGATGAAAGTTAAGGCTTGAACACCGCAATCTCCCTTAAGATTTGATATCGCAAAATCGACAAGAGAAACATCGTAGGTAGAATAGGCATGCATGTAAGAATACTTTACGTTTTGAGTGATCCATTCATATATCTTCTTTGCTTTGAGATAAGGATTTTCCTCTTTGCCAACGATATCAGAAGTCAAACTTTTAACGTAAGGACTGAAAACGATGTGCGGCGGGATCTCTTTAAGGTATCTTTTTGGTACATTTTTTGATACTTTCAAAGGATCTACCTTTGAAATTTGTTCTTCAATCGTGTATTCGAACTTCACCTTAAATGTGGTACCAACTTGAGGTTTGTCCTCCATGTACAAGGTTACATTTTCTGATTTGGAAGAAAGTTTATAATCGTGATCGCAATCGATTACCTTTGCAGATAAGATCGGAGACTTTTCCATTGGAAATGGTAACCAACACTTTAACAGTTTGGCGTCTAAATCTTTCTTCAGAGTCAAAGACTCTTCAGCGGTTACCGTGTATCTTCGAGGTTTATCGCCATTTACAAGCTCTGAAATCCTTCCATTTACAAGTTCCCTTACCTCATTTCTCTTGTTTTCATACCTCTTGGCGTAATCTGCGCTTTGAAATGTAAGATTTTGAACGAATCTTTTTTCAAAATATCTTTTTCCATCTATAAGCATGTAGTCAAGCATGCCATTTTGAACAAGATGTTCAAATTCTCCTTGAGATGCGTGATTGATGGATTTATAAAATAAATCCTCTGCTTTTCTTTCATCGTAAGGGTAGTCCTTTACGATCCTATCTATTCTTTCAAATTCGTATTCAAACCTTTTTCTCAAAGGTTCCGGCAATTTTTCAGACAGTCTTTCCTTCAAGATTTTTTTTGCCGTTTCAAAATTCCCAGCCTTTTCTTCACGTACGATCTCTTCAGGCAAAAGCACACTTAAAAAGTTCATGGATCACCTTCTATAAATGAAATATTTCGAAGCAATTCGTTTGAATTCCCTAACTTCATCGATCCAAAGTTTAGATAAATCCTCTCCACTTTGACCTTCATCAATACCTTCTCTGTACTTTGCGTCTCCTATCAAAAGATCGAAATGATATTTTCCGTTTGCGATTTCCCATTCGAATTTTTGAGGATATGTATTTTTAATGATTCGGATGAAGTTCAGCGCAAATTCGATCGGCCTTATCTTGTTTCTGTCCGTTACAAAGAATTCAAGACCATTGCACCTTTCATCTTTGTATTTTGATGTCAGCGGTATGAACGCTCTTTTTCTGAATTCGATTCCAGGATGCGGAATTTTTTGCATCTCTTCATAAATTCGATCATCCATCCACGGAGCCCCTATGTACTTAAAAGGATGGACAGTGCCACGACCCACAGACACGTTTATTCCCTCAAGCAAGCAAAATCCCTCGTAAAGTATCGTGTGCTCAAGTGAAGGTAGATTTGGAGACGGTGTATTCCATAAAAGTCCCGTTTCATCGTAATACATCGAAGACCAACCTTCCATTTTAACAACTTCAAGATCGACATTCATCTTGAAAAAGTCGTTGTAATAAGTTGCAAGCTCTCCGATTGTAAGGCCATATCTAAGCGGCAATCCATAACCTCCTACAAATGATTCGAATTTCTTTTTTATGACAGGACCTTCAATTTTTGCAGAAAGTGGATTTGGCCTGTCAAGTACAATCACCTTGATTCCACGTTTTCCGCATTCTTCCATCATGTAAGCAAGTGTGTAGATGTACGTGTAAAATCTAAGACCAACATCTTGAATGTCGTAGATAACGGCATCCACTCTGTCCAACATTTCGTCAGTCGGTCTTAGATGGCTGCCGTAAAGAGAATAAATGGGAATTTTATACCTTGGTTCTACTTCATTTTCAACCTTTATTCCATCTGCTTCCGCTCCCGAAATACCATGCTCCGGACCAAAAAGTTTTACAACATTTACGTTGTTTTCTACAAGCAAATCAAGGTCCGCTTTCAAATCGCTCGAGATTCCGGTTGGATTTGTGAGAAGCGCGAAATGCTTTTGGATTTTAACGTTTTGAACAAAATTTTCTATTCCAATTTTTATCTTCATATTTACCTCTCTTGTAAAGGCCAAATGGATTTAACAGAGTGCCTTTTTAAATGTAATCCATACCATGATAATCCGGCAACGGAATGGGAAAGATTTCCGACGTGTATTCAGGCATACTCTCTGTTGATCCAAAGACGATCTTTGTGAAATCAGAGTCGTCAAAAGTGAATAATTTGGCGACCAACGCGCCTTTATCGGTGCCACTTATGGCTTCATCAAGATAATCTTTCAGTTGATCTAAAAGTTTGGATTTATCCAGCACTCTCATTGTGCCGTGAAACTTTCTTCGCTGTGGCGTTTCCGACAACAACCTTGAAACACAATCTTTGTTGTTTGAATTCAAATGTACCATCGTTTCTCCAAATTCATTTGAAAAACTTTGAATTAGCATCGCCACGCTATTCGGATCACCGGCGAATTCTATGCAATGATTAACATCTTCCTTTTTCACGACCGTGATGTAAGCAGAATCGTTTATGAAAGTTTTCGCCTGACCGTCCCATGCATGGCCAACATCATAAAAAGTTTTAAAATTTGAAAAAGAACGTATGAATCTCACGGGCTCTTTCGAATGCCATATGGCCATTTTCTTGAGATCATCGTATGTCATCGCTTTTTTAAAAGCAGATGAATGTGAATTGTACCTTGGCATAATTTTAATCGTGAAATAGGTACCGGCATCAACGGCCCCAAAATTTCTGTAAATATCGTTATCGCCATGAATCATCATGAGAACAGCGTCATTTTTCAACGCGATCTGTGCAGCTTCATAGGTCATTGTTGTTGCGTATCCTTTTCCTCTGTGCTCTTCATCCGTACATACAGAACCGATAAAAGCTACCTTTATCCGTGATGTAAAAATTTGAGCATAAGCGTAATACATTCCAACCATTGAAACTATTTCCCCGTCATCTTCCACAATCAAAATGTTGTGGGCATTTTTCTTTGAAAAAAGGATGGGAAAATTCTTACCCATAGATCCATCTTTGGGTTTGAAAACACGATCGGCCAATTTAACGACTTCATCAAGACGTGATGCTGGCAATCTTTTTACATTCAAATTATCCCTCCCTCATTTATTTTGACCGGACGCAACCTCGAGGACCGTTCTCCTTCCGGTTTCATTACCCCAAACAAACCAAACGACGGCACCTGCAAGACCGATTCCCCATACAACCAAATTAAACAACATATATTGAGAAAGATTCAAATTTTGTGTGAGATAAATCGTAACTATGTAAAGACCTATACTTACAAATCGCACTATTGCCGTGTAAGTTCCCCTTACCTTTGTGGGCCAAACTTCTCCCTTTAAAGTATCCTCCGTCAGGTATCCTATACCGTTGAATGCGTTCAAAATTATCAACAAAACGAAAAAGAATAAAAGTTCTTTTGACCAAACTCCGACCGTAAAATACGCGATTAGCGTCATCGCAAATGTTCCTGCGTATCCTATGAGTAAAAGATTTTTGCGACTCCATTTGTCGGCTCCGAGCCCTATGAAGCCAATCCCAAATTCCGCCGCCATCGTTACAAGAATGATCCATGCGGTTGAAGCCTTGAAGTAGCTTGGACCTAATACGTAAGTCAGAAGACCAAATCCGGCTGCTCCCGCAAATGCAGTTGCAATAGTTGCAAACAGTTTCACGAACGCAGATGTCGAATTGGCATGATTATTCATCATGGATGATTTTATAACTTGCTGTCTTGCATCGTATTCGTCTTTGCTGTAATGCTTTTTAATCTCTTCTTGAGCTTTGTCGTGTTTACCCCTGCTTTCAAGCCAACGAATGGACTCCGGCAACTTTGTCCTCGTGAAAAACAGGATCGCAAGTACTGCCAAAAAAGCGGCGGCTATCATTCCGCGCTGGAATGCAACCGAATTGTAAGCACTTGAAAGTGCAACAATTGCAAGCAACAATCCGCCGACGTTTATGAAATTCAACTCCATGAACATCGCCTTGCTTCTATGTTTGTTTGGCATCATTTCGTGCGATGCTACCATTATGGTGTTCATCTCTCCTCCGGCCGCAAAAAGCATTATGGCAAGGAAGATCAGAATCAAAGGATAAGAATAGCTGAAAATTAAACCAACCGCTCCGATTGCGTAAAGAAACATGGTGAGATAAAAAGTATTCTTACGCCCAAAATGATCCGACAAAGGACCCGCAACTGCTATGCCAATAATAAGCCATAGAGGAGCCCATGACAAGAGTAATGATTGTAAAAATTTAGGCATCTCAACCCAGCCTGTTGCTATGGCGGCAAGACTGAAAATATAATTTTCAAGTAATAAACCAAGCGCAAATGATACAAAAGCAAGAGTATCAGTATGAGTCCAATGCTCTTGCAATGTTTCAGAATCGTTCTTTCCCATATTCTCCTCCTTTATAACAACAAGTAGAGTGCCTCATACGAGGCACTCGGATATTTCATTTCAAATGTACGTTCAGTGCCTCGATGTATCCATCATAAGACCCAGGTTCAAGAGATCCACTTGCCGAATAGATGTTGTCGTTAGACGGAAAGCCCGTGAATGTCTTCGTGTTGAAAAATTGGAATCCAGTTGAATTTGTCAATGTGACAAACGGCATTTCCGAAAGGATTATTCTTTCTATCGTGTACATTGCCTGCTGTTGAAGTCTAAGATTTGTCGTCTGAGCATATGTTGTTAATGCCGCCGTTATCAAAGGATTGGTGTATCTGGTGTAACCCGAAATTGCCGTTGCCCCTATCTTAGTGGCCGAAAGCGTTGGATTGAAATTGGCATAATATATGTAATAAGGAGCAGGACCGTTTAATCCCCAAAGAGCCATTTGATAAGTTCCGCTCATCAGGCTTGAAATGAAGCTGTTATAAGTTTCCTGATTCACAACAACGTTGAATCCCATCGATTGTAATTCGCTCGATATAATATTCGCCATCGTTATGAAATCTGTCCATCCGGAAACAACGCTGATCGTCAAAGATGGAAGTGCTTTTCCGTTCGGTCCAACAAGTTGACCAGAAGAATTCTTTACAATTCCAATCGATGCGAGCATTTCAACGGCTTTTTGCGGATTGTAAGTGTTAAGTTCAGACGCCATAGCAGTTAAGGTCGGATCCATCCATTCTTTTTGTTGTGACGGAATTATCCCGGTTGGGCTTACATTGTAACCGCCGGCTCCAAAATAAGCTTTGTCTTCAAGATCTTTCTTGTTTATGGCAATGGAAATGGCTTTTCTGAAAGTGGCGTTGCTAAAGGGAAATCCAGCCTGTGTGTTGAAAAACAACGCGTTTGAGCCTTCAGCCGGCCACCATATCTTGTTATTTTGAGGATCCTTTGCAATCCATGTCGTTTGTGGGTCCGGAGCGTAAAATTCTCCCCATTGCGCATTGCCTTTGAGTAATTCGAGAAAAGCGGATTGATTTGTCAACATACTTTTGATCACCAATTCATCGATATACGGTCTGCCTTTCATCCAATAATTCGGATTTTTAACGACAACCTCGTCTCCATTGGACGGCGTATAACTTTTGAAAAGAAACGCACCCGTTCCAACAGGGTTTGGATTTGTGTAAGTCGTCGGATCTTTGATATTTGCCCATATATGCTCCGGCACAATTGGCTGCATTGCTATGTAGAAGAATTGCGGTACGTTGGGCTTTGAAAACTTGAAGATGACGGTATTCGTTCCGCTTGCCGCTACGCTTTGAAGACCCGAAACATTGGACCATATTCCGCTGCTGTCCATTGACGGATATTTTTTTAAGAGATTAAACGTAAAGACAACATCGGACGCACTGAAAGATTTCCCATCTGACCATTTAACGCCGCTTCTTGTCGTCACAACCAATTCAAGGTTATTATCTGTCCATTCGTATTTAGTTCCAAGCAAACCCGTTACGGCTCCATTTGCCTCGTTAACGTAGAACAACGGCTCGTATATCAACGGCGTTATTTGCAATGGAAACGGAGATAACGGATTGATGTTGTAAGGCATTTCGGTGCCTTGACCTTCTGCCAAAACCAAAGTCCCTCCGGATTTGACATTTGGTCCCCAATTGACAATTCCAGGACCATATTGAGCGAGATATGAATATGATCCTGCGGCAAAAACGGAAACACTCAATATAACTCCGACAATAACGAATAACCAAAATCTTTTCATTTAAAACACTCCTTTCCAATAGATATTAAAATATTCATACTGATTACGCTATTTAGAATTTGACTATAGAGATATTCTAACTCGAATGTAGTTAGTTTCTCAATAGGAATCTGTCAAAGATAAATGTAATCTTATTCTTAATTGTGCTTGTTATTTGAGTATATAATGAGTTATGGCTTATTTTTGAGATCTGAGTATAAATGACATGCCACCAATGCGTTTTCATGTTCAATAAGTTCTGGTTCGGTTCTTTCGCATATTTCCATAGCAAAAGGACAACGGTTTCTAAATCTACAACCAGATGGGATATTTACAGGACTCGGAGGTTCTCCAATTTTCAATTCTTTTTCAACGTGTTCACTTTGAACTTCAATAACCGCTGAAAGCAACAATTTGGTATAAGGATGAAGTGGCGCATTTATCAAATTATCCGCTTCATTTATTTCAACAATTTTGCCCAAGTACATCACAGCTATTTTTTGCCCCATATACTTTGCCACAGATATGTTATGAGTTATAAAAATGTAAGTTAAATCATATTCTCTTTTTATGTCTTGAAGTAAATTTAAAACTTGGGATTGAACTGAAACATCTAAAGACGATGTTGGTTCATCAAGAACTATTACTTTTGGTTTCATTGAGATTGCTCTTACAATGGATATTCTTTGCCTTTGCCCACCACTAAATTCATGTGGATATCTGTATAAGTATTCTCGTTTAAGCCCTACTTTTTGAAGTAAATCTCCAAGATAATCAATTATGTCATTTCTTGATTTGAAAATATTTCTTATTTCAAGTGCTTCTTTTAAAGTATCTATAATTTTCAATCTTGGATTAAGCGATGAAAACGGATCTTGAAAGATCATTTGAACACTTTGTCTAATTTCTATCGGTAAATTTTGTGACATATCAAAATTTTTGTTGTTGAACATGTAAAAAACGTTACCTTTTGTCGGCCTTATAAGACCAACTATAGCTTTACCCAACGTTGTTTTCCCACTTCCGCTCTCGCCAACTATTGAAAGATCTTGATTTTTCATCACAGTTAAATTTATTCCATCGACGGCTTTTACGTAACCGATTGTTTGTAAAAAAATGCCACGTCGAATGGGAAAGTATACTTTTAAATTATCAGCAATTATAAGTTCTTCATTCATTAGAGTTCACCCAACTTTATTTTTATTAGCAACCCAACAAGCTGCAAAATGTCCACTATTATATTCAGATAATTGAGGTGTTTTGTCTTTACATATATCCATTCTAACTGGGCATCTTGAATAAAATCTACATCCCTTCCCTATTTCATTTAAAGAAGGAACATTTCCTGGGATAGAATAAAGTCTTTCAGATTTGTTTGTTCTAAGAGTTGGAATCGATGAGACTAAGCCCTTTGTGTATGGATGGATTGGAGAAAAAATTACATCTGCAACAGTACCAATTTCAAGTATCTTTCCAAGATATAAGACGATTATTTTGTTTGCCATTTTGGATATCACTCCAAGATCGTGTGTTATAAATATCATAGATAAGTTTGATGTTTTCTGAATTTTTTTCATAAGGTTCAAGATTTGCATTTGTATAGTTACATCAAGACCTGTTGTAGGTTCATCAGCAATGACAAGCTCTGGATTTGTCAATAAAGCAAGTGCTATCATAACTCTTTGAATCATACCGCCACTGTATTCATGTGGATATTGATTAAAGCGCTGTTCTGGTTCTGGGATTCCAACGAATTTAAGCATCTTAATTGTCCTTTGCCTCGCTTCTTCCTTACTAACATTCTCATGTTTAAGCAGGACTTCAGAAAATTGTTGGCCTATGGTAAAAAGTGGATCAAATGCCGTCATCGGTTCCTGAAATATCATGGATATTTTTTTTCCTCTTATTTCATCCATTTCATTTTCAGAAAGTTTTAAGATATCTGTTTTATCGAAGAATATTTCTCCTGAAATTTTTGCGTTGAATGGAAGTAATCTCATTATGGAAAGAGAGGTTACAGTTTTACCAGATCCAGTCTCTCCTACCAGGCCAAGAGTTTCTCCCTTGTTTAATTCAAAATAAATATCATCTATTGCTAACAAATCTCCTCTACTTGTTTTAAAAGTAATGGTAACATTTTTCATTGTAAGTAATGCCAAATTCAACACCTTACTTTCTTTCATACTGATAAGGATCAAATGCATCCCTTAAAGCATCGCCAACAAACACAAACGAAAGCACGGCAATTATTATGAATAAACCTGGAATCAAAAACCAAGGATGAAGTTCTATTGATTCAAGGCTTTCGGCATCACTTAAAAGCAATCCCCAACTTGTCATTGGCGGTTTTATACCAAGGCCAAGGAAACTCATAGCACTTTCTGCAAGAATCATTCCAGGAACTGATAAAGTAGCCACAACGATTATATAACTCATGATGTTTGGCAATATATGGTGAATTATTATCTTCAATCTTGTCTGACCAGATAATTTGGCAGCAGAAATAAAATCCTTTTCTTTTATACTTAGTGTCATTCCTCTTATAACCCTTGCAAGACCTGTCCAACCCAGAAGAGAAAGTACAGTTACAATTCCAAAATATACCCATGTAGAAGGCCAACTCGGAGGAATTATCATGCTAAGTGCAAGCCATAAAGGCAAGGTTGGAAAAGACATAAGTATTTCTATAAATCTTTGTATTATCAGATCAAATGTTCCACCTATATATCCGGATAAAGAGCCTATGATTATTCCTATTGCAAAACTTATGGCTATTCCAAGAAGTCCCACTGTCATTGACACCTGGCCACCAACTATCGTTCTTGAAAACAAATCCCGTCCATATCTATCAGTTCCAAAAAGTGCGATCATTCCATGAGCATTTGGATTTATACCGAATAAATGTACATTTGTCTTAAATAATCCTAAAAATTCATAACTTTCACCGCGCACAAAAAAATGTATCGGATATATTTCGCTTTTATCGACGGTAAACTCCATTGCATACGTTATAGGATTTCTTTCTTCTTTTACTCCATAAACAAAAGGTATTATATGAAAATTTCCGTTCGGGCCGATCCAATGTATAGGCGTAGGAGGTAAATATAAGTATTTATGCATATCTGTAAAATTATACGGAGATATAAATTGAGCAAAAAGAGTCATCAAATACATTATCACAAGTATTATCATTCCGGCGACGCTAAAGGGATTCTTTAAAAGTACTTTTAACATCCTTTGAAAATCGGTCACTTCTTTAGAATTATCCTTCTTTTTCATAGCATTCACCTCAAGTGTATCTTATGCGTGGATCAACAAACGCAAGTGCTATATCCGCAAGCAAGTTACCAATTTGAAGCAATAGTGCGAGTAACAAAAGATAAGCCATTACAAGATATTGATCGTGATTCATCAAAGCACTATAGAAAAATGGTCCCATCGTAGGTATATTTAAAACAATTGAAGCAATTATCGTAGAACTAAAAACGCCTGGCAACGACATGCCAGCTATTGTTACTAATGGATTTACCGCATTTTTCACGGCATGTTTCCATGTTACATTTTTTTCTCCTATACCGCGTGCTTTTAAAGATAGGATCATCGGAGAATTCAAAACGTCCATCATGTTGCCACGCATGATCCTCATAAGTCCCCCTATGCCACCTGCGCCTATGGCTATCATTGGTATCCAAAGATGTTTAGATAAATCTATGAATTTTCCAACTGACCATGGTTCTCCAACGTATTGGACTGAAAAAAGTCCTCCCACCGATCGACTACCAAGTGATAGAGCTAAATACATTAACAATAACGCCAAAAAGAAGTCTGGTATTGACATTCCAATGTATCCTAAGAAAGTTGCCGCATAATCACCTACTCCATACCTATGACGTGCCGAATAAATTCCCAATGGTATGGCTAAGAGCCACGTGAAGGCCATTGAAAGCAGAGAGACAACAACTGTCCATCCCATATATTGCCATATCAGATCTGTTACTGGCATTTGATAGGCAAAAGAATATCCAAAATTACCGTGCAAAACTATATTACCCAACCAGTAAAAATATTGTTCTATCGCTGGTTTATCCAGACCTAAAGTTTTCTTCAACATGAGGACAGTCTGTGGAGATACTCTGCCATTTTCGAGATATTGACTTATATAACTTCCAGGTTGTAACTTTATAATCGTGAAACATATCACAGAGATTACAAACATCATTGGAATCATTATTAATATTCTACGAATTATATAAGACAGCATTATCTCACCTCTTAAGTAAAGGGCGAGTATATGTACTCGCCCGTATTTCAGTTCATTTCAAAAATGTCGTATAGGTTGTAAATGCTATCTGACCATTTTTAGCTATAAAGAAATTACCTATGTTATTTTGAACAGCTATAAGCGTATTTGGAACGGCAACAAAAATATATGGGATCTCTGTCGCATAAATCTCTTCCCACTGATCGTAATATTTTACCCTTTCTGCAAGTGTCATCTGAGCCTGACCTTGAGCAAAATCGTTATATACGATCTTTTCCCACCAAAGCATATGATCAAACAATGGCTTTTGAGTGTTAGCTTCCATTGTAGAAAGGTGATTTATATAAAGTGGGTATCCGGGACTCCATATAGGAGTTCTCAAAGCGGGATCTGGCTGATCTCCCCAACTTAACAAAGCCGCATCGAAATTACCTGCGAGTGCTAATTGATATGTAACACTGATATCCAATATCTGTAGATTCAACTTTATTCCTATCTGTTTTAAATCTTTTTGGTATATTTGGGCTATTCCAGCCATAGTTGGGCTATTGGCCCATGTAAGAAGATTAAACTCAACTGGCTGACCGTCAGAAAATTGCCTTATGCCATTTGGCCCCATTTTGAGCCCAAGAGAATCCAATATTCCGTTTGCGGCATCAAGATTAAAATTCCTTGCAAGAGACGATGCTGCTTGATCGTAAAACACGTTTCCCGGTAAAACAGCAGGTATATCTCCCGTAAAATTTGCAAGGCCATTGTATACTTCGTTTATTATTCTATTTCTATCAAGTGCATATTCCATTGCTTCTCTGAACTGTAAATTTCTAAATAGCGATCTTAGATTAGGATTTTTATCATCAAAATTGAAAGTTATAAAAGGATGAGGAGTTGCTTGACCACTTGAAAGTGTGTTATAAACAATAAAGGGAGCTCCAGATAGTTGCTTTTGCTTGAGGTATGGGAACTGAGAAGCACTTATGCCAAGCCAACTTATTTGTCCTGATTGAAACATTGCAAGTTGTGTTTGAGGATCTTTGACTATTAGAAAATCCAATTCGTTAAAATATGGAAGCTGATTTCCGTAAGGATCGACTTCCCAGAAATTTGGATTTCGCTTTAGAATAACTTCTTGGCCTGGTATGTATTTTTCAAGTACATAAGGTCCCGTTCCAACAATTTGATCGGGAGGAGTACTTACGGTCCACGCCTGATTATAATAAGAAGGGTCCGTAACTTTAGGATTGTATTTTGGTAAATATTTAGCGAGTATGTGTTCAGGCAGGATAAAAGCCGGCTCTAAAACAGAAAAAAAAGCGCCATAAGGTTTTGGAAGTAATGCCGCGACTGTGTAATTGTTTATTTTCACCCATTTAATAGGCGTACCGTCTATTGTGAATCTATCCCATTCATTTCCCAATGCATGTTTATTCATCACAACGTCGTTGAAGGTAAAGAGCACATCATCAGCCGTAAACGGAACTCCATCTGACCACAAAACATGTCTTAGATGGAAAATAACCTCTGTTCCACCTGAAGAAATTTCCCAACTTGAAGCTAAAGCTGGTTCAACTTCATTTGTTATTGGGTTGGCTTGTACAAGAGGACTAAACAATTCACCATCAACAGTGTATGCTGCAGCAGACAAAGTTCCATAATAGTTCCAAGATTGAGGTTCAGATCCGAGCACTAAATACAACGTTCCACCGTATTTTCCGGGTCCTTGAAAAAGATTAGATGCTTCGGTGAAAGGATCAGATGGCAAGGCCGCAAGCACAACAAAGGAAATGACAGATAAAATCATTAAAATTGCCAATACCTTTTTATTCATTTTCAACCCTCCAATCTAAAATTCCCATTGCTGGGATAATTAAACTTTTTTTATCGCATTCCTCACACTTCCAGAACTCTTCTCAAGCAATTTCTCTGCTTCTTTTAAAGAAGAATTGGTTAAGGCCATTACTATGGCCACCTTCGGTCTCATTTTGGATTCTCTTAAAAGCATTTCAGCTTTCTCTTTGGATATCCCGGTTGCATTGACGATTATATTTATCGCCCTTATGACGAGCTTTTCGTTTATAGGTGTAACGTCGACCATGAGATTTTTGTATACCTTACCAAGCCTTATCATCGAGATCGTGCTTAACATGTTTAAAACCATTTTCTGTGCTGTTCCGGCTTTGAGACGTGTTGAACCCGTGACTACTTCAGGACCGGTTACGACTTCTATGGATATATCAACCATAGAAGACAACTTAGCGTTTTTGACATTTGACACAGATCCGGTTATGGCTCCCAGTTGTTTCGCTTTTTCAATTGCGCCCATGACAAAAGGCGTCCTTCCGCTTGCCGAAATTCCGACAACGACATCTTTGTATGAAATTCCGTTTTTAACGATCTCCTTAGCACCACCTCCCCAGTCATCCTCAACATTTTCCAAGGACCTTATCATCGCATCAGGTCCGCCAGCCAAAATTGTCATAAAAGTTCCGACCGGTAAATCGAACGTTGGCACTGTCTCAACCGCGTCTATCATAGCAACACGACCTGAAGTGCCGGCTCCAACGTAAACACATCTTCCCCCACCTTTTATCGCATCTGATATCTTTTCTGCAAGCTTCGATATCGGTTCTAAAACTTTTTCGACTGCCAGCGCTATTTTTTTGTCTTCTTCGTTCATAATTTTTGAAATTGAAAGAGGATCCATTGTATCTATTTCTAAAGTTTTAGGGTTTGATTTCTCAGTTTCAAGTTCTTCTATCTCTTCAAAGTTTGGCAAATCACACCTCCGAATTTAATAAACTTATATTGGTATATATACAAGTATGTAAAGATTATATATGTATTTACATCTTTAAACAAGTGTGATAATAAATGATTTTGGACCTCATTCGGGAAATAACGTTCTTTATCTCCTAAAATCGTAGTTTTTCAAAGATAATCTCCGATTTGAATTGAATCTCATAAATATGATGTCATCATAATGAAAGAGTAAAAAAGGTGAAAAAGATGAAAACATGCAAATGGTACAACGTTTGTCCGATGAAGATGTTTTACGAAAAAGATCTGCTGGATGGACATTGGATTGATGATTACTGCAAAGGAAATTGAAAAGTATGCGTGCGTTATCAGATGGAAGAAATTGGGAAATATCATGAGGATTGGATGTTGCCGAACGGCGTGCTTGATGAAAAACTACACGTATATTCAAAAAGATGAATTTCCGATTTGCTAATTTGGAATTTTGCAAAAATAGGGATATAATAATTCTAAGTTTAAGTTTAAGAAAATCACAGAATTTTTAAGGAGGCAACACGAATGAAAGGTACTGTCAAGTGGTTTGATTCAAAAAAAGGATTTGGTTTCATAACGGCTGAAGATGGAACGGATATTTTTGTTCATTACTCAGCAATTCAATCGGGGGGATATAAGGAATTAAAAGAAAACCAACAGGTCACTTTTGATGTTACAGAAGGTCCAAAGGGAAAACAGGCATCTAACGTTAAACCTGCTTGATTGAAATTCAGAATGCTTCGTTTAGTTTCCAACGAAGCATTCTTTCGATCGGCCAAAGAGAGGTGAGATTTTGAAAGGCGCTTTTACGTTCATCGAACTGTTGATTGTACTTGCAATAATAGCGCTTTTGATATCCGCGCTTGTACCGGTCGGTATTAGGGCAATTAACGAGGCTAAAACTTTAACAGTTGCGAACAATTTATCGCAAATAGGAGTAGCGGTAATGAGTGATTTTTATCTTGACCATAACATCGTGTCTAAAGTAAGTGATGTGTCAAGTTTTTTTGGAGATCAGGCAGAACTTTTGAAGAATTATGCATTAAGCGTTACGCCAACCACGACATCGGTGATTGTGAATATATGGTACACCGCTGGCGATGTCAAAGCTTCTGCTGCTCAAAAGTACCTCGTTTCGGTAGTTTCAACGGGAAATGACATCCCCATGATCAAAGTAGTGTTGGCCAAATATTGGTAGGTTACCATTCAAATTCGTCGAAAACTTTCTCAAATATTTTGAAATCTTCTTCTGAGTAAAGGCACATTCTTATGATTTTCAATTGGGACTCTCTTTTGGTAAGGTATCTTTTTATCGTATCGTAGAAAATGCGTGCACATCTATCTTTTGGGAAGCCGTATATTCCTGAGCTTATGGCCGGAAAAGATATGCTTTTGATCTTCATTTCATCTGCCTTTAAGAGTGCATTCTCAAAGGCCAATGATAATTTGCGATCTTCATCTCCTTCTCCCCATATAGGACCTACGGCATGAATGACATATTTTGCCGTTAATTTTCCGCCTGAAGTTATGGCCACACTCCCCGTTTCTACGGGACCGTATTTGAAAATGTAATCTCGCGATTCTCTATCTATATCGGGTCCGCCTGCCTTTGATATGGCAAGCGCAACACCACCGCCATGGGCAAGGTGTGAATTAGCAGCATTTACTATGGCTTCAACTTTTTCTTTCGTTATATCGCACTTTTCAACTTCTATTTCAGTTGCACCGATCTCAAATTTTATCATTTTATACAGGGTATATCGGTAGAAATTGGGAAGTGTATTCATCGACCATCTTAAAATCAACCTTCACTTTTGCGACATACTTTTTCTCTAAAAATGGTTTTGCAATTTGTGGAAATAAAACGTAACTGAGTAAATCCTCATCATTTTGTGCAAGATCTCCTATTTCCTTTTTTGCCTTATCAAGTGCAGGTTCAAGTAAATCCGCAGGCCTTACATTTATAGGTTTTTCATTACCGAGTATTTTCTTGATTATCTCTTCGCTTATCGGTGCCGGAGATTTTCCGTACATGCCTTTAACGTAGTTCTTTGTTTCTTTCGTAACCATTTTATATCTTCCGCCGTTTAAAACGTTGAGGACAGCTTGAACACCGACTATTTGGCTTGTAGGCGTTACAAGTGGCGGAAATCCAAGATCTTCTCTTACCTGTGGAATTTCTTTCATGACATCATCGTATCTATCCAAAGCATTTTGCGCTTTAAGTTGACTTACAAGGTTTGAAAGCATTCCACCTGGCACCTGCGCTGAAAAGATCCTTGA
This sequence comes from Thermotoga sp., assembly GCA_020722015.1. GTDB lineage: Bacteria > Thermotogota > Thermotogae > Mesoaciditogales > Mesoaciditogaceae > Athalassotoga. Next base: position 52,281 of record DYLQ01000001.1, on the reverse strand, counting down.
ATCTATCGTTGTCATCGAAACATCATCTGCTTTGTGGGCCGCTCTGACCTTTATGAAATGTTCGTTGACATGGTTTATCTTGTTCATATCAAGATTCATCGAGAATTCTTTGCTATCTTTCAAACTCATCGCAAAAGGCTCTACTGCAGGTTGGCTCGTTCCATAAGCAAGAGCACTTGTGGCGGTATCTATGATATCGGCTCCTGCTTCTATTGCCGCCCAATAAGCTGCGTCTGCAAGACCACTTGTAAAATGAGAGTGAACCTCAATTGGAAGAGAAAATTTTTCCTTTAATTCTTTGACAAGAGAATAAGCCATTGGGGCTGTCAAAAGACCGGCCATGTCCTTTATGCATATTGAATCTATGCCCATATCCACGATCTTTTTTGCAAATTCAACGTATTTTTCTATCGTGTGAACCGGGCTTACCGTATAACTTATTGCTCCTTGCACATGGGCACCGTATTTTTTGGCAAACTCTATTGGCTTTTCAAGATTTCTTGGATCGTTGAGCGCGTCAAATATTCTTACAACATCTATGCCATCTTCTATCATCTTACGTACAAAGAGTTCGAGTACATCGTCAGGATAATTCGAATATCCGAGGATATTTTGCCCTCTCAAAAGCATCTGCAGTTTTGTTCTTTTAACATACTTTCTTATGGTCTTCAAACGTTCCCACGGATCTTCGTTAAGATATCTTAAACACGAATCGAAAGTGGCTCCACCCCACATTTCAAATGCATAATAACCTATTTGATCCATTTCTTCCAAAACGGGAAGCATTTCGGATGTTTTCATTCTTGTTGCCAAGAGAGATTGATGTGCATCTCTGAGTGTCGTATCCATAAAATCTATTTGTCTCACTTTGAAACCTCCTAACTCAATTACAATTTGCCTGACTTAGAAAAGCTGTAAAATCCTTCTGTTGCGACAACAACGTGATCAAGTAATTTTATTCCGAGAATTTCTCCTGCTTCTTTTATTCTGTGAGTTACATCTTCATCTTCTTTGCTTGGTTTAGGATTTCCCGAAGGATGATTGTGAACGATGATAACTCCGGCGGATGGGTATCTAACCGCTATGCCAAAGATTTCTCTCGGATGAATCAAAGAAGAATCCGCAGTTCCAATGGTCACATCCTTTACTGCTATGGCGCCGAGTTGTGAATTTACGACTATAACCCTGACATACTCAACTGGCATAAGGGTCATGTCCTTGCAAAAATCATAAACATCGTCCGCAGATTTCAGAAATTTCTTTTCTTTCAAGGATTCTTTCCACATTCTATGGCCTATCTCAAGTGCGGCCTTGAGTGTCAGCGCTTTTGTATTGCCTATTCCGCAAGAGACATCACGCAATTCTTCAAGCGATGCATTTTTCATCTTGATAAAAGAACCTTCGAATTTTTTTAGAATTTCTTCAGCAACGTCAACGACGTACTTACCTTTTGTCCCTGTTCTCAAAAGAATCGCCACAAGTTCAGCGTTGCTAAGCGATTCTATTCCCCTTTCTATCGCTCGCTCTCTTGGTTTTTCCATGTCAAATAAAGAGACAGGCATCTCCAAAAGAGAAAAACCTGTACCCATTTTCAAGTGCCAATTTGTAAGCTTCCATAACAAGGTCCCTCCCCGCAAATGCAGAAACAAGCACGATCAAAGATGACTTGGGAATGTGAAAATTGGTTATCATGGCATCAACGACTTTGAATTTGTAAGGTGGATATATGTAAAGAGAGGTATTCCCGTAAAGATTTCCGGTTTTAGCCCAGGATTCAAGCGTTCTAACCACCGTCGTGCCAACTGCAAACACTCTCCCTTTTTTGTGTTCTATTTCGTCAGCCACCTCTGGTGGAATTCTGTAAAATTCCGTGTGCATCTTATGATCTTCAATCTCATTTGATTCTATCGGTCTGAAAGTGTCAAGACCGACATCAAGCGTTACCTTCAATATTTTAACACCCATGGCACTTATTTTTTCAAGCAACTCTTCTGTGAAGTGAAGGCCTGCTGTTGGAGCTGCGACAGATTCCGGATCTTTTGCGTACACTGTCTGATATTCAGACGGATCTGTTGTTGTGTGTTTTATGTAAGGCGGAAGTGGTATTTCACCGATGTTTTCGAGTTCATCATCTTCGACATCGAACTCAAAGTACCTCGTTCCATCGTTTAAATGCTTTACACATTTTCCAATTGCACCGTTGAATATGATCTCAGTTCCCTCTTTTACCTTTCCACCAGGTTTCACAAGGGTCTGCCAGATTCTTCCTTCCATTTTTTTCAACAAAAAGACCTCAATCTTTGCTCCAGTCGTCTTATGACCGATTAACCTTGCACGTATGACTTTGGTTTCGTTGACAACGAGCAAATCGTTTGGATTTAAATATTCGGTTATGTTGTAAAAGATCTTGTGTTCTATTTTTTTGGTGTCTCTGTGAATAACCATGAGTTTTGCATGATCTCTGGGTGTCACAGGGCTTTGGGCTATCGCTGATTTTGGAAGATGATAATCAAAATCTTCTATTCTCAACTGTCAATGCCTCCTGTGGTAAAATATATTCTGTATCAGATTATACATCAAACGGAGGTTAAATTTTGGCACTGGATACATCCAAAGATCTTGAGCAAATCGTGATATATGAAGTATTTGTAAGGGCTTACGGTGGATTTGCAAATGTTGAAAAGGATCTCGAAAGAATAAAAAATTTAAATGTCGATATCTTGTGGTTTATGCCTATTCATCCAGTGGGCGTTAAAAATAGAAAAGGTACACTTGGTTCACCTTACGCGATAAGGGATTACAGAGCCTTGGATCCTTCTCTTGGAACAGATGAAGATTTCAAGCATCTTGTAAAATCAATTCACGATCTCGGCATGAAAGCAATGATGGATGTTGTTTTTAACCATATGGCCGTGGATTCCATTTTGGTATCGACTCATCCAGAATGGTTCATGAGAGATGGAAATGGAAATCCAACGAGAAAGGTTGCAGATTGGGTCGACATAATAGATTTTGACTTTTCAAATTCTGGGCTCTCATCGTACCTTATAGATACTTTGAAGTTTTGGGTAAAAACATACGATATCGATGGTTTTAGATGTGATGTAGCCGGTCTTGTACCGGTGGCCTTTTGGAACCGAGCAAGAGCCGAGCTTTTAAGTTTAAAAAATTTAATATGGCTGTCCGAGTCAAAGGATCCTTACCTTTATCAGGCATTCGACATAACATATGATTACGACAGTTACGATATTCTAAAGGCCTATTTCAATGGAAAGGAATCCCTTTCAAATTATGCGGCGAATTTTGAATATCAAAAACAGATCTTCGATGATCATATAAAATTAAGATTTTTGGAAAATCACGATCAAGAACGAGTCGCAAAATACGTACCTCAGAATAGGTTGCGTGCATGGACGGTACTTTTGATGGTTCAAAAGGGCGCAACTTTGCTTTACAACGGTCAGGAATTCGCGTGCAAGGAAAAGCCGGATATTTTCAACGAATTTCATTTCGATTTTTCAAAAGGTGATGTCGGTTTTCAGAATTTCACAAGAGAGATGATAGAACTCAAGAAAACAACGCCTGCCTTATCTCATGGGAAGATGAACGTGCTCAAAACGGATCGCCCTACATCAGCCATCTCTGTTTTAAGAAGGGCTGATGGAACTTTGGTACTTTACATTGGGAATTTCGGTGATCAGCCAGAGAAAATAACGATCGATTTTGACGGAATTTTTTCAAACACTTACATTCACGCTTTTGATCACGTAAAAAAGATCCCTTATACTTTTTATGTGGACAAAAACGGAAAAGCCGTATTTGATCTTGAAGATTACATTTTGATATCTGCTTACAAAGAAGGTATTTGATATGAGCATGCTTAGGGCTTTTTTGAATGAATTGAAGATGATCTACAGATCTAAGGGTATGATATTTTTGACGATAGTCGTTCCAATCATCCTCATGATACTTCTCGGTTATATTTTCCCAAGTATGATAAATCCACAAAATTACAAAGTGGCTGTTTACAACGAAGATACCGGGGAATACTCAAAAGTCATACTTTCACTTGTTTATGGAATGCTTAAAGGAGATAGTTTCAAATCAGTCGGAAATTACGGAGAACTGATGAAAGGCCTTAACGATGGGACTTTCGATGGTGCTATTGTCATACCATCTGGGTTTTCTAAAAATATCGAAAATTCGAATAATTTCTTTTTAAACTTCATTCCGTCAACCGCAAACATTCAAACATCTGTGGTGATATATCAGGCATTGCGTTCAATTCTTTCTGAGGTAAGTAACGGTGTCATGATCTACAACATACTTGAGCTTTACAAAAAGCCGAACACTAAAATACCGATAGGCCCTCCGCAACTTGCTTTCGAGGGGCCATCAGGTGCAAATTTGAACTACATCGATTTCATGATACCTGGTATTGCCGCTCTCATTGCGATGGCAAGCATAGCTATAACCCTTTCGACTGCCGTGTCTTACGAAAGAGAGCATAGGATTTTAAATGGGATTATAGTAAGCAATGTTAACAGATCTCTTCATCTAACTGGAAAGGTACTTGCTTACACGATGGACGGCGTGATAAAGGGAAGCATTGCCCTTCTGACGGCACAAATTTATTTTGGAAGTGGCTTTAACACACCTTGGAGAACGATTTTTATACTTGCACTCGGGAGTTTTGCCTTTGCAAGTTTTGGTATTATAATATCCACGTTATCGCCGAATCAAAAGATATCAAGCGCTATAATAATAGGTTATGTTGTACCGACAATTTTCTTAAGTGGACTTTTCATACCCATCGATCAGATGCCTCGAGTTGCGCAAGTCGCATCAAAATTCTTTCCTTTGACATTTATGGCAGATGCAATGCAAAGGGTTAACATATTGAATTATCAGATTTCTCAAATATTGGCAGACGTAATTCCGCTTTTGATATATGCTGGAGTGGCAATTTCAATAGCTTTGGTGGTATTTTCAAGGATAGAAAAATTGGAGGAGATTTAAAATGATATTAAGGTGCCGCCCGGAATTCGTCGAAGAGATCTGGGGAGACGAAAACCTTGGAAAATTTTACGGTGTCGATGGCAAAATAGGAGAGGTTTGGTTATGTTCCGATCATCCTAAAAAAAGAACGATGATTTTAGATGATAAGAATGAGCAATTTGAATGGGAAGAAGTTTTGAAGATATGGAAATTTGATCGCTTTCCATTTCTTATAAAACATATAAAAACAAAAGAGTGGCTTTCAGTTCAGGTGCATCCTGACGATGATCTTGCAAAAAAAATAGGTGAACCATGGGGAAAACCAGAGATGTGGTATTTCGTCAAGGGTGGAACTCTTGTCAACGGACTCAAAAAAGGATCTCTTGAAAGGTTAAGAAACGGAGATAGACAGTGGAATTCATTGCTTAACTTTGCGGATGTAAAGCCAGGAGAGGGGATGTTCATAAAGCCTGGGACGGTCCATGCAATAGGGCCCGGGATAGAACTCTACGAATTTCAGATGACTTCCGATATAACTTACAGATTCTACGATTGGGACAGGGGAAGAAAAATACATTTTGATGAGGCTATGGCATCTGCCAAAGAAATAGTGGCCGAACCTTTTGATTTCAAAAAGCTCGAAACATCACATTTCAAAGTTGAACTTTTGAACGACGTTAACTTCGCGGATCCTAAAAGTGTTTACCTTTCTTTTAATTCTGCCTTTGGAAATAAAAATTTCAAACTGCCAACAGTCTACATCTCAAATGATGGCGGAGATCTTATTTCCAACGGCATGACGTTTAAAATGACGTTGCCATGAACTATTTTTCAGTTGCCATATCAAGATATCCGATCCCATCTTTGATTTACGCTTTTGACGGTGAAATAGAACCTGGAACGCGCGTTGTGGTGGATATAAGAAATAAAAATCACACGGGATACGTCATTGAAAAAGTCGATCAACCAGCATTTAAAGTTAAAAGCATTACCGAGATCATCGATAAGAAGTCTTTCATAGATGAAAAGATGATGACGATCGTTAAAGAATCATCCTTTAAGTATATTACTCCTATCGGAGAAATTTTAGATCTTTGCTTTCCTCCTTCTAAATTCAAAGGGAAAGCTTTGAAAAAAGAAAGCGCCGGTAAATATTTATCTCTTAAAGTTTCGATTTCAGAAGTTTTTAGATTAAAACTCGATAAAAATGAGATGAAAATCGTTGAATCATTGCTTGAAAATGGTTCAATCGAGTATCTTTATGCTTTGAAAAATTTTTCAAGGTCATCAATACAATCTTTGCTGAACAAAAACATTTTGATAATCGAAAATCTCATAAGCAAAGGGGAAAATGTCAAACTCAGTTCCGTTCAAAATCAAGTCGTCAAAGATATACTTTCGAAACCTTTGAAACCTCATTTGATAAATGGAATAACCGGATCAGGTAAGACCGAGATATACTTTGAGATAGCAGATCACGTCATCAAATCCGGAAAGCGGGTACTTATACTTGTTCCCGAGATCGTACTCACCCCTCAGCTTATGATGAGAACGAGAAAAAGATTTCCAGAGATAAAAATAGGAATTTATCACAGCGCCCTCGGTGCGTCAAGAAAGATAGAATGGGATGAAGTTGTCAATGGCAATGTGGATCTGTTACTCGGGACGCGTAGCGCCGTCTGGATGCCCATGAAAGACATAGGTCTTATAGTCGTTGACGAAGAACAGGACGATTCTTACAAACAGTATGCTATGAGGCCTTATTACAACGCTGTTGATGTTGCCAAAAGAAGAGCTGAACTTGAAGGGGCAATTTTCATCTTATCATCTGCGACGCCAAGGATCGAAACATATCACAAAGCAATTACCGGCGAGACAGAACTTCATAAGGTAGAAGAAAGATCTGTAGGGAAACTTCCTGACATAAAGATCGTAGACATGAAAAAATCAAAAAGTCAAATTCTATCTGATCTTTTGATAAAACAAATCGAAGAGAATTCAAAAAACGGCAATCAAACTTTTTTGTTCGTTCCTAAAAAAGGTTTTGCAAGTCGCATTCAATGCACCAATTGCGGGTACATCTTCAAATGTCCGAATTGTGATGTGCCAATGGTTTACCATAAAGTAGACGGAACACTTAAATGCCATTATTGTGGTTATGAAGAACCGTTACCAACGACATGCGTGGTTTGTGGTTCTTCGAACCTGAAAAAGGGTGGAATAGGCACAGAACGCGTTGAAAGCGAGGTTAGTAAGATCTTTCCAGCCCTCAGGATAAAAAGAATGGACAGGGAAGAATTGAAGGACATGACATCCGTCGAAGAAACTCTCGACGGAATCGCAAGAATGGAATTCGACATAGTCGTTGGAACTAAGATGATAACCAAAGGTCTTGATTTTCCAAACATAGGTCTTGTTGGGGTCATCGACGCAGATCACTCACTTGGAATGCCTGATTTCAGGGCAAATGAACGTACTTTTCAGTTACTTTCTCAGGTAAGCGGAAGAGCAGGCAGAGGTGTTAAAGGAGAGGTCATTATCCAAACCATGGAACCTGACAATCCGATAATAAAGGCGATATCAGATCAAAATTACGATGCTTTTTACCGTGCGGAAATAGACAGAAGGAAAGTGTCAGGATATCCTCCTTTTAAAGAGCTCATACTTATAACGGTTGAAGACAAATTACCGCAAGATGCGATGAAAAATGCCGAAAAATTGAAACAAGCCATAGCACAAGGACCTTTCGAAATTTTAGGGCCTGCTGAATCACCGATTTTCAAGTTGATGTCAAAATACAGGTATCAAATACTTCTGAAGTGCTCTGATCTTGACAAGGCAATTGAATTCTTATCGTCAAAAATCAAAGCAGAATTACTTGGATTCGATCCTTTGAACGTTTTAAAAATAGACGTTCAACCTTATTCATTTTAGGAGACAACCTTGGAAATACTTCTCTTTATTCTAACTTATGCCGTCGGTGTTTTAACCGGTTTTATGAATGTCATAGGTGGAGGGGGATCAATTCTTACTCTCCCGTTGTTGACTTTTTTGGGATTGAGCATAGGAGCAGCCAATGGTACCAACAGGGTATCTATTCTGCTTCAAAATATAGCTTCGACTTATCAATTCAGAAAAGGTAAAGTTTACATCTTAAAAACGGCTTTACCGTTTGCGATAATAGCTTCTTTAGGTGCCATAGCGGGTACCTTTTTTGTCGTGAGCATTAATCAAGAAATCTTGAAAAAGATAATCGGTGTCATACTCATAATCATGGGCTTATTTATAGTGTTCGAACCAAGGGTATGGGAAAGTGGATCGAATATGCCCAAAAAGTTGAGATGGACATCTTACATTGCGATCTTTGCCATAGGCTTTTACGGTGGCTTTTTGCAAGCCGGCGTTGGATTTTTCTTCATAGCAGCACTTACCTTTCTTGGCGGATTTGACATAGTCAAAACAAATGCCATAAAAGTCCTTGTCATAGCTTCTTACACGATCTTTTCGCTTGCAATCTTCGTTTCAAAAGGCATGGTAAACTGGCCTATAGGTATAACTCTTTCTCTGGGAAGTATGACCGGAGCCTACTTTGGCACCAAATTCACGCTTTTAAAGAATGTTAAATGGATAAGGTACGTTTTATTCGGAGCCATTCTGGTAAGCGTTATAAACTTTTTCATTTAATTGGGTTTCTCACATCAAATGGTATACTAAATTTTTTTAAAACTGGCATATAAATTCAAATTTGACGGAGAGCAAATTGCCTTGCAGGTGGCCTCCGCAGCGAAGCGAGGACCAGACACCGAAAGGCAATTGCTGGAGTCAAATGACTTCATTTTTAAAGTTGGTTTAGTATATAATCATCAAAGATCTTGCTATTCAAGGAGAATAGAATGAATGGTAATCTAAAGATCATTTTTAAGCTCATCTTAATCACCATTTTACCGATCTTTCTTGTCGTAATGACGGATTTCTTTGCACCTCCAACGATAACCTTTAAATGGGCGATAGCACTTGTGATATTCGGTATTTTATGGTCTGCCATCTCATCGGCATATTTGATTTTGGACGGACATGGAACGCCTTTTAAAGAAAAGCCAACAAAAAGACTTGTGAGATCGGGGCCTTACTCGATGAGCAGACATCCCGTGTATTTTGGCTTTATACTCTACGTTTTGGGCCTTTCTCTGTATTTCAATCTATTTTCGTTATGGATATGGGCGCTGATCGTCATTTTAATCGTTATTAAGGCTTTGATCGAAGACAAAAGTATGATCAACAAGTTTCAAGATGCCAAAGCATACCAAAGATCAACCCCTTTTCTATTGCCAATGAAAAGATGGAAGGTAGATCCAATCACCGAGCCCACATTTTTGTATGCTTTCATGTTTTTGGTGGGTAAATTCATAGTGCCTTTCTTTTTTGATGTTAGAATACGTGGCAAAGAGAAGATTCCCGAAGGACCATACGCCGTGATTTCAAATCATACATCGTATCCGGATCCTTTGTTTGTCATAGACGCACTTAACAGTTATGTACGCTTTCCTATAACGACGGCTCATTACGAGAAATTCGCATGGTTCTTCGATAGAGTCGGAATGTTCCCCATAAAAAGATACACTGTCGATGTACCTGCCATAATGAAATTCACAAAAACGATGAAGAGTGAAGGTATAATCGGAATCTTTCCGGAAGGTGAAAGGAATTGGGACGGTCGGTCTCTCGAAGTGCCAGAAGGTGTTATAAGACTTCTTAAAATGTCACCAAATCCAATTTTACCGGTGCGTATAAACGAGGCACATTTACTTTGGCCGAGGTGGGCAAAAAAACTTCAAAAAGGTATAATCAAAGTTGAAATAGGAGATCCAGTTGATCCCCAAAATTATCTAAAGGCCTTTGATTACATATTTTGGGACAGCTTTAAAGATAAAAAATATGCCGATTACCGTGGAATAGAAAAATATCTTTGGAAATGCCCATCGTGCAAAACTTTTGGAACTATAAAATCTTTTAAAAATGGTTTCAGATGTGATAATTGCGGTGCTCAGTGGTTGACTCCAACAGTTGAAAAAGTCAGAGGTTTGCACGATTCCATTGAATTCTCGTTTGAAGATCTTCCATTACATGACAACGCCATCGTTAATGGGAAAAAATCTAAGATCACGCTGTACAAATCTAAAATTGAGATAGGAGATAAAACGATTTCTTTGTCAGAAATTCAAAGTTTTTTGACAGAATCGAATAAATCCATTTACATTTTTTCAAGTGGCCTTTTTATAATTCATCCTTTGAAAACATCGTCTCTTATGTGGAAAGAATATTTTGACTTTTTGAAAAAGGCATGATATAATTCTAAAGATTCTGATAAATGTAACCTTTTAAAAACGATCATGTTAGGATACAATCAATAGCCTTTTGAAATTATGGGAAAAATTGTTCCATCTTTACCTCAAAACTTCATCAAGGGGGAAGTGCTATGAAAAAGTATTTGCTATTTGTATCCTTACTTGTAGTTGGCCTTTTGGCATTCGCAGCACCTCTTAAAGTGGCCTTTCTTTACGTAGGTCCAGTTGGAGATGACGGATGGACTTACGCTCAAAACCTCGGACGGCTGTACGTTCAAAACTACTTCGGCGATAAAATCCAAACAACTTATATTGAAAGTGTGCCCATGGCAGATGCGGTCAACGTTCTTAAAACCCTTGCTCAAAGTGGTTATAAGATTATTTACACGACAAGTTTTAGTTATATGGAACAAACTGCGCAAGTTGCAAAACTTTTCCCAAATGTCATATTCGAAAATTGCTCGGGTTATCTCATCGGCCCAAACATGTCGGCTTATTTTGGCAGAATTTATGAACCAGAGTTTCTTACAGGTCTTGTTGCAGGTGCGATGACAAAAACCAACAAAATTGGTTACGTTGCTGCTTTTCCAACTCCGGAGGTTGTAAGGGGAATAAATGCTTTTGCTCTCGGAGTGCAGATGGTAAATCCTAAAGCAACTGTTCAGGTTGTATGGGTCAACGACTGGTACAACCCGCCTACCGAAAAAGAAGCGGCCCTTTCTTTGATAGGTGCCGGATGTGATGTGATAAAATCAGAGACTGATTCTCCGGCTCCGCTTCAAGCTGCCGGAAGTAAAGGAGTTTATTGTATAGGATACAACACGGATCAAAGCTCTTATGCTCCAAAAACATTTTTAACAGCTTCCGTTTTTGACTGGGGTATTTACTACAAAAACGATATTCAATCAGTACTTGATGGCACATGGAAGCCTCAGAATTTTTGGGGTGGACTTGATACTGGGGTTGTCAACATCGCACCTATGAGCGATCTTGTACCGCCTCAAGTCCAAAAACTTGTCAATGCAATGAAGGAAGCAATGAAAGCGCATACTCTCAACGTTTTTGCCGGCCCCATCTACGATCAATCCGGCAAATTGATGGTTCCTTCCGGACAGAACCTTTCGGATCAAGCCTTACTTTCCATGAACTGGTTTGTAAAAGGTGTTATTGGAAATATTCCAAAATAAGGGGGAAATAAAATGAAAAGTAAATTTTTCGTTTTGCTTGTTTTAATTGGAATAGCGGTCTTGTCTTTTGCTGCTCCTTTGAAGATAGGCTTCATCTTTGTAGGACCGATAAATGATAACGGTTGGACACAGGCTCATTATGACGGTGGCGTTCTTGCCATCCAAAAAGCTTTCGGAAACCAAGTGCAGATAAAATACATCGAAAATGTCCCAGAAGGTGCCGCTTCTCTTAACGTTTTGAGATCCCTTGCATCTCAGGGATACAAATTGATATACGCCACAAGCTTTGGTTACATGGATCAGGTCATTCAGGCAGCCAAAGAATTTCCTAACACGATATTTGAAATGTGTTCGGGATACGCAACCTCAACGAATCTCGGTGAATATTTCGGTGCCATGGAGCAAGCCCGATATCTTTCAGGGCTTATCGCGGGTGCGATGACAAAAACAAACAAAATCGGTTTCGTTGCCGCCTACCCAACGCCTGAGGTTGTGAGAGGGATAGATGCTTTTACGCTTGGTGTGAGATCGGTAAATCCCAGAGCAACCGTTCAGGTTGTATGGACCTACACATGGTACGATCCTCCGACTGAAAAAGAGGCAGCTTTAAGTCTCATAAATTCAGGTTGCGACGTCTTAGCCCAGCATCAAGATTCACCCGCTGCAGTTCAGGCCGCCCAACAAAAAGGCGTATACGCAATAGGTTATGATTCACCGAATATGAGTCAATTTGGACCAAACTCGTATTTAACGGCACCCATATGGAACTGGGCCGCTTTTTACGTTCCAAATGTTCAATCCGTGCTTAACGGAACATGGAAAACGAGTTTTTATTACGGTGACATGAGTGATGGGCTCGTTCAACTTGCACCTATGAGCGATCTTGTTCCGATTCAAGTTCAAAAATTGGTGAATGCCATGGAAAATGAAATAAAAGCAGGTAAATTCGACGTCTTTGAAGGGCCGATATACGATCAATCCGGCAAATTAATGGTCCCCGCCGGTCAATCTCTAACGCTTGATCAACGACTTTCCATTCAATGGTTCGTTCAGGGTGTTATAGGGAAAATATCAAATCAGTAAAAATATGAATGAGACAGTACTTGAGCTTACAAAAATAGTCAAGCGCTTTCCAGGTTTAACGGCAAATGACAACGTGGACTTCGATCTTAAAAGGGGCGAGGTCCACGCTCTTCTCGGTGAAAACGGTGCAGGTAAGTCTACTCTCATGAACATCGCATACGGAATATACAAAGCGGATTCCGGAGATGTGAAAGTTAATGGTCAAAAAGTTGAGATTTCCTCTCCCCGTAAAGCGATAGAATACGGTATAGGTATGATCCAACAGCATTTCAGTTTGGTTCCTTCATTTAGCGTTACGCAAAATGTGGCTTTGGGTTTAAAGGAACTCGGCATTGTACCCAATCTTCCCAAAGTAAGAAATAAAATCATCGAATTATCTAAAAAGTATAAGATATCTGTTGATCCAGATGCCAAAATATGGCAAATTTCTGCCGGTGAACAGCAAAGGGTCGAGATCATAAAATTACTATATGTGAGATCGCAGATAATGATCTTAGACGAGCCTACGGCTATATTAACTCCACAAGAAACCGAAGGATTGTTTGAAACTATAAGAGAAATGACAAAAAATGCGGCATCTGTGATCTTCATAAGCCACAAACTGAAAGAAGTAATTGAGATTTCCGACAGAATAACCGTTTTAAGGCATGGCAAAGTTGTAGGATCCGTCAAGACCTCAGAAACAAACGAAAATGAACTTGCAAAGATGATGGTCGGAAGAGAAGTCATAATGAAGATAGAAAAGAAACCTTCAAAGGCATCTGGCGAAATTTTGAAGGTTGACAATCTTCACGTTATGAACGATAAAGGTTTGAAAGCGATTAAAGGTGTGAGCTTCGATGTGAAAGGTGGTGAGGTGTTGGGGATAGCCGGAGTTGAAGGAAATGGGCAGAGAGAACTTTCGGAAGCCTTGTATGGTATGAGAGATTACAAAGGCACCGTGACAGTTGACGGCACCAAAATGAAGTCTGGGAATGTCATGGATAGAATAAAGCACCACGTTGCATACGTTCCGCAAGACAGGAAAGCGGATGCACTTTGCGGAGGACTTTCTATTTACCAAAATCTGTTCATCAAAGCATTTTCCTCTCCTTCGATGAAATTCAATCCTTACTTTTTCGTACCGGAAAGGTTGAGAGTTCCGTCTCTCAGATTAATGAAGGATTACTCTATCTCTGCATCCTCAGTCGATCTTGAAGTTAAATTTCTCTCCGGCGGAAATATGCAAAAAGTTGTTCTTGCGAGGGAAATAGGAAACAGCTCACCGAAACTTATAATAGCCGTCCATCCGACAAGAGGCCTTGATGTCGGAGCGGAAGAATTTGTTTACAACGTTTTATTGGAACAAAAAGCAAAAGGTGCAGCCATATTGTTGATAGCCGGAGATCTCTTTGAGATTTTTAACCTTTCGGATCGCGTTGCGGTGCTTTACGAGGGACAGATAATAGGATATAGTCAACCGGACGAATCTCACCTCGAAGAAATAGGTCTTATGATGGCGGGTGTAAAAAATGAAAATCCACTTTGAAAAAAGAGAGAAAAAGCCTTCGACACTTTTGATTTTTTTGGCATCACTTTTATCGATTTTGATTGCCATCGTGTTTCTCGGATTTATAATTCTGTCCCTTGGTGATAATCCTCTGACAGCTTATTGGCAACTTGTCTCATGGGGACTGGGAACTGTCCCCGGGTTCATTCAAAGTCTTGTTTCGATGATGCCTTTGCTCTTTACATCTCTTGGCGTTCTTATTGCCTTTAAAATGAAACTGTGGAATATAGGCGCTGAAGGGCAATTTCAAATGGGCGCATTTGCGGCAACATGGGGTGCTTTATATCTTTTTCCGCATCTTGGCAATCCATGGCTCTTTATCCCTTTGCTCATGATACTTGGCATGGCAGCAGGAGCTTTATGGGGATTTTTACCTGGAGTAATGCGGGCGTATCTTGGTGTAAATGAAATTTTAAGCACACTGATGCTGAATTACGTGGCAATATATTGGGTTAATTATCTCACTTATGGTCCATGGAAAGGGGCTCACAGTTACAATTTCCCGGTCACGGCAGAATTTCCGAGTGCCGCTATTTTCCCGCAATACGGCACAGGTGGATTGAATTTGGGAATTTTCATTTCAATTGCTGTCGCATTTTTTGTATTTTACCTTGTTAAATACACAAAATTAGGCTTTAACCTTGGAATAGCCGGTGATAACCTGCGTGTCGGAGAATATGCAGGCATAAACGTCAAGAGAATGATAGTGCTTGTAATGGTTATAGGAGGTGCGATCTCCGGATTGGGCGGAATGGCGGAAATGAGCGGCGTACTTTTCAGATTGCAACCCAATTTTTCGCCCGGATACGGGTATACGGCGGTCATAATAGCATGGCTTGCAAGGCTTGATCCGATAGCAACTGTGATAGTTTCTTTTTTCTTTGGTGTACTTCTTGTTGGAAGTCAGCAGCTTCAACTTTTCATGCAAATACCATCTTCCCTTGTTAACGCTTTTAACGGCATCTTGCTGTTCTCTTTGTTAGCTTCGGAGATACTTCTGCATTACAGGGTAAGGTGGGTGCGATTGTGAATCAGGACATAATAACTTCTACACTTTCCGGTGCTTTGAGGGCAGGCACTCCTTTGCTCTTTGCAACTCTCGGTGAGATCTTGGCAGAACGGGCCGGAGTTTTGAATCTCGGCCTTGAAGGTATGATGTTAATGGGTGCTTTTACAGGCTTTAGCGTATCTTACATAACAGGTAACCTCTGGCTTGCCGTTGCAGCGGCAACTTTGGTTGGAGGGCTTATGGCTTCTCTTCATGCCTTCATGTCCATAACGTTGCGCGTTAATCAAGTTGTAAGCGGTCTTGCGCTTGTTTTCCTCGGAGAAGGATTAAGCGGCTTTTGGGGTCATGGCTTTGTCGGAATGCAAGCGGAGAGTTTTAGCAGCATAAAAATACCTTTTCTCGGAGATATTCCGTACGTCGGACAGATCGTCTTCGACAGAGATATCCTTGTTTACATGGGATACATCGCCGTGCCTGTCATCTGGTGGTTTCTTTACAAAACAACGGCCGGTATGAATTTAAGGGCCGTAGGTGAATCTCCGGAAGCCGCAGATGCAAGGGGCATAAATGTTGTGCTGACAAGATATATTTACACGGTAATAGGTGGCTTTTTCAGCGGCCTTGCCGGGGCTTACATTTCTCTTGCATATACGCCAATGTGGGTTCAGAACATGACGGCCGGCAGAGGATGGATTGCGGTTGCGCTTGTCATATTCGCGATATGGGATCCTGTTTTGGCGTTGATTGGTGCTTATGCTTTCGGAGGAATAAGCGTTTTACAATTCAGTTTTCAAATAATTCAAGTTCCGATTCCCGTGAATATAATGAACATGTTCCCGTATCTTTTCACGATATTCGTGATGCTCTTTGCATCAAGCAACAAAATGAAAAAGCGTTTTGGTGCGCCTTCGGCGCTTGGTGTTCCATACTCGAGAGAAGAAAAAACATGAAGAGATCGCAGTTGGCCTTTTTCAAAATCAACGTATAAATTTAAATTTGACGGAGAGCAAATTGCCTCGCAGGTGGCCTCCGCAGCGAAGCGAGGACCAGACACCGAAAGGCAATTGCTGAAGTCAAATGACTTCATTTTTAAAGTTTGTTCAGTATATCGCCAGCAACAGCTTATGATATGATATAATCTTTTTGATAAAATTGAAAAGCGGTGATGCCCATGGGATACAAAAAAGAGATGATGGAGTCTGAGATGGTGAAGATTCTCTCTCAGGCTTTTTTCAACATGAAGGATCCAAGAATTGAGGGAATGCTCTCCGTAACGCGGGTCGAACTTTCCAACGATAAAAGATATGCAAAGGTTTATCTAAGTCTGTATGGAAATGACGATAAACGAAATGAAGAAATTTTTGAAGTCATAGAAAAAGCAAAGGGATATTTCAAAACAGCCGTTGCAAAGAGTTTGCATACTTTCAAAGCACCAGATTTAACCTTCATAAGAGATAAGAGTATAGAAAAATCTTTCGAGATAGATAAAATTTTCAAAAAAATAGAAAATGAACGGCATAATCAAAGTTGACAAACCATCAGGTCTAACTTCTCATGATGTGGTTAACATCATAAGAAAATGGTCATCAATCAGGCAGGTCGGGCATGCTGGCACACTTGATCCATTTGCAACTGGACTTTTGATCATCGGCATTGGTAACGGAACTAGGATTCTTGAGTACTTTTTGCATGCTGAAAAAACTTACGATGTAATTGCAAAAATTGGCATTACGACGGATACATATGATAGAACTGGCAAGACGGTGGAAGAAAGTCCGTGCGATAAGAGTGAGGAAGAAATACGTGATGTATTGCTTTCTTTTGTAGGCGATTACGATCAAGTTCCTCCAGTTTATTCATCAAAAAAATATGCCGGCGTACCACTTTACAAACTTGCGAGGGCAGGTAAAGTTATAACAATGCCGCCTGTGCATGTGAAGATACATTCAATTGAAATTGAAGATATAAACCAGCCTTACGTGAAATTCAAAGCCACAGTTTCGAGTGGAACTTACATCCGCTCCCTTTGCAGAGACTTGGGCATGAAACTTGGATGTGGTGCCATCGCACATGAATTGAAAAGGATTCAGGTGGGACCATTTGAATTGTCAAATTCTGTCGATATTCACAACATGAACACGCTTGACATTCCAAGCGTAATTTCCTTGGAAGAGGCGACACGTTTTCTTTTTAAAACTGTGATCGTAAATGAAAATGGGTTCAAAAAAATCGAGAATGGAATTCCTCTTGAAATAGAAGATATCATTTCTTATGAAGAATTCAGCAAGAACGATACCGTAAGAGTTCTTGATGTAAACGGTAAGTTGATCTCTATAGCAAATTCTGAGAGAAATTCCGACTTCTTTTCCACGATCGATCAAAAAGGAAGAAAAGACATCCTTATAAGACCAAAGAAGGTGTTCAAAAATTGAGAGCTGTAACGATCGGGGTTTTTGATGGTGTGCATTTAGGCCATGCTTACATGGTGAAAAAAATGATTCAATATGCAAACGATCATGGTCAGATTCCAACGGCAATTGTCTTCGAGATGCCTTACGAGGCTATAATCAATCCCCAGAATTTTGATGGCTTGCTCACGACTCCTGCCGAAAGATCTGAATTACTTAAAAACTTAGGGATCAGAGATGTCATAATTCAAGATCTTAAATCAATTGCAAACATGAGAGAAAAAGATTACGTTGATCTGCTCTTAAAAGCATACGATATGAAAAGTATTTACGTAGGCTATGACTTTAAGTTTGGCAAACATGCGCAGGGGGATGTGGAATTGTTGAAAAAAATGGGAGAGATGAGAGGATTTACTGTCGATGTAACTCCGAAGATCCTTGACGGAGATATGAGAATAAGCAGTTCTTTGATAAGACGCCAGATTAAAGACGGAAGGCCGGATATGGCACATCATTTTATCGGAAGACCTTTTACGATATCCGGAGTTGTTTTCAAAGAACGCGGAATAGGATCCAAAATAGGTTTTCCGACGGCCAATATTTTGCGGGATGGGTCTAATCTCATAGTTCCAAAATATGGGGTTTATTTGGTAAGATCCACGATCGATGGTGAAGTTGTTTACGGTGTCATGGGGATAGGCGTACGTCCGACTACCGATATCGACGGAGAAGTAACTTATGAAGTTCACTTCCTTGATGGCAACTACCAGCTTGTAGGCAAACGCTTAAAAGTTGAATTGATGGAATTTTTAAGGCCTGAAATGAAGTTTGCAAACCTTGAAGCGCTTAAAAATGCAATAAAAGCGGATGTTAACATGGCTCAAGAAATGATATCTCAGAATAAATATGGCTGAAAAGTTTGATTATACCACCTCATCGATTTCAAAATCTTTGATGAGACTTGCGCTACCATCTATGGGAGCGTCTTTTTTCTCTTCTATATACAATTTGATCGATACTTTTTGGATAGGTCATCTCGGAGCCGATCAAGTTGCGGGTGTTACACTTGCCATGATGATCTTCTTTTACGGCGGAATCTTCAACAACCTTTTTGGAACTCCTTCTGTTATATTGATTTCAAGAAGGTATGGAGAAAAAGATCATGATGGAGTCAGATGGGTTGTCGGCCAGACGATGCTTGCGAAAATCTTAGTTGGAACTGTTTTTATGATCATCGCATATTTTTTCATGTCACAGTTGCTTGTTTTGATAGGTGCAAATGATAAAACTCTCTCTTACGGACTTGATTTTCTCAAGTGGCGATTATGGGTCATACCGCTTTCATTTTCAGGATACACAATGATGACGACGTTTCAAGGTACGGGAGATACTTACAAACTTTTCTGGGTACAAGGCGTATCAGCTGTGATGAATATAATTCTCGATCCGATCTTCATATACTTACTCAAAATGGGTGTGGGCGGTGCGGCAATTGCCTCGGACATTTCAGAGATATATTTGCTTGTAATGGGTATAATATTGCTTAACTCAAAAAACAGTTACGTTAAGATGAATCCTTTCAAATACATGAAGCCACGGAAGGATATCATAAAGAAGATGATTTTTCTCGGCATTCCAAGTGTTTTTGACAATTTATCCGCCAATTTAGTGTACTCAATCGTTTTAAGAATTGCCTCTTTTTACGGTGCCGATCTCATAGCGGCACTTGGCATAGTTAACAACGTAAGAAGCATTTCATTTACACTTGGCTTTTCCATGAACATGTCAACCTCAACGATGATAGGGCAGAATATAGGCGCCAAAAAACGTGAGAGATTGAAAAAAATAATTTTGACATCGGTATGGATTGGAGAATTTTTGATAGCAGGCTATGTTTTCGCTTTGTTCTTCTTTGGCTCACAGATAACTTACTTTTTCACCCCAAACGGTAACGTTGCCATGATGGGTGGCGTGATGATGAAGTTTTTTGCCATTAACGAAATCTTTTTCATAATTGCAATGATATGTTATGGAGTGTTAATCGGTGGTGGATTGACCAAAACAACCATGATGATAGGGATTATATCTGACTGGGTCGTTTTGGCTCCGATGGTTTTAATCTTTTCTTCATTGCATTTCAATTGGGAATTCATGATCTTTTCTTTTGTGATTCAAAGTGTTATTATGGCTGGATTGGCTGTTGGAGAGGTAAAACGCGGAAAATGGATAGAACAAAAAGTTTAAACTTTGTGATAAAATATAATCAGACCCGGACTCAGGATTAGGCCGAATCCATTCCTTAGTTCGATATTTTTGGAGGTGACTTATGGAAAGGGAAGAGAAGCAAAATATCATCGAGAGTTTTAGAGTCAACGAAAGGGATAACGGTTCCGTGGAGATTCAAATTGCTTTACTGACGTCAAGGATAAACCATCTTACTCAGCATTTGAACGCAAATCCGAAAGATTTTCATTCAAGAAGAGGTTTACTCAAGATGGTTGGAAAAAGAAGAAGATTGCTTCGATATTTGATGAATCGTAAACCGGATGTTTACAAAGAACTCATATCGAAATTGAATTTGAGACGCTGATGCTTTTCTTTTTACGTTTGACAGGAAGCGGGGATAGCCCGCTTCTTCTTTGAAAATTTTAAGAGGTGATGAAATGTACAGAGTTTGGAAAAAAGAATTCAAAGGTAGACAACTTGTCATAGAAAATGGGAAAATCGCGAAACAAACTGACGGAGCTTTTGTCGTTAATTACGGTGAATCGACAATTCTCGTCACAGCAGTCATGGAAAAAAATGCCAAAGAAGGATTGGACTTTTTCCCGCTTACGGTTGAATTCCAAGAAAAATTTTACGCGGCAGGAAAGATACCTGGCGGATTTGTAAAGCGTGAAGGAAAGCCATCCGAAAGTGGAATTCTCTCGGCAAGAGACATAGATAGACCTATAAGGCCTCTTTTCCCGGAAGATTTCAAAATGCCGGTTCAGATCGTTGCAACTATCCTTTCCTTCGATCCTCAGACACCGCCAAACACATGGGGCGTTCTCGGAGCATCTCTTGCCTTGAATGCTTCCATTATACCTTTTAACGGGATTGTCGCGGGTGTCAGAATAGCATACGTAGATGGTAAATACGTTTTCTTTCCTTCGGAAGAAATGGCCAAAGATGCTCAAATAGATTTGACAGTTGCCGGTACTAAGGATGCAATAACGATGGTTGAAGGTGAAGCGAACGAAGTGAGCGAAGAATTGATGATCCAGACTTTGATGGAAGCTCACGATGCTATAAAAGAGTTAATAGCATTTCAAGAAGAGATACTTTCAGAATTCAATTTTGATAAATTTCAATACGAAAAACACCAGATAGATCAAAGTTTAAAAGAAAAGTTTTTAAGTCGCGTATCGAATGAAGAACTTGAAAAGAGGCTCCTTACTCAAGGAAAGCATGCGAGAGACGAGGCAATAGAAAGTTACAAAAAAGAAATCATCGATCCTCTTTTAGCAGAATTAGAAGTCTCTCCGGAAGATCTTGACGAAATCAATTATCTTTTATCGGAAGAATTCGAAGCTTTGGTCAAACAAAGAATGAGAAGGATGATCTTCGAAAAGCATCTTAGAGTTGATGGTCGGAATCCCGATGAGATAAGACCGATAACGTGCGAACTTGGTTTGCTTCCAAGAACACATGGTAGCGCACTGTTCACACGGGGAGAAACACAAAGTCTTGGAATAGTTACCCTTGGAGCATCGATGGATGTGCAGATCATCGATACTTTGATCGAAGAAGGAGAAAAAAGATTTATGCTTCATTACAATTTCCCTCCATACAGTGTGGGAGAAACTGGAAGATTTGGAAGCCCTGGAAGACGTGAAATAGGACATGGTCATCTCGGAGAAAGATCTCTTAAGCGTATGATACCGCCGGAAAGTGAATTTCCATATACCATTCGTGTTGTTTCAGAAATTCTTGAGTCAAATGGATCTTCTTCCATGGCAACGGTATGTTCTGGTTCTCTTTCTTTGATGGATGCAGGGGTTCCTATCAAAAAACACGTAGCAGGTGTTGCGATGGGGTTGATTTTTGAACCGGATGGGTGGTTGGTTTTAACGGATATAACGGGAATGGAAGATCATCTTGGAGATATGGATTTCAAAGTGGCAGGTACAAGAGACGGCATAACTGGATTTCAGATGGATGTCAAAGTTGGCCATGTTTCGGCCGATATACTAAAAGTTGCGCTTGAGAAGGCAAAACAAGCAAGATACAAAATTCTTGACATAATGTATGAGGCGATTCCACAACCCAGAAAGCAACTTTCGAAATACGCACCCATAATAAAAACCACCTCAATTCCCGTTGATAAAATAGGTGAATTGATAGGGCCTGGTGGAAAAAACGTTAAGGCTTTGTCCGAAGAATACAACGTTGAAATTCAGATAGAAGAAAATGGCAGCGTTAAGATCGTTGGGAGTAACGTTGAAGATGTCAACAAGGTCATAGTTTACATGGCAAATATGAGTAAAGAAATAAAACAAGGTGAACGCTTTGTGGCAACTGTAAGTCGAGTCGAAAAATATGGATTTTTTGCGGAGATTGTACCCGGAAGGACAGGACTTGTTCATATATCAAAGATGGGTAGGCATGTCAAAAACGTTGCGGATATCGTGCACATAGGAGACAAAGTTAACGTTGAGATAACCGGATTTGATCCTGCAGGGAAACTTCAATTAAGGCAGATAATCGATAACGGTGAAGCAGATCAAACAAATGAAGATGGAGATGAAATGAGAGATCATGATAAGAGAAGACGGAATAACAGCGGGCAAAACAGTGATAGATAAGCTCGAAAACGGGGTTTTTATGGTCTTTAAAGATATACCATCTTTAAGGACTATAACCCTGGGAATAGGAGTAAAAGTCGGTTCGATCAACGAAAAGAATGGAGCATTTGGGATATCGCATCTCATAGAACATTCCGTCTTTAAAGGCACATTCAATTTCACAGCCTCAGAGTTAAAAAGATCTGTAGAACGTTACGGTGGGATCATAAATGCTTTTACATCTGAAGAATACACCTTGTTTGAAACTAAAGTGCCTGATTTTGCCGCTAAAGATGCCTTTGATGTACTTTTCGATCTTGTGACCAATCCTCTTTTTCCGCAGAAGGATATAGAGTCTGAAAAGCGTGTTGTATTAGAAGAAATAGCGATGTACAAGGATGATCCGGTTGCGTTATCTGAAGAAAACTTGCTTAAAATGATATGGGGAGATTCTCCTTACGGAAGGCCGATAGCAGGAGAATCAGAAACGGTTATGGCCATAAACGCAGAACAAATAAAGGATTTTTTTGAAAGGCATTATCTGTCAAAAAATATGGTGATCGTCATCATAGGCAATCTTGCGTCGGTGGATTTGAATTACATTGAGAAAAAGATGAATGAAATAAAAGATGGGAAAGTTGAAATGTTGCAACTTCAACCGGTTCCTCTTGATCCTTCCGCGATCATCGTCGAAAAAAAAGATCTGAACCAAATAAACGTGAATATCGGAATTCCTACGGTTAAAAGATCTGATGAAATGAATTATGCGCTAAGCATAACGTCAACAATTCTGGGAAGTGGCATGAGCTCAATTTTGTTTGATCGTTTAAGAGAAAAATTGGGACTTGTCTATTCTATCTCCGCTTCAAATCAATCTCATACTTTTTGTGGAGAGTTTACGATCAATTTTTCGACATCAATGAAAAATTTAATCAAAGCCATAAAAGAAGTAGAAAATATTTTAAATGAATTACCGGAAGAAATAGGAAAACAACTTGAATATGGTAAGAAAAAAGTTCAAGGCAGACTTTTGATGTCGACAGAGTCAACACTTGCCACGATGTACATGATGGTGGATGATTATTTTACGATAGGGAAAATAAGAGGAGTGGACGAGATAACCGAGGAAATAGAAAAAGTTGATGAATCCGATATATTTGAGATCTTCGAAAAATACATGAAAAGAAAATGGACTCTTTCCTTTGTCGGACCATTGGGCTTAAAGAAACTGCTTAAAGGATACGAATTTCTTGTGGATCACAATGGCAATTGAAGATATACTAAACCAACTTTAAAAATGAAGTCATTTGACTTCAGCAATTACCTTTCGGTGTCTGGTCCTCGCTTCGCTGCGGAGGCCACCTGCAAGGCAATTTGCTCTCCGTCAAATTTAAATTTATACGTTGGTTTTGAAAAAGATTTAGTATATCATTTTGAAAGGAGGAATTTTCATGAAAGATGTAGGAAAATTCACTTATTTTCTTCCAACGAGGATCGTATTCGGTGCTGGCAAGATCAACGATCTTGGCGATCTCGTGAAGGGAATTGGTAAGAAAGCTTTAATAGTAACCGGAGGCAAAAGCGCCAAATCAACAGGATTGCTTGACAAAGTCATAAAACAACTTGACAAGGCAGGAATCGATCATTTGCATTTTGACAAGATAATTCCAAACCCTCTTACCACTACCGTTGATGAAGGTGCAAAAATGGCCAAAGACGAAAATTGTGATTTTGTCATAGGCATAGGAGGCGGAAGTCCTATAGATTCTGCCAAGATGATAGCCGTTGTGGCTAAATCTGGCGGAAATTGCTGGGATTACACGAATGTTGGCGGAGGTAGGGTTCCAAAGCAAGCGCTTCCGATAGTTGCCATACCGACAACGCACGGAACAGGTACGGAAGCAGATCCTTTTGCCGTCATAACAAATCCAAAGACGAAGGAAAAGATAGGAGTTGGGTTTGATCAAATATTCCCAACATTATCCATTGTGGATCCTGAAGTGATGGTATCATTACCGCCGAACCAAACTGCATCGACTGGAATGGATGCTTTTTATCACGCAATAGAATCGTACATAAACATAAACCATCAACCGACATCGG
This sequence comes from Thermotoga sp., assembly GCA_020722015.1. GTDB lineage: Bacteria > Thermotogota > Thermotogae > Mesoaciditogales > Mesoaciditogaceae > Athalassotoga. The sequence continues at coordinate 27,773 of DYLQ01000001.1, read as the reverse complement.
ATCTTTTGGCATTGGAAGCCATTTCTTTGATAAATCAGTACCTTCCGATTGCATACAAAGACGGGAAGAACATCGAGGCAAGGACAGCACTTGCATGGGCAAGCACGGCCGCTGGGATATGCGAAACTTTGTCCGGTTGTATAGCCAATCATTCTCTTGAACACCCAATCAGCGGTTATTATAACATAACGCATGGAGTAGGATTGTGCGCAACGGGGCCCGTGCTGTTTGAGTATATTTTGCCTTACACAAAAGAAAGACTTGCAAAAGTTGCCATAACAATAGGTGCGCCGGAGAGCATCACGGATACGGAAGAACTCGCCAAGATGGCCATAGAACTTCTAAGAAGATTGCAAAAATCCGTTGATCTCGATGTATCACTCTCGAAGTTGGGAGTTGAAAGATCAAAGATAAAAACTCTTGCCAACGATGCTATGAGAACTATGGGAGGACTCATCGAGGTAACGCCTGGAAATCTGAAAGTAGAAGATCTTGAAAAAATATACGAAAGATCATTTTGAAATTTAACGATGATGTGATATAATTTCATTCTTCCTAAAATTCATCTAAGGGGGTAATGAGAAATGCGGAAGTACTTCGTTTTGATGACGTTAGTTGTCGTGTTAGCATTTTCGTCCTTGGCTGCAGGGGTTCAATTCAACGTTCTTACGTATTACACGATGAATCTTCAAAATCAAACGTCAAGTCAGCCGGCCAACATTTTCCCGATCGTCTACTTAAATGTTCCAGTTATGAAGGGCCTAAACATCAGAATTCAGGACTATCTTGCGACGAAACTTGCTACCTTTTCGGCTTTTGGCGTGACACTTATTCAACCAACCTTTTGGTATGCAAATTACTACTCTGGAGATTGGAACATCTACCTTGGAAAATTCAGATCAAACCATGTTTTGACAAGAGAGTCTAACTATTTGTGGATAATGCCTTGGGTTGGAGGCTTCTATGATTACGTAACGGGCGGTGAAGTGAACTACAATCCTGGAAATTTAAGCGTTGGCGTAAGGTATGATCAACCAAGTGGAACATTCGGTGGGTATTTGGGATACAACAGCCGAAATTTCAAACTTTACGGGTATGCGGCTCAAGATTTCAGCTTTTCGAGAAATAACAAAATTCATCTTTCCGCAAATGGTGAGCTTGATTTCAACCTTGGAGAGGTATCAATGACCGCCATAGGCGGAGCTGCTTACGATTTATACGCTAACAATCTCACATTCGGAATGCCAACAACCGAAGTTGAGCTCAATGTAAATTACGGACAATTTTCTCTTCAGGGTCTTTACGCTAATCAGCCGACAAGCAGTTCTGCATACATACACTACGATACGACAGATCCGGATAGATACGGATATCCATTGCAGGTTGCAAACGGAATTTTTACCTACAATCTTGACAAGTCAAATGCGATAGGAGGACTAATAGATTGGAATTCGAAACTCTCATCTCCGTCCTTTGGATTGTTTTATCAGCACGGATATTTCAGCATCACCGTCGGAACCGGAAATATGACCGGATCTATTTCTGGAAAAAATTACATTGTGCTTAATTATTCGACATACGTTTCCCTGCCTTTGACTTCAGGGCCCCTGTTCTAAAAAATAAACCAATTTATTGCCCACTTTTTGTGGGCAATTTTTTAAAATTGCTGAATAAGACACGTTGGTCCGCCTGTACCTTTTACAAATTCTGAAAGATCGATCCCGTAAACTTCAAAATCAGATTTTCTCAGAACCTTTATGGCAGCGAAATTGGATTTTTCGACTATCGTTTTGTCAGGTGGCAAAAAAATAACGTTGCCGCTTATGAAATTATCAGACGGAACTTCTAAAACTCTAAAACCATCGAAAAAATCTTTTCTTAAGGATTTAACCGCAACGATGTTTTTTCCTCCCAAAAAAGTCATCATGCCTCCAAGATGCAAATAAGGATTTGGAACTTCTGCAACTCTTATTTCATAACCAAAAGAAGATAGGATTTTTGACAACTGATTTATTCCCGCTGAATTCGTTCTTGTTGAATGGCCCAAGAAGGCGATTTTATCGGAAAGCACGATATCACCGCCCTCTGCCGTTGCCGGTGCTGTTATTTCCCCAATGCGATTTTGACCCATAGATTCGAGCGCTTTTCCAAGCCATTCTTCTTCACCACGCCTACTTTTGAGTCCCATCCTCAATTTGATGTATCCGAAAGGCGTACAAAAAACTGGATCTTTTGTGAAAACGGAATTCGGATGGCCCTCCAACTCTTTCACCTTTATGACTTCATGGCCGAGATCTTCTATCATCTTCGAAAGTTTCCGATGCTGGAGTATTGCCATTTCCGTCTTTGCCCTTTCAGTTATGTTGTGAATTTTGAGATTCTCAACATCGAAATACGCTTTGTAAGGCTCACACATCAAAAATCTCATGAAGTTCTCCTTTCAAAGAAACAGAAAGTCCACAACCAAAGTTGAGGATGATTCGCTCTTTAAACGTTAAGCCACGCTCTAAGCGTGGCTTTTATTTTTTTATAAAATCTTCAAGATATTCCTTTAAAACTAAGGCGCCGTTGTGTTTTACATCCTTAGCACTGTAAAGCAAGGTGACGTTGTCCGACTTAATCGCTTCTAAAATCGGTTGTAAATATCTCTGATTCTCGTCAAGTTCAGACATGTATTTAGTTCTGAACTCTTCCCATCTTTGCGGAACATGGCCAAACCATTTTCTAAGTTGAGTGCTTGGAGCCAAATCTTTAAGCCAACCGTCGATCTTTAACTCTTCGCGTTTAATTCCTCGCGGCCAAAGCCTTTCGACGAGAAATCTTTTACCATCATCAGGTGAAAAGTCATCGTAAACCCGTTTTATTTTTACATCAAACATTCGGTTCCCCAGAAAGATGCGAAAGCATTTCCAAATTGCATCTTTACTTATTGTAATTATAACACGCAAAAGAATAGCATGATAAGAAAATCATTTTTTCACCATCCCGAGTCCATCGGGAATCCCATACAATATAAGCCAAGAAATTCCTAAAAGGTAGGATAGATACAGATAGATACAGACGCATGGTGGACGAAAAAAGGCAATGAATCATTTTTTACAATTATCGGGACAAAAATACATGCTTTATGAACCTTAATAAGCACGATAAAAACTGGTTTCTAAATTTTGTATCTGATTATTTCTATAGTTTTGTCTGTATTTTCAAAGAATTCTTGGTGCTCGCTCGCGACTATTTCAGAGCATTTATTGACCATTTTTTCTGTTATTGATATACTAATTCAAGTTTAATTTCCTAATGAAAAATCAACCGTTTATGATCCAAAAAGCAGTTCCTACTTTAAAACTCTGTTCTACGATTTCATCAACCAATTTCATATTTGATTGCTTATTTACGTTTTATTCCTGCTTTTCTTCTTCAGAACACAATATCGGACGAATGTGCGCAATGTAGCCATGTTCCTTTATCGTTTTCTCAGTTCCAACATACCCCGCATCCAGACAAAGATTCTCAACGACGCTTTCAGCTCGACTAATTACGATGCTTCTCAGAGTTTCATCCAGTAACTTCGAGTCGTGAATGTTGGCACCGGACAGGATTATGGCCAGCGGTACCACTTTTTCATCTACTAAGATGCTTCGCTTGCTTCCTTTTTTTCCCCCGGTCAGTCGGATTCCTTCCAACTGCCTGAAGCGCCAACGGAGCCTTGACCTTCTCAGGACAAACAACTTCAACAGCGTCTTCCATCCCTGTATTTCTCAACGCCAGAGTTCATTTTCTCTGGCAAATACTTTAGAATCGAATCACGACAAATCTTTTTTCATTTCGCTCCGAATTGTTCGCAAGCATCTATCACGTACCTCAAGTAAGCGACTGCTGGCCCGCCACCCATTATGCCCGCGACAAGAGCGGCTTCCATGATCTCATTCTTCGTTGCGCCGACCATTATGGCGTTCTTCGTGTGATAAGAAATGCAGAAGACACAATGCGAATTGACACTCAGCGCTATTGAGATCAATTCCTTTGTCTTGGTAGAAAGTACACCGTCCTTTTCGCCTTGCTTAACAAATTCTATGAATGCATTTGCGTACCCCGGGATAGTTTTTTCGGCGTATTGCATCAGATCCATGAACTGATCGTAGTAATGCTTCATATCAGCAGCAAGAGGTTTCTTTTCTTCCATTTTCGATCACCCTTCCTATTTTTCATTCGTCAAATAACAAAAAGATTTTAAAATCCCTCTTTTATCGCTCAATAAGTTGACGTTGATCTCGAAATCGTCGACTTTTTAATAATTATATACTAATGCAAGTTTAATTTCCTAATGAAAAATCAACCGTTTATGATCCCAAAAGCAGCTCCTATTTTAAAACGTGGCCGGCTTTCTAAATATGAGTTACAACGTCCTCCCATTATCAAAATATTTACATCTGCTTTTAAGTTCCAACAAAGATGATTCTTTGTCTATTATAGTATTGTAATCACTTTCAGAAAGTTTATTTTTTATTTGTTCCATAACATTGTCATTTAATGGTGAATTGTGCTTGTAGCCCCTTCTTTTCATTTCTTCTACTAATTCTTCATGTCTCTCTAATATTTTACTTGGCTCGATAAGATTGTTTTTTATATAACCCTTTATAGATTTACCAGATAGTATAGTAGAAACAAACATATGTATTTCTACGTGTTCCCCTAACAAATGTTTTCTACACATTAATTTAGGATCTACCATCCACATTCTCATTCTTTATTTCCTCCTTTGCAAAAATTTATTTTCCGTCTGAAAATATTTTACAAAAGATTCTACCTTTGAGTGCATCGTTTTAGGGGAAAATTACACATTGACATTTTAGTCTTTTTATGATATATTTTCAAAAAGGTGGTAAAATGGTTAGTTTTTTAAATGGCATTTTTGAAAACAACAATTGGTGGTGGTACCGCACCCGATGCTGAGGGTGATGGTACTTTTTTGATTTAAAAAGTATCCGGCATCGGGGATCTTTATAAAAAGATCCCCGATTTTTTATTTCATCAAGATTGGAGGGATCATCATGATCAAAGAAACCATTTCGAAAATCATCTTGGGAGAAGATCTCGATCAAAAAGAGGCAAAACAAAGTATGGACGAGATAATGAGTGGGAATTCAAAACCGTCGCAAATAGGAGCCTTTCTTGTCGCACTCAGGATGAAGGGTGAAGCCGTCGATGAGATAACCGGTTTCGCGGAATCCATGAGAGAAAAAGTGATTAGGTTGGACATCGATCCTGAATATGCCATAGACACATGCGGAACCGGCGGAGACGGCGGAAAAACGTTTAACATCTCAACCGCTGCGGCAATAATAGCCGTTGCTGGCGGTGTTAAAGTCGCGAAACATGGAAATAGAGCAGCATCAAGCAAAAGTGGCAGTGCGGATGTTCTGAAAGAACTTGGCGTAGAGATCGAAATGGATCCACAAATTGTAAAAGCAGAGATAGAAAACGTGGGTTTTGGATTTTTGTTTGCTCAAAAATATCATACGGCTATGAGATATGTCGCTGATGTAAGAAGAGAAATTGGGACAAGAACGATCTTCAACGTACTGGGCCCGATAACAAATCCGGCATTTGTAAAGGGTCAATTGTTAGGAGTTTACGATCGGAATCTCGTTCACCCGATTGCCGAGGTGCTTCTGAAACTTGGTTGTGAAAGGGTAATGGTGGTTCACGGAGAAGACGGTCTTGATGAGATAACAACAACATCGCGCACCTTTGTCAGTGAGGTTAAAGATGGAAAGATCACGGATTACGTCATCGATCCCAATGACTTTGGAATTCCATACGCAAATTTGTACGAAATAGCAGGTGGGGATCCTCAGATGAACGCCATGATAATAAAAGAAATTTTCGAAGGTAAGCATGGTGCAAAAAGAGACATAGTTATTTTAAATGCCGCAGCTGCACTTTACGTCGGAAAGGTTGTCGAGAACCTAAAGGACGGAGTTTCATTGGCAGAATCGATTTTGGATTCCGGATTGGCGCTTAAAAAACTTGATCAAATAGTGCAGTTTGGAAAGGTGAGATCATGATACTCGATGAAATTGTAAAATACAAGCTTTCAAGGGTTGAATCGCAGAAAAAAAGGCGACCTATCGATCTTTTATTGAAAGAAACGCCAAAGATTGAAAAAAGGGATTTCAAAGGTGCCATCTCAAAAGCTTCCGTAATCGCTGAGATAAAAAAAGCCTCTCCATCAAAAGGACTAATACGAGAAGATTTCTCTCCGGAAAGGCAAGCACAAATTTACGATCTTGCGGGTGTTGATGCGATTTCCGTTTTGACGGAAGACAAGTTTTTTGAAGGGAAGGACGAATACCTGAAATTGGTCAAAGATAGGACAAAAAAACCTGTTTTACGCAAGGATTTCATCGTTGATGAATATCAAATAACGGAGTCTAAAATTCTCGGGGCTGACGCCATTTTGCTGATAGTCGCTGTACTTGGGAAAAAGCTTGGAAAATTCAACGAATTGGCAAAATCTTTGGAGCTTGATTGCCTTGTTGAGGTGCACGATGAGGATGAACTCAAAATGGCACTTGATTGCGGATGCGATGTCGTAGGCATAAACAACAGAAATTTAAAGGATTTCAGTGTCGATTTGAAGACCACGGAACGTCTTATTCGTAACATACCTGACCATGTTACGACCGTTTCGGAAAGTGGTATAAAGACCATAGATGATGTGAAATACCTATTCTCCATCGGAGTCAGCGCAGTGCTCATCGGGGAAACTCTGATGAGAATGGGTAAAGACGAGATTTTGAATTTTGTCGATGAAGTGAGGCTTATGTAGATGACAAAGATAAAAATTTGTGGATTGAGAAGAATTCAGGATATAGAATATGCAAATCAACTCTGGCCAGATTATGTTGGTTTTGTCTTTTCCCAAAGCAAAAGGATGGTGGACAAAGAAACTGCAAAAACGCTCGTTGAATGTCTTGACACCAACATAAAAAGTGTGGGTGTCTTTGTCAACGAAAAAATAGAGACCGTTTGTGAGATCGCAACTTTTTTAAGCCTCGACGTTGTCCAGTTACACGGTGACGAAAATGAATCTTACGTTGAAAATTTAAGGAAAATAATCGACGTAGAAATATGGAAAGCATTGAGAATCGGAACACCGGATCTTATAACTGAAACAAATGCCGATAAGATTCTAATCGAACGTTTCGTGAAGGGCGCTTATGGTGGAACAGGCATCAGTTTGGACTTTAATTCAGTGGAAAAATTTGAATTCAAAAAACCTTTAATACTCGCTGGCGGTCTGAACATCTCAAACGTTGAGGAAGGTATAAGAAAGATCAAACCTTACGCCGTGGATATTTCAAGCGGAGTTGAAACCAATGGATACAAGGATTTTGAAAAAATGAAAGAATTCATCGAGAAGGTGAGAAACTTATGAAGGGACGATTTGGGAAATTTGGAGGGCAATACGTGCCTGAAACGCTTATGAATGCACTGATTGAACTCGAAGAGGAATTCGAAAGTGCGATTAAAGATGAAGAATTTTTGGAAACATACAGATATTATCTAAGAGAATATTCCGGAAGACCCACTCCGCTTTACTACGCTGAAAACCTCACACAAACTCTTGGAGGCGCAAAGATATACCTCAAAAGAGAAGATTTAAACCACACCGGAGCTCATAAGATAAACAACGTCCTTGGTCAAATTTTGCTTGCAAAAAGAATTGGGAAAAAAAGGATCATAGCGGAAACGGGAGCTGGTCAGCACGGCGTTGCCACTGCAACTGGAGCGGCAAAATTCGGAATGGAATGCGAAGTCTTCATGGGAGAAGAAGACGTACAACGGCAATCGTTGAATGTCTTCAAGATGAAATTGCTTGGTGCCAAAGTAACACCGGTTAAAACTGGAACTAAAACGCTGAAAGATGCCGTTAATGAAGCAATAAGGAACTGGGTTGCAAATGTGGACACGACCTTTTACGTCATGGGATCCGTTGTCGGTCCTCACCCTTATCCCACGATGGTAAGGGACTTTCAAAGGGTGATAGGAGATGAAGCAAGGTCTCAAATTCTCGAGAAAGAAGGAAGATTACCGGACTACGTGATGGCATGCGTCGGAGGAGGAAGCAATTCTATGGGTATTTTCTATCCGTTCATTGAGGATAAAAATGTCAAATTGATAGGCGTTGAAGCCGGTGGATTGGGCATAGAAAGTGGAAAGCATGCGGCAACTTTTTACGGAGGTTCAACGGGTGTGCTTCACGGTATGATGACCTATATACTCCAAGATGAAGAAGGTCAGATCCTTCCAGTTTATTCAATTTCCGCTGGTCTTGATTATCCAGGTGTCGGACCTGAACATGCGTATCTTAAAGAAAGTGGAAGGGCAGAATATGTTTACGCGACCGATCAAGAAGCCCTTGATGCTTTTATGGCCCTTTCGAAGATTGAGGGAATAATTCCTGCCCTCGAAAGCGCCCATGCGATTGCCTACGCCACAAAACTTGCACCCACTCTTGGTAAAGACAAGATAATGATCGTAAATCTCTCCGGCCGTGGAGATAAAGACGTTGGCATAGTCTCCAAATTCATGGGGGTGAATTTATGAACAGAATAAACGAGAAATTCTCACATTTGAAATCAAATCAGCAAAAAGCACTCATAACTTTCGTAACGGCTGGCGATCCAGATGCCGAAACTACCGTGAAGATCATCGATGGTATGGAAGAAGCCGGCACAGATATAGTAGAGATTGGCATACCTTACTCGGATCCACTGGCAGATGGCCCGACGATTCAATCTTCTTCGATTAGGGCTTTAAAAAATGGAATTAAAATTCCCATCATAATGGACATGGTCAAGGAAATAAGAAAGTACAGTGAAATACCTCTTGTTTTTCTTGTTTACTACAATTCGATTTTCAAGTATGGGATGGATGAATTCCTTGAAGAATCAAAAAGATCGGGAATAGATGGGATTATAATACCCGATCTTCCCATGGAAGAAAGGAATGAAATATCCGAGATGATGAGAAAAAAAGACATCATTTTGATACCACTTGTGGCACCGACATCTCGAGAAAGGGTACGTGACATCGTCAAGAATGCGGATGGATTTGTCTATTGCGTCTCCATCAATGGAGTAACCGGTGCAAGAGAAAAAATAGGTACGGATCTCAAATCTTACATGGATTCCGTTGCGAGCTTTACAAACATACCGCGTGCCATTGGCTTTGGCATATCGAATGCGGCCATGATAAGAGAAGTGAAAGATTACTGTGATGGTGTTATAGTTGGCAGTGCCATAATCAACGTGATATCGAAATACGATGATAACAGTGAAATGCTTGAAAATCTTAAGAAATTTGTCTCTGACTTGAAAAGTGGTCTTTCAGAGGTGAAAATATGAAATTCAATTTATCCAAGGAAAACTTTGAGAAATACAAAAAAAGTGGAAAAGTCTTTCCATTCTTCCTTGAACTAAATGGCGATGAAATAACGCCAATCAGCATTTTTTACAGTCTATCAGGAAAAAATAAATTTTTGCTTGAAAGCGCCGAATATGAAAAAGGAACGGGAAGGTATTCCTTTATCGGATCGGATCCATATATGAAGATAAGCAGTTATTCGCATGAAATATCAATAGAAACTGGGTCTTCAAGGATCAACGAAAACGGTAAAGTCTTAGATGTCGTTAAAGATAAGCTTAATCTCAAGTACGATCCGATTAACATGAAAATCCCATTCACCGGAGGCGCCGTTGGGTACGTTGGGTACGACGTGATACGTCAGTACGAAATCTTACCGGATAAAAACGATGACGAGTTGAAAATTCCCGAAGCATACCTTATGTTCTACAAAAAATTCATCTGCTACGATCATCTTAATCATAAGGTATTCATCGTTAAAAATATCTTTGAAAACGACGAATACGATGACAGTGTTGAAGAGATCAAGACTTTATCGTCTACATTGCTTAAATCGCACATGATCCATGAACTTCCAGACATCCACGATGGGAAACATTTCACCTCCAATTTCACAGAAGATCAGTTCTGTTCGATGATAAATAAAGCCAAAGATTACATTAAAAACGGAGACATATTTCAGGTTGTTCTATCGCAAAGGCTCGAGATCGAAGGTCAATTCAATTCTTTTGACGTTTACAGAAGGCTGAGATCTCTTAACCCATCTCCATACCTGTTTTACATAGATTTCGGGGATTTTCAAATCGCAGGTTCTTCTCCCGAAAGCCTTGTGAATGTTTTCGGAGACAAAGTCACGACAAATCCGATAGCCGGAACGAGACCAAGGGGGAAAAATGAATTGGAAGATTCAAAACTCAAAGAAGAACTCATAAAAGACGAAAAAGAGCGTGCCGAGCATCTCATGCTTGTCGATCTCGGAAGAAATGACATAGGCAAAATCAGCGAATTTGGAACGGTTAAAATGGAAAGATTCATGGAGGTTGATTTTTACTCTCACGTCATGCATATGGTTTCACAGGTGAGTGGAAAACTAAGGGAAGATCTTGACCCATTTGATGCCTTGATTTCATGTCTTCCGGCAGGAACTGTCTCTGGTGCTCCAAAAGTAAGGGCAATGGAGATAATAGATGAACTCGAAAATATCAGAAGATCTTTTTATTCCGGTGCAATCGGTTATTTTTCTTACAACGGAAATATGGATGTGTGTATAGCCATAAGAACGATACTTTTCAAAGACAAAAAAGCTTACATTCAAGCAGGAGCAGGAATAGTTTATGATTCCGATCCTCATTCGGAATATGTCGAAACGTTGAACAAATTGAAAGCACTTGAAGAGGCGATTTAAATGATACTTTTAATAGACAATTACGATTCTTTCACCTATAATTTGTATCAATACATAGGAGAAATCGAAAAAAATGTGAAAGTTGTTAGAAATGATAAGATAACAGTTGATCAGATAAAAGAAATGAAACCAGATAAAATAGTCATATCTCCAGGACCCGGCAGGCCTGAGAATGCTGGAATATGCGTAGAACTCATTAAAGAGATAAAAGATATCCCTATTCTGGGCATATGCCTTGGTCATCAGGCGATAGGATACGCTTATGGTTGCAGAATAACGCATGCCCCGGAGATAAAACATGGGAAGACATCAAAGATAATTCATGAAGATCGTTACATCTTCGAAAATCTGAAAAATCCATTTGTGGCCATGAGATATCATTCCTTAATCATCGAAAGATCGTCAATCCCAAAATCGCTTGTCATAACGGCTCAAACAGCCGACGGCCTTGTTATGGGTATACGTCATGTGGAATATCCAATTTATGGTCTTCAATTTCATCCGGAGTCAATAATGACAGAATACGGAAAGCAGATGATAGAAAACTTCATTTAAAAGATGTGGTCTTTTTCATTTTCAATTTAGGTGGTATAATTCAGACTGTGCAAGATGATCGATCGTTTCATAAGCATGTGAACTTTCTTAGAAAAGAAGTGATCGTTTTGAAAAAATATCTTTTTGTTTTTTTGATCTTGATTTTGCCAGTGATGTTTTTTGGCGCAAATGTAAATTCACCAAAGATAACTTTGCAATCGGCAATAAAGATCGCAAAAACTTATTTCGATGTTCCGGCAAGCTTTACCAACTTTTCTTTCAATTACAACACTTACGACGATCATCAGGATTGGAATTTATCATGGTCTATGCCACAGATAAATGGCGAAAGCGGAAGTATGAACATCACAATCAACGCGTCTGACGGCAACATAGAAAGTATGAATTATTGGAGTCAATCTCAAAATCAGCCAAAGTACGTACTTCCCAAAATTTCAAGAAATCAGGCAAGAAAGATAGCAGAAGATTTTCTTAACAGAATAGACGCAAACAAGGTTAAAGAGCTCATCCATCTGAATAATTCCGATCAAATAGTCCCTTTGAATCTTCCTCAATCTTACGTTTTCGAATGGGAAAGAGTTGTAAATGGTATACCATTCTTAAACGACGGAATCCAAATTTCCGTCGATGCTCAGACCGGAAGAATAATCGGTTATCAAATGAATTGGACCGATCAGAACTTCCCATATCCATCCGATGTGCTTAATCCGCAACAGGCAAAATCCGCATTTTTGTCGAACAATCTTTTAACGCTTGAGTATTATCCGTTGCAATCCACTTACGATTCAACCGCGATTCTCGCATATAATCTCTCCGATCAGGCAAACGGCGCCATAGATGCAGTTACAGGGAAACCGGTTAAACTTGAAAAAGGTCAATGGCTAAATTGGGGTTATTTTTCGGATGTCGTAAATGGCGGCTTCAAAGCACCTACGGGCAAAAATCGAAATCAGATTACAGGGGAAAATTACAAGTTCATAGATGAAAAAACGGCGATAGATAATCTCAAGAAGGTCATTGAAATTCCGTCTGATTTAGAATTGACAAGCGCAAATCTTTCATATAATCCGAATGATACGAGAATCGTATGGAATCTCTATTGGTGGAATCAAAATGAGGCACGGGCAACCATAACGGGCACGATAACATCGGTATCTGCCGGAATAGATGCGATAAACGGCTCTGTCGATCGTCTTTACGTAAACTACCAAAATCCAAGTCCGAAAGCCACGCGTTTAAATGAAAATGAAGCCCAAGAGATAGCGCAAGCATTTCTTAAAAAAGCCCAGCCCGAGTATTTCTCTCAAACCAAATTGAATCCTCAAGCCGGGTACAAACCGCAAGGTTCATACAACTTCGTATACAACAGAATTGTAAACGGTATACCGTTTCCGGCAAACAACATTGAAATAACGGTAAGCGATTTTGGAATGGTAACAAGTTACGGTTCTGATTGGTCTGAAATTGCCTTTGAAAGCAAAGAAGGAATCATACCTTTGATGACAGCCAAAGAGATCTTTTTGGATTACAGACCGTTAGTGCTTGATTATATAAAGGTGGACAATCAAAATAATTCAACATCCACGATAAAACTCGTTTATCTGCCTGTGATAAGAAATACGTTGGTATCAAATCTTTTGAACGCAAAGACGGGAGAACCTATGAACTGGGATGGTAAGCCAATCGATCAAAATTCCAGAGCTTATCACTTCATGGATGTCGGTTCAACCGGATATGCCACAGATTTGTCTTATCTCGGTCAGGCCGGCCTTTTCGGGGAATACAGAGACCTTTTCATGCCATATCAAAAGATAACGGTTCTGGATTTTCTGAGAAATCTTCTGGCCGTAAAAAACGGTGCATATTACGCCGATTCGCTTTCATCAAAACAGATAATGAACACCGCAAAATACGATGATCTTATACCATCCACGATTAAACCGGAAGATTTTCTCGATAAAGCCACACTTTCAGAGATAATGGTAAGGTTTTTAGGTCTCAAAGTTGCCGCTCAAATTTACGGTTATCAAACACTTGCCGAAAAACTTGGAATAGTGCCTGATTCTTCATCAACATATGTAACTCGTCTGGAAGCGGCGTTGGCCATGATAAAGGCAATTGAATTGTCAAACGTTCAACGGTGAAAAAGAATTTTAGAACGCGGTTCAAACGATTTCAATCTTTGAGAGAAACGGCGAATTTTTCGACCATATGATCTGGAAAATAGGAGAGCTTCGCCTTTCTCAACCCTTCATCACCAAGATCTTGTTCCCTGTTGACAAACATATCTGGCTGAAGGTTATGTTTGCAAAAAAGGTTGTTTATAGCTGTGTAAATGCCATCAAAGGTTTTATTTGCTTTTTCCATATGAATGACCATCGTATGATCATTTAACATTTCCGCGATCGTGAAGGCTTCTATTTGCCCATTTATCAGCAATACGCCACCTTTGAGTCTGAGAGCATCAAAATTTTCAAGAGATAATTTGGCCGCTTCGAATTCGTCCAGAAGATCCATATCATCTTTACATCTTTTGTCTTGACACCACTTTTGTGCCAATTCTACCGATGACTTTGAATAATCAATTGTCATTTCTTTGTATTCATAAGTGTAATTTTTAAAGAAATTTGACAAGTGGTTTCTCTTTGAATGATATTTTCTTCCACTAAGCTCGATCAGATCTTTTGCCTTATAGACGTAATCGAAATGTTCCCTTTGCGGTGTTATGACGAAATTATCGTCAAGATGGGATGAAAACTGATTGCTGATCCTTGAAAAAATAACCTTTGAACCGTAATTATCCTTCAACCAAAAGGTGATTTTTTTCACATCATCGATGTTTAAAAATCCCGCAGGCTCAAAAAAGTATGGTTCACCCTTTGTTGCCAAAAATATCGGAATTCCATTTAACGTAGACCACTTGAGATTGAAATGATCCTTCCATATGAATAGGTTGGTAAAAGTCAACTCTGAATTTTCAGGCTGGTAATTCCAAATATTTTCGGCCAAATATTCTCTATTTTCGATCGTTATATCTTCAAAATCAGGAAATTTTGGATACATATTTTCATCTCCTATGATATAATTTAAAATAAGAATCAATTTCAACTAAATTATACCAACGAGGTGAGTGAAATGGATCCGTTGTTTTTGTCGAGAATCCAATTTGCCGTAACCACAGCTTTTCACATGTTGTGGCCACTTCTCAGCATCGGCCTGAGTTTCATGATGGTGATATTGGAAGTGGCATGGTTAAGCACAAAAAATGAAGTTTATTACAGACACGAAAGGTTTTGGTCGAAGATCTTTCTTTTGACTTTCGGCATCGGTGTCGCGAGCGGACTCGTGCTTGAATTTGAGTTCGGCACGAACTGGGCCGGCTTTTCAAGTGTCGCAGGAGGATTCTTCGGGAATATTTTGGGTTTTGAAGGATCAATGGCCTTCGCACTTGAAGCGGCCTTTTTGGCCATATTCATCTTCGGATGGAACAGAGTCTCTCCAAAGGCCCATCTCGTTTCAACCATAATGGTGGCTTTCGGAGCATCTCTTTCAGCATGGTGGATAATGGACGCCAATTCATGGATGCAAACACCGACAGGTGTAAAGATCGTGAATGGCTCTGTTTCATCCGTAAATTATTTGGAAGCCATCTTAAATCCATTTGCTATGATCTCTTTTTGGCATATGTGGATTGCATGTATAGAAACGACAATCTTCTTTGTGGCTGGAATAAGCGCTTATTACATACTTAAAAAACAAAATACCGAATTTTTCCTGAAGATCTTCAAGATATCGCTCATAATCGCCATCTTTGCAACACCCATCCAGGTTTATCTCGGAGATCTTTCCGGAAAATTAGTCGGAAAATACCAGCCGGCAACATTGGCCGCGATGGAATCGCATTGGAATACAAATCCTATTGGCATCGGCGCGACATGGCATCTTATAGCCATACCTGACAGAAAGGCTGAAGCAAATTCATTCGTCATAAATGCACCGATTCCAGGCCTTATGAGTTTTCTCGATGCCGGCTCTTTTACGGCACAGGTGAAAGGACTTAAGAGTTTCGCACCTGACGACAGAGGACCTATAATTTTGCCGTTTTATTCGTTCAGGCTGATGGTGTTGATAGGTTTCGTGATGGTTTTTATGATGCTATGGGCACTTTGGTACTGGTTTAGAGGACATCTCAAATATGAAGATACATCGAGACATAAATGGTTTTGGAAGATATGGTATTGGGGCTTTCCTCTCGGCTTTATAGCAACAGAACTCGGCTGGATAACGCGTGAAGTTGGAAGACAACCTTGGGTAATTTACGGCATAATGAGAACTTCACAAGGCGTTTCGAATTTAACAACGGAACAGGTGTTGATCACACTTAGCGCTTTCATAGCAACGTATATTTTGCTTTTTGTACTTTTTGTGTTCTTCACACGCAAGATAATAAAAGCTGGTCCGGACTTCAAAAGTCCATTGCCTGATTGGGTAAAGCATTCAAAGGGGGCGGACAAAAATGCATGAATTTCTTGCAGATTTGTGGCTTTTAATCCTTGCTTTCGAACTTTTGCTTTACGCTGTATTAGATGGAATGGATCTTGGTGTCGGTGTATGGACTTTATTTGACAAAAATGAGGATCATATATCGACTGCTATCACTTTAATCGGTCCGTTTTGGGATGCGAACGAAACATGGCTTATCATGGCCGGAGGAATTCTGTTCGGAGCTTTTCCGGCAGTTTATGCCATAGGCGCAAATGCACTTTACATACCCATAATGATACTCATCTTCGGCCTTATCTTCAGGGCTGTATCGATAGAATTGAGAGAACACTCACAAAATAAAAGGCTTTGGGACATATTGTTCGGAGTCGGCAGCCTCGCAGCGATCTTTGGCCAAGGCTTTGCCGTAGGAGGCCTATTTGGTGGGATAAAAATAGGACCGAACGGCTTTGCCGGAAGTCCATGGAGCTTTTTAACACCATTTTCATTTATTTTGTCAATTGGGTTTTTATTCGGATACATGATGATGGGAGCCTCATATGTGGCGATGAAAACAGACGGAGAAATTCAAAAATCGAATTATTCAAGGACTATCGTATCTGCCGTGCTTTCAACGGTACTGACCGTAACGGCCTTGATTTTGTTACACTTTTTGAATCTTCCCGAGATGAAATTTTGGTTTTCGAGGCCTGACGAATACATATTGACCGTGTTGTACCTTTTTGCGGCTTTTTCCATCGTAATGATAATCTTAAATGCTTATAAAAAGAAAGCAAAACTACCATATCTTTGGACGTTGATATTGGTCGTTGATGTTTTTGCCGCCGGAGTTGTTGAAATTTTCCCATACATCGTACCGCCGAATATAAAAGCCGTTGATGTTGCCTCTCCGACCGAAAGTTTGATCGCAATGTTGATTGGCATCGGAATGTTCATTCCCATCATAATTGCTTACAATCTGTACATAAAGAAGTACTTCAGAGGTAAGGTAAGCAAGGCCGGGAAATACGGTGAATGAATATACCGAAAAAATTTGAATCTTAGGAGGTCGATTCTTATGAACAAAAAGATCATCATCGTTGGTGGAGGGTTCGGTGGTTTAAGCGCTTTTTACTCTTTGAAAAAATCTCTTTCGAATGTTGATATTACCCTGATAGATTCAAGGACCACGAGTCTCGAAAAACCATCTTTGCCAGAAGTGGCTTTCATTGGCAAGCCTGTAAATAAAGTCCAGATACCGCTTAAAAACGTTGTAGAGAGAAATGGCGGAAAATACGTGAATGGCGAAGTTAAAACGATAGATCCTTCTCAAAATAAGATCGTACTGGAAAATGAAGAGATGAACTACGATTACCTTGTCTTGGCAACCGGGGCTGTCAAAAATTACAACGGAATCGATGGATTCAAAGATTACGGATATTCAATTTGTGACGATGATCACGCTCAGAAGCTTTATGAAAAAATGATCGATTTTAATGGTGGAAATATAGTCATAGGTGCCGCAAAAACAGAGTGGGCAGATCATCCTGCGGTCAAAAAACTTTCCGCTCCATGCGAAGGTCCAGTCGGAGAGGCGATGTTCATGCTTGACTACGCGTTGAGGCAGAAAGCAATAAGGTCAAAAACGACTATAACCGTTTTTTCTCCGGGTGAGATCTTCTTTGAAGATGTTGGACCCAAAGTACACAAAGCACTCGAACCAATCATAAAGGCTCAAAACATAAACGTTTTGACGTCTAAGATCATAAAAAGCATATACAAGGATCACGTTGAATTTACAGATGGCAGCACACTTGAAAGCGATCTGACCGTTGTAATTCCGGAATACAAAGGTACAGACGTGGTTAAAAATTCCGCCATCGGCGATGAAAAAGGCTTTATCATGACGGATGACACGATGAGACATGCCCAATACAAAAACATCTTCGTCGTCGGAGACATAAACGCAATTTCAATGCCGAAATTGGGTCATATAGCGGTTATGCAAGGGCAAATCGCCGCAAGTGCCATTTCAAAGGATGTAAGCGGAAAAGGAGATATTTTGCCGTTCAATCCGGAAGTTTTTTGCATCATGAACAGAGGCGGCATAGAAGCGACGATGATCCTTTCAAATTACCTCTACGGTGGGAAAACGGATATCACCCTTGATGGGCCTATTGCTCATATGATGAAATGGGGGTTCGACGATTATTATTTTTACACAAAAGGCCATATGCCTCCGGAATTCATGCAAAACGGATTGGAAAAATTCCTGCAAATTCTCAAAGGGTCTATTTCACGATAATTCAAATGGAATCTATGAACTGCCGTCTGTTAAAACAGACGGATTCTTTTTTCAGTTAAAAGGTTAGACGCAATTTTTGTGTATTTTGTATTTATAATAGATGTTTTTGTAGTTACATTCATCGCTTTTGTTAAATTAGTGATTCATTAAGAATAAGTTTTGAATAAATCTTGGTAAAATGATTGTAAATCTTTGTAGCAAAATCTTCCGTTTTTTGAATTTAAAATCGCGCAATCCCTTGTGTGGCAAGTGTTTCCGACACCACGCTCTAAAACCACCACATTTTGATTTTAGGACGTGCTTTGGTATAAAAGACTCACCCCAATTTTACCCCTCGCCAAAGTCGATTTAGACCTCTGAGATCGACGATCTTTGAAATCGAGAATTTCCTTATATTATAAGTGTTAGCGCCATTTTCCTTTTGTCATGGAGAAAGATATGGAGAATGTTCAGTGGTGTGATAAAATTCCGATAGGAGGGAATTTATGACGAAAGTACTGATAGTTGGTGAAATGCTTGTTGATATGATCTCGAAAGAATACGTTGATGATCTTGGAGTGGCAGATACCTTCGAAAGGCGTTTTGGAGGATCACCTGCAAATATCGCCGTTAATCTTTCAGATCTTGGTGTAAACGTAACTTTGGTCTCGAGAGTCGGTGATGATCCAATAGGCCGAGCATTGATAGATAATTCCAAAAAGAGACATTTGGAGACAAAGTACATTCAGATGGATCCGATAAAGCCCACAACCTTTGTCGTGGTTTCCAAATCCAATTCAACGCCCCAATTCATTCCGCTAAGAGGTGCGGATACGGCAATAGAAATGCCAACACTTTCCGTTTTTGACGATGCCGATTTTTTCCACTTCAGCAGTTGGCCTATCTCGTATAGAAAATCAAGAAAGACCATCCTTGAAATGATCGATTATGCAGTTGATAGAGGTGTCAAAGTATGTTTTGATCCCAATTACAGAAAAGTTTTGTGGGAAAATGGAAGAGACGGATCGAAACTTGTGAAGCGTCTCATGTCGAATGTCTTTCTTTCGAAACCATCGGAAGATGATGCGTTTCACATATTCGGATCGATGCACGAGACGGAATATATAAAAAAGTTTCACGCATGTGGTGTTAAAAATGTCGTTTTGACTTTGGGCAAAAACGGTGCCATCGCCTCAGATGGTAAGAAGATGAAAAAATTCAAATCCCTTGCAAGACATGTAGTTGACACGACCGGTGCTGGAGATGGATTTTGGTCTGGGATGTATTACGTATTGACAAATGGTGGAGATATCTTCGAGGCGGCGCAATTTGGAAGTGCGGTTGCCGCTTTTAGGGTCGAAAAAATTGGGGAAAAGCTCGATAGATATTTAATAGAAAGGGAATTTCTTTCATGAAAGTCATCTTTGTAAATCCTCAGGGAAATTTTGATTCGAAGGACAGTAAATTATCATCCCATCCAGACTTTGGCGGTCAACTCGTCTACGTAAAAGAAGTGGCCATGGCCATGGATAAGCTGGGAATAGATGTGGACATAGTGACAAGACGTATAGAAGATCCGAATTGGCCTGAATTCTCTTCGAAATTCGATGGATACTCGGACAGCAACGTGAGAATTGTCAGATTGGATTTTGGTCCAAAGTTGTTTTTGCAAAAAGAAAAACTCTGGCCATATCTTGAAGAATTCTCAAAGAAAATGGCAGAATTTTACGCAAAAGAAAAGGTAGATTTCATAACAACTCATTACGGTGATGGTGGAATTTCCGGAGCCATGCTTTCAAAGACTGTTAAAGTGCCATTTTCGTTCACCGCCCATTCTCTTGGGGCTCAAAAAATGGACAAATTGGGCGTAAATGCCCAAAATTTTGATCAATTTGACAGAATTTATAACTTTTCTGCAAGGATTCTTGCGGAAGGGCTATCGATGAGATCTTCGTCTTTTATCGTTGTAAGCACAAAAATGGAGAGATTCGATCAGTACGGTCACAAGCTTTACAAGACATTTATTAACGTCAATGATGATAAATTCAAAGTTATCCCTCCCGGGGTTAATACAAGGATTTTCAGAACAGAAAAAGATGAAAACGATCAAGTTATAAGAGAGAAACTCAAAAAAATTGCACCAGAAGGCAGATCTTTTTTGATCCTTTCGAGTAGGCTTGATCCAAAGAAAAATCACATTTCCGTGCTCAGAGCATATGCCTCGAGCGAACTTATAAAAGGCAAATTCGATCTTTTGATAGTGACAAATGGGTTTGAAAATGTTTATGAAAATTTTGAAAAGTACGATCAACCGGTGATAAAAGAGATTATCGGTTTTGTATTTCAAAACAATCTCAAAGATAAAGTGCATTTTGTCGATATATCGAATCAAAAAGACCTTGCAGCCCTTTACAGGATTGCTTCGGAATCGAGATCCGTTTTTGAAAGTGTGGCGCTTTACGAACCTTTTGGCCTTGCCATAATAGAGGCAATGGCATGCGGCTTGCCAGTTGTCGCTACCAAAAATGGTGGTCCTGTTGATATAATAAGAGAAAAGTCCATGGAAGGCGTGCTTGTCGATCCACAGGATGTGGAAGATATACGTTTGAAAACGGAAAAGTTGATCGATGCCGATTTTTATGATAAGGTTAAGACAAACGGCATTAAAAGGGTGCTATCAACTTACACATGGGAATCGACGGCCAAAAGATACGTTGAAAACATAGAAAAAAAGCGATTTGAATACGAAGAATTCGATATCCCGAATTGTTTTTACCAAGGCTTTGGTTTTCCGAAATTGATGATATAGCAGAAAGGGGTGTCCTATGAATTTTCTTGAGGGATTCACGGATGTTTTTGAAAGAATCAGAATAAAACCTTTCATTCTCCTTCCCGTGTTTGGTGTGCTTTTGATAACTTTGATCTTCAATTTAGTCCTGTACGGCATAAAAGGTAATCTGATATTTGAAAGTCTCTTCATGCTGTCTTTCATATTTGGAGTTATAGAATGGGCTCTGGCGATTGTCGCCGTGGGAGTAACAACTTCCATGATGATTGAAAACAAAAGGTTTGGGAAAGAGGACTCAAGGACGTACTTCAATTTTTTTGCTTTCTCAACCTTTATGGCTTTTTTTCTCATGATAGGTTTTACAATTAACGTTATAATTGGTCTTATACTGCTACTTTTGATACTTTACGTTCCAAATTGGTTTGTCAGTTCAAAAGCTTGTGATCTATATGGTGGATTTAAATGGAACGTCTCTTTCATCTTTCAAGGAGCAAGATCGGCCTATGCCTTTATTCTTATCGTGGGAACTGCCCTGTTAACACTTGTACCTTACGCCGGTAATTATCTTGCTATTTTCTTTTACGTCGTTTGGACGGCAAATACTTACATGCACATAATGGAAAACAAAAAATAAAACCGCTTTCGCGGTTTCTGGTGGGTGTGACAGGGATCGAACCTGTGGCCTCTTCCGTGTGAGGGAAGCGCTCTCCCTCTGAGCTACACACCCTTTTAACTTTTTTATTGTACAATATGATAGGTAAAGATGTCAAGGAAAGGTGAGATGACAAATGGATAAAGAAACGACTGCAAGATATCAATCTTGGCTAAATGATCCGTCAATTTCGCAAGCAGATAAGGATACCTTGAAAAAGATGGATCAAGAAGCATTACAGGATGCGTTTTACAAGGATCTTGAGTTTGGTACAGGCGGAATGCGCGGAGTTATGGGTCTTGGCGCAAACAGAATGAATTTTTACACGGTCGGTAGAGCAACCCAAGCACTTGCCAATTACATCAACAAAACTCCAAAATCAGATAAAAGTGTGGCTATTTCTTACGATACAAGGCATTTTTCGAAAGATTTTGCCATTGAATCAGCAGAAATCCTCGCTCAAAACGGCATAAAGGTTTATCTTTTCGATGATTTCAGACCAACCCCTGTTTTATCATTTACAGTAAGGTATTTCAAGGCAACGGCTGGCATAATGATCACAGCAAGCCACAATCCTCCACAATACAACGGCTATAAAGCTTACTGGTCAAATGGAGCTCAGGTAATTCCTCCTCATGATGATGGAATCATAAAGGAATATGAAGCGATAAAATCTTTTGGGGAAATAAAAAGGATGCTGTTAGAAGATGCAAAGAAAAAAGGACTTGTTGTCATGATAGGTAAAGAAGTAGATGAAGCATATTTTAAAAAAGCGCTTTCTTATTCTTTTGGGATCCATTCAAAGGATTTGAAAATCGTTTACACCCCTTTGCATGGTACCGGAATAAAGATAGTGCCTGTTTTACTTCAAAGAGATGGATTTGATTTTTACGCTCAAAAAGAGCAAAGTATCCCAGATGGTTCCTTTTCAACTATAAATTATCCAAACCCCGAATTCGACGAAGCATTCAAATTATCCATAACAGATGCTAAGAGATTAAACTCAGATTTAATCGTGGCTTCCGATCCGGATGCAGATCGTATGGGAGTTAGGGTAAAGCATGATGGAAATTACGTTAAAATAGATGGGAATCAAATGGGAGCACTGCTCTTGAATTTCATACTCGAGATGTATTCAAAGAAAGGCATGCCCAAAAACCCTGTGGTGATAGAGTCGATAGTTTCATCCAAATTGTTTGCCAAGATAGCAAGATCTTTTAACGTTGATGTTAGAGAAGTCTTGACTGGATTTAAGTGGATATGCAACGAAGCGGATGATTTAAGATCAAAAGGTAAAACAGTCTTTTTTGCCTATGAAGAAAGTTATGGATACAACGTAGGAGATTTCATATATGACAAAGATTCCGGTACCCCGATAATGATAACGTGTGAAATGGCAACTTATTACAAACAAAAAGGTATGACGCTTGTGGATGCCATTGAAGAAATTTACAAAAAATACGGTTATTACCTTGAAGATCAATTTTCGCCTGTTTTTGAAGGAGAATCAGGCGTTGCGAAAATAGCTGGCATAATGAAGGAACTAAGAGAGAATCCACCAAAAACACTTGGAGGATATAAATTGACAAATGTCATCGATTATGCAAAGGGACATGATCACCTCCCGCCATCGGATGTCTTAAAGATGGAATTTGGAGACAGATTGACCGTGTACGGAAGACCTTCCGGAACAGAGCCAAAGGTTAAATTTTATTTCATGATAATGAACATGGAAAATCTTACGAGTGCCCAAACACTTTTAGAAAACGTAAAAACGCAATTCCCTAAATTTTTGAGTTCAATAGAGTGAGAAATGGGTATTAAATTTTTTTTGAGTGACTTACACATAGGCGATGGCGCTGCAAATGACGATTTTGTTTACGATTCTGAGTTAATCAGGCTAATGAACCAACTCAAAGATGTGGATGAAAAATACGAAATCGTTGTTCTGGGAGACGGCTTGGAACTTCTTGAGAGCGAATCTGTTAGAAAAATTGGTTTTGTCGATTTTGATCAGGCATGTAAACTGGTAAGCAAGGATGCAGTTGAGTCGATAATAAACAGGCATAAATCAGTTTTCGAGTTTTTGAGAACATTTGCAAAAACGAATAAGATACATTACGTCGTTGGCAATCATGATTATTACCTACTCGTCAACGATGATTTGAAGAATGCGCTTACAGATTTCATGAATTCAAAAAATTTCAACATAATCCCGCATTTTTATGATGAAGAAACGGGAATTTTCGCCCAACATGGAAGCCAGCATGATCTCATGTACTCTTTTACAATTGCAAAAAACGGTGAACTTGTTCCACCGCTTGGAGATTATGTTACACGTTACACAATGGGAAGTTTTGAACCCGTGCTTAAATCCGTTCATTTACCAATGGAAATAGTCAGAGATTACGATAACATAAGGCCTACTATGGATGCTATAGATTGGCTTGAATATGTGAACGTTGTTTACAAAGTGCCCGTTGATCTTGTTGGAGAATGGGTAAAAAGTTTTTTAAAAATCTTCAACACCCAAGAGTTCGACAAGTGGATAAAAGCGAGATTTCCAAGAACTTACGGATTTGGAGAGTTTTTTTTCAGAAATTCGCTTTTTTTCCAGATGGGTAGAAAAATAACAAGATGGGGCGATGAGATTCAGAGATTCAGAGGCACAAATTACCTAAAATCCAAAGCTGAAAAGCTTCTTAACGCTTTCAACATGCCACAATGGAGATTGAGTGAAAAAGATGTGGCAGGTTATTCAAAAGAAGTGCCGGAAATAGATTATTCCAAACTCAAAGTCGTTCTCTTCGGTCATAATCATCTTCCGGGATTTTACGTCATTCCCACTCCACATGGCACAAAATATTACGTCAACACAGGCACATGGAGACCTCTTGTGGAAAAATCACGTGGAAAGTGGGGACAGTTGATCTTTCACAAGAAGACTGAATTGAACTACGTTGTGATCGAAACAAATAAAGACGAACCTGTAGTTGAGACACATCTTGTGAGCAGGGTGGTTTTGAATTGATAAAAAGTATCGTTGAATTTTTTACCAACATTTACATATGGGCAGCCGTTATTTCATGGGTTGCGGCTCAAATCATCAAGATATTTATAGCGTTTTTTAAAGAAAAAAAGATCGATCTTAAACTTTTTGGATCGACAGGGGGTATGCCAAGTGCTCACTCGGCGACAACAGCAGGCATAACCTTTGCCATAGGTAAAGGAGTTGGTTTTTCAAGCCCTGCATTTTCTATTTCTTTCATAGTTGCCATCATCGTCATTACAGATGCACTTCATCTCAGGCGTGAAGTTGGCCGCCATGCTCAAGCACTTGAAGAGATAACAGGAGGACATTTTAATTCTAAGGCGGGTCACAAATTGTCGGAAGTGATTTTTGGCATATTGATAGGCGCTATAATAGGACTTTTGATATGAGGTGATTCTATGGATTTTGAGCTTGTCACCAAATTAAAACCAAAGGGAGACCAGCCTGAGGCCATAAACTCGCTTGTGGAAGGCATAGAAAAAGGAGAAAGATTTTTAACACTTCTCGGTGTCACAGGATCAGGGAAAACATTCACGATGGCAAATATAATAGAAAAAATCAAAAGACCGACTTTGGTTATCTCACCGAATAAAACCTTAGCGGCACAATTGTACCGTGAATTCAAAGGATTTTTCCCTTACAACAGAGTTGAATTTTTTGTCAGTTATTACGATTATTACAGACCTGAGGCTTACATACCTTCTAAAGATGTTTACATAGAAAAAGAGGCCGATATAAACGAAGAGATAGAAAGAATGAGATTATCGGCCATGAAATCCGTCATAACGCGAAAAGATGTCATCGTTGTGGCAAGTGTTTCATGCATATACGCATCCGGAGATCCAAAGGATTTTCGTGAAATCAATCTTTCCGTTGAGAAGGGCAAAAATGTGGATAGAAGGTACCTTCTCAAAAGATTATCTTCAATGCAATACAAGAGATCGGATGCCGAGATAGAACCCGGTGCTTTTAGGTTGCACGGAGAAACATTTGAAATACATCCTCCTTACGAGGAAAATGCCGTACGAATAGAGTTTTTTGACAACGAAGTTGAGAGAATTCTGATTCTCGATCCAATCAGTAGAAAGGTCATAGACGATATAGACAGGATTATCTTTTATCCCGCACGCGAATTCACGACAGATCAAAAAAACATAGAAAATGCCATTAAACCAATAAGAGAAGAACTCAACATGAGACTTAAAGAATTTGAAAATCAAGGTAAATTACTCGAAGCAGAAAGACTGAAGCAAAGGACCAATTACGATATAGAAATGCTCCAAACCATGGGATATTGCAGCGGCATAGAAAATTATTCAAGACATTTCAGTGGCAAAAAAGCGGGAGAGCCACCGTGGACTTTGATGGATTATTTCGGTGAAGATTTAATCGTTTTCATGGATGAATCTCATATCGGTGTCCCCCAGCTTATGGGCATGGTAAGAGGAGACAGGAGTAGAAAAGAAAGCCTTGTGGAATATGGCTTTAGATTACCGAGTGCATTTGACAACAGACCCTTGAAATTCGAAGAATTCTTGGAAAGGGCACCGCAAATTGTCTTTGTATCCGCAACTCCGGGTCCTTACGAGAGAAAAGTTTCTGCAAGAATTGCTGAACAGATAGTAAGGCCAACTGGTCTTGTTGATCCTGAAGTTATCATAAAACCGACGATAAATCAAATAGACGATCTCATGAATGAAATGGAAGTATTAAAAAGGCGCAATGAAAGAGCGCTAATCGTAACTCTTACAAAAGATATGTCTGAAAAGCTCAGCGCTTATTTGGTCGAAATGGGATACAAATCCGAATACCTGCATTCTGACCTCGATACCATAGAAAGGATGAAAGTACTAACGAGATTAAGAAAGGGAGAGATAGATGCCATAGTAGGCGTTAACCTGTTGAGAGAAGGCCTTGACCTTCCGGAAGTATCTTTGGTTGCCATACTTGATGCAGACAAAGAAGGATTTCTGAGATCTACCACATCTTTAATTCAAACGATGGGAAGGGCTTCAAGAAATATAAATGGAAAGATAATACTTTACGCCGATACGGTTACCGATTCGATGAAAAATGCAATAGAAGAAGCTACTCGAAGGCGGCAAAAACAGGTAGCATACAATCTTGAACACAACGTGAAACCTGAAACCATTCAGAAAGAAATAGATGAATTCTTCATGGGCCTTCAAACGGAAGAAAAGAAAACCTATCAAAATATCGGAGATGATGTCAAAGAAATACTCACATTGAAAGAAAGTATCGGTACAGATGAATATATAGAGGTGCTATCTGAAAAGATGAGAGAAGCCGCAGACGATTGGAGATTCGAAGAAGCTGCTTTTTACAGAGATGAGATAAGGCGTGTAAAAAATGGCAAATAGAGAATTCGATGCAAAGTACATCTCGCAATATGGTCAGATAATCGGGATCGACGAAGTGGGTAGAGGAGCCTTGGCTGGGCCTGTTGTTGTGGGTGCCGTGATTTTGAACAAGTTCATAGACGGAATCGATGATTCAAAAAAATTGACACAGAAGCAGCGTGAGTATTTATCAGAAGAGATAATTTTCAATTCACAATTTGCTTTCGGAATTGCCACTCCAACTGAAGTAGACGTTCACAACGTGATTGGAGCAACGAGAATCGCCATGGAAAGAGCGTACAAGAATTTGGGTGTAAAGGCTTTCGCCATTGTCGATGGGCTTGAAATAGGATTGAATTTCGATCATGAATGTGTTGTTAAAGGAGATGCTAAAAGTGCATCAATCGGAGCAGCTTCCATAATTGCAAAAGTTTACAGGGATAGTATTATGAGGAAATTAGACATATTTTTTGAAGGGTACGATTTTGTGCACAACGTTGGATATGGAACTAAAAAACATATGCTTGCCCTCGAAAAATTAGGATCAACGATCTTCCATAGACTTACATATTCACCCGTCTGGAAGTATACAGATCCTTTAAAAATAGAAAATTGGATCCTTAAAGGTGAACTTTCTGAAGATAGATTAAGAAAAATGTACACACACAGCATGTGGCATATGGAGTAATTTCCCTCATTACATATTTCTGCCAGATATTAAAAGATAATCCAAGCAATCATGTGTAATTACGATGTAAATCCT
>DYLQ01000146.1 GCA_020722015.1 Thermotoga sp. | reverse complement strand
AGATATATTTTGATATTGAAAGATAATCCTCATAAATCGTTTTAAATCACCTTAAAAGCCATTTTTTCATCGTTAATTAAACTTGACAATTCGAATACAATCAAATAATATATTGTTAGTTATCTTTATTTTCTTAACTATAATTTCAATTAGGAGCTTTCTATGGATGTTATCAACGAAGTCAGAGTTAAAAATACAATCAAAGTTCTCGATCTCATCATGAGACATGGAGAGATATCAAGAGTTGATTTGGCACGTTCAATGGATCTCACCAAGACAACCATTAGCGACATAATTTCCGGATTAATAGATAAAGACGTTGTGAGAGAAAAGCGAACGGTTGTTTCAGGTTTAGGGCGTCCTGCTACCATGCTTGAGATGGTTCCGGAAGTTCTGCATGTTATCGGGATCGGTGTTATGAGAGACAGAATAGAGGCCTGTTTGGTAAATGCACAGGGAAAAGTGTTAAAACAATCTGCAAGGATCTTATCGGACAATGCAAGCGGAAAAGATATCTTTGATAATTTGTTTTCTATCATAGAAGAAATCAGAAATCTTGAAGATATCAGCGCTATATCCGTTGGAATTCCAGGGCCGTTGGATGTTGAAAAAGGTGTTGTCAAAAAACCTACCAAATTTCCGGACTTTGAAAATGTCAATCTTACGGATATTTTGACAGATAAATACAATGTGGATTCATGGATAGAAAATGATTCGGACGTTGCAGCGCTTGGCGAGAAATGGTATGGAGACGGAAGACAACTCGATGACTTTATGTATCTATTCATAGACAAAGGAATAGGAGCTGGGATCATCAAAGACGGAAATATCTATCATGGAAAGAATGGATATGCGGGTGAGATTGGACATCTGTTGTTGCCAATGCAAGGTGAATTCAAGTATTTGGAAGATATCTGCGGTATAGACATCATAATTGAAAAAGTTAAAAAGATCAAACAAAAGGAGATGTCAATTCAAGAGATTGGGAAGAAATATATTTACGAAGATAAAGAGATTGTCGAGTTGATCAACGAAATGATCGTATACATTGGGGTTGCTTTGGTTTCGATGATGCACATGTTTGGAATATCAGACGTTTTTGTAGGTGGAAAAGCGGTGTATTTTGGAGAGAGATTTTTATCGGGTATTAGGGAAATTGTGGAAAAGAACTTATTTTATAAGCACGATATCTCAATACG
>DYLQ01000145.1 GCA_020722015.1 Thermotoga sp. | reverse complement strand
GCAAAAGCAGGAGGAGACTACCCATTGATGATAAAAACGGAGGGGGGGGAGTGGAGAGAATGGGAAATGTCCGATAATTTTTGCCCCAGAATCGGAACGATGGTTGACCCCTCTGAAGTGCTGGATCCTTATCAATATGCAAAACTAATGAAAAATTTTGGAGTAATTATGCCAGCAGGTAGTTTTTTTGAAGATACATTTCAAAGAGTCGAAAGAAAAGAACTTCCTGATTATGCAGCAGACTATGCAGCTGGTGCAGGAAAAAATGGTCAAGATATATACATTCACCCAGGTTTTTTTCATCAAGATAATTTCGCTTCTTCGATAAATCTTGCGTCAGCAAACCAAAGAGAAATCAAAGCCTTTGTAGACGGAAGACTTACTCGTCTTATAGAGTATGCAAAATTATATAAGGACAATGGAGGGAAAAGAGCCTATGTTAACTTATTAAATGAATTCGTTGGGTTTGATCCAAACAGAAATATAGGAATAATGAGAGAAGACAACCCCCTAACTCACATGTTTCCTAACGATCCAGTAGGAGCGGTGAGCTATATATATGAAAAGGCAAGAGAGCTATCAAAAAATCAAGGCTTGATCCCAGGAACCGGCATTATGTTTACTTATTCCACAAGCGCTTGGAGTATTATGGACCCAGGTGAAGCGAAGTATAATGCCTCTTTGCTTAAGCAAGTCTTAGAAAGATCTCAGATGGAGAGTGGAGACAAGCCTGCTCTTCAGGCAGTATTACAACTACGATTTACAGAAGGGCAAGATGTTGATAATGGGGGCAGAAGAAAATTACCTCCAGATTTTGGTTCATTGCTGAGAAATGCCATTGAGACGTATCAATCTGCTACAGGTGAAGGTGTTGGGCTTACTGAGGTGCATCTTGCTGGGGGAACGCCAGAAGAGCTTCAAAGCTTCTATGAATCGTTGAGTGTAGTTGCAGCAGAGACAGGAGTTCCGTATATAATTTTTGAAAAATCTATTAGCCAGCAACCAAACTCAGAGAATGTAGCGACGACTAATAGAAGTGCCACTGGGCTATTCGGCAAGGGTGATCAAAAAACAATTTTGTACTACATTTTATCCAGACTATTGTTTGAGAATAATTGAGCGAACCTAAATCTATTTTTAAAAAAAAGCTCGACCTCTTGGCGTAAGAGACAGGCTTTCTTTATTAAAAAGATTTGAAAAATC
>DYLQ01000144.1 GCA_020722015.1 Thermotoga sp. | reverse complement strand
AAAGGAAAGATTGACTCCCAGGATGCATCCTTCACAATCAAAAAAGAGGATAACAAATGAGCAACGCGAATGATAAAAGCATTCTAAAACAACTTGGATTGAAAACCATCCTTTTCCCGGTCTTTGTTATAATTGCGATAGCTTTAGGTCTTATACTTGGGAAATTCGTCAGGGTTGGAAGCGACAGCCTATCAGTTTATGGCATACCGATAGGTCTGTTTTTCATGATATATCCTGCGATGGTGAAAGTAAGAATTGGCGAACTTGGAAGAAGTTTTAAAAACATCAAAAGCGTCGGAATGATGATCATTCTTAACTATCTTATGGCTCCATTTCTTGTTGCCGGTCTCGCTTACGCTTTCTTTTATCTTTTTTTAGCCATGAAGTTGATCTCCTTGAGCATGGCACAGCAGGCAATAGTCGGCGTGATCCTGCTCGGAGTAGCTCCATGCATAGCGATGGTCATGGTATGGACAGACATGTCAAAGGGGAATATGTCTATGGCTGTATCTTTTGTAGCATGGAATTCGATAATTCAAATAATATCAACGCCATTTCTCATATACCTGTTGGCAAGGACGAAGGTTTCAATAGATCCATATTTGATATTGCAGAGTATTCTTTTCTATCTGGCTCTGCCCTTTTTGGCGGGGATCTTAACGAGATATTTTTTGCGAAATAAGTCTTACTTCACGAAAATCACAAATTTACTTGGAAATGTGCAAACGATAGCTTTACTTTTTACGATCCTTGTGATGTTTTGGAGCGAGGGTTACGGTATAGTCGAATATCCTTCTTTGATATGGATGATCGCAGCAGTCATGCTTTCATTTTATTTGATACTTTTCAATGTTGGATATTTTGTGGCAAGAAAGTTCAAATTCAATTACGAAGATTCTACAGCAATGGGATACACCGTTGCAGCAAGAGATTTCGAAATTTCCATCGCAATAGCGATAACGGCGTTCTCATCGTATCCGTTTGTCCCGATAGTCACGGCAATAGGGCCGTTGCTTGAAATTCCGTTGATGCTTTTGCTTGTTTTGATTCAATTAAGAAGAAAAAGAAAAATAGAGGCCATGTAACAAAAATCATGGCATAGCCTTCAGAAGGATGAATATAAGTTATTTTTCTCCAATTATCATGTAGGTTATTCCAAAACTCAAAGATTCATAATGGACATTTTTGAACCCGTTATTTTCTAAGATGTTTT
>DYLQ01000143.1 GCA_020722015.1 Thermotoga sp. | reverse complement strand
GGAGATGCCGTAAAGGTTGCAAAGCTCGTTGAAGCGGTGAGAGATGGATATGCGGTGGGAATAGAGATTAATTAATCAAAATTGATGTTAAACTGAATGGTATAATGAGGTTATATGATATCTGTCGGTTAATGATTTCAAATTATGAGTATGATATCGGCGATATCACTGAGAATTGAAACGAACATCTTTTACAAAGTTACACAAGGAGATTTAGAATTTGAAGCCCAAAGAAAATACCATATCAAAGATAAACTTGCTTTTCAAGAAGATATACGCAACAGAATCTTTAAACAAGATAGATGACGATAGCGCAGAGATTCTCAAAAGATTAGACTCGCACGTGAACACGATGAACCTTCATCACGCGAAAGTTGCATACTTTTCTTCGGTCAAATTGGAATTAACCCATATTCTTGAACTTTTGAACTCGGATTCAGCAGAAGAATTTCACAAAAGTGTGAATGAGTTGAAGAAATTTCTTTAGGAAGTGAGAAATGAGATCCGATGAGCTTACCGAAATAGAACTTAAAATATTGAAGTACCACAAGATCATGGGAGCTGATTATTCAAAGCTTGTCTCCCACCGTTTCGGGTTGAAATTGTGCGAAGCGATGAAAATTCATCAAGATCTGTTTGAAAAGGGACTTCTCGAAAAGGTAAGCGGGCGTATAATCGATTACCACACAAACGTAAAAAGGATGAAAACCGTCAAGCATAGAAACCACACCTACTACGTTCTGAGCAGAGAAGGCAAACTTTTTCTTAGAGAATATGAACAAAACTTCGGAGAAATCGATTTAGATCTAAAATATCCTTACAAAAGATAAGAAAGGCCATAAAATATCCCTGTATTGCGGTACAAGCAACAGATCATCAAATGTGTAAGCCTTTCTGAACATATACTCACTCCCATTCTATCGTTGAAGGAGTAGAGGTGAAAATTTATCAGGTTGAAGAACTTTTACCGCCAAATATCATAGAAGCGATGCATGCAACAGAGGCAAAGAAAGAATTTGCGCATATTCCGATAGCAACTCTTGATAATTTGTCCGAAGCGGATGGAATAATTTTTGGTACCCCGACAAGATTCGGAATGATGAGTGCACAGATGAAGGAATTCCTTTAAATCACTATGTTTTAAACATTTCATTCTCAAGGATTCACAATCAGTGCATAAAAAAGCATGCTATGTTATACTTGAAATACATAAATTGGAGGAATTTAAATT
>DYLQ01000016.1 GCA_020722015.1 Thermotoga sp. | reverse complement strand
AATGTGGAAGTTGTTATGAAGTATGCAGATTCGATGCGGTTGAAAAGGTCGATGCATTCGTTGTGATAAAATAGATTGGTGATGAAATGGAAAATGATACGATCGTGGCAATAGCTACTCCACCAGGGAAATCTGCAATTGGGCTCATTCGCGTAAGCGGACCACACACTTTTGAGATAGTTCAAAAATGTGTCAAGAAACCTCTGAAGGAGAAGTATGCCATTCATGCTGATTTTGAAGTCAACGGTAAAGTGCTTGATGATACGATAGTCATTCCGTACAAGGGGCCAAAGACTTATACGGGAGAAGATATGGTTGAAATTTCTTTTCATGGAAACTGGCTTATCCTTTCATCCGCTCTCAAGGCTCTTATAGATAACGGTGCAAGAATGGCGGAAAACGGCGAATTCACAAAAAGAGCTTTTCTTAACGGAAAAATGGATTTGACGCAAGCGGAAGCCGTGGAAGAAATCGTTAATTCCACAAGTTCTTCTGGGCTTGAAAGTGCGAGAAAGGTATTGAATGGCAATTTAAGCAAAGAAATATCACAGATAAGAGAAGCGCTCTTAAAAATTTCTTCTGAAATAGAGGTAAGAATAGATTACCCGGAAGAATTTGAAAATGAAGAAAGTTATGATTTTGATCTTAATCCCATCATAGAAAATCTCGAGAACCTGCTTTCAACTTATGACCCCGCAAAAGCAGCGATAGAAGGCATAAAAGTAGCGCTTTTTGGCTCTGTAAATGTTGGAAAATCTTCGATATTGAACGCTTTGGTTGGTTTCGATCGCGCGATCGTAACGCCGATTCCCGGAACAACGAGAGATATCATCGAGACTGAGATTTTCATCAACAACCTAAAAATTAAAATCATCGATACGGCTGGCATAAGGAAGGCCGATGACGAAATTGAAAAAATCGGAATAGAGCGTGCATTTTCTGCCATCAAAAATGCTGATATAAAAGTTCATGTCTTAGATGCGACTCGTGAAGAAGATGATGATGATTTGGCGATTGAGCCCGACATAAAAGTTTTAAACAAAATAGATTTATCTGATAAAAACATCCGCGGAGCGATCAGAGTTTCGGCAAAAACAGGTTATGGAATCGATACCCTTAAGTCCGAGATCGAGAAAATGACAAAAAACACAATCGAAAAACTCAATGCTTCCCAATCCATTCTGATAGTGCACAGACAGTATTCTATCGTTAAAAACTCAGTTCAAGAGTTGAAAGAG
The DNA here is from genome assembly GCA_020722015.1 of Thermotoga sp. Taxonomy (GTDB): domain Bacteria; phylum Thermotogota; class Thermotogae; order Mesoaciditogales; family Mesoaciditogaceae; genus Athalassotoga. The sequence goes on along the minus strand of DYLQ01000016.1, from coordinate 39,454 downwards.
GCAGTTGAAGCAAAATCTTCCGGTTATCCAATAGACGTTGTTGCAGTTAACATAAGAAATGCCATAACACAATTTGACCTTCTAACTGGTCGCACTTACGTCGATGATTTGCTTGACAAGATATTTTCGAATTTTTGTGTTGGAAAATGAATGGAGGAATTGCAATGGAACTTAGAACACGTTTTGCACCAAGTCCGACAGGTTACCTCCATGTCGGAGGAGCAAGAACAGCACTATTTTCTTTCCTTTATGCTCGAAAGCATGGTGGCAAATTCATTTTAAGAATTGAAGATACGGATCTTGAAAGGTCTGAAAGGATCTTTGAAGATCAGCTTCTCGATGATCTTAAATGGCTTGGACTCAATTGGGATGAAGGGCCTGATATCGATGGAGCATATGGTCCTTACAGACAAAGCGATAGGCTTGAAATTTACCGTCAATTTGCAAATAAACTCGTAGAAGTGGGAAAAGCTTACGAGGTTTACGCTGAAATGGAAGAAATCGAGAAATTGAGATCCGATATTCTTGCAAAATCTGAAACACCTCATTACACAAGGGAAATGCTCGAAGAACTTTCAACACCTCAAAAAATTCGTGAATACAAATCATCGGGCAAAAAACCCGCAATATATTTTTCCATTCCAAGAAAAAATTGGATCCTTAAAGACCTCGTGAAGGGCGATGTTAATTTCACCGAAGATTCAACCGGAGATTTCGCTATAATGAGATCGAGCGGACTTCCAACTTACAACTTTGCCGTTGTTGTGGATGACGCTCTTATGAAGATCACGCACGTAATACGTGGGGACGATCACCTTTCCAATACCGTGAAACAAATGGCTCTTTACGAATCTTTAAATTTTGAATTACCATCATTTGCACATCTTTCAACGATTCTTGGTCCTGACAGAACAAGATTGAGCAAAAGGCACGGATCGACATCTGTTGGAGAGTACAGAAGACGTGGTTTCCTTCCCGAAGCACTTGTAAATTACCTGGCTCTCCTCGGATGGTCACATCCGGAGCAAAAAGAGATCATGTCTATCGAAGAGATGGAAAAAATTTTCGATCTCGATAGAGTTTCCAAAAACCCTGCGGTATATGACGAAAAGAAATTGACATGGATGAACGGACGATACATAAGAGAAGTATCAGATGAAAGACTTTACGAGATGTCAAAACCCTTCATCGTGCCCAAAGTATTTTCGGAAGAAGAATACGTATCAAACAGAAAATGGATAATTCAAGCTACAAAATCCTTAAAAACAGAACTTGAGGAATTATCTCAGCTACCAGAAAAAATGCAAATTTTCTTTGCAAAACCAGAAGTTGATCACGAACTGTTTACATCTATTGAAAAATCGGGGGTAGTTCAAGCATACAAGATACTCATAGATCTTTACGAATCCATAGATGACTGGAATGTAGAAAAGATAACGGAAGCGACGAAGAAAGCGGTCAAAGATTCTAAAATCAAAGCATCTGATTTCTATCATCCTTTAAGAAAGATTCTTACAGGGAAAGAATCTGGGCCAGATCTTGTTGAATTCATCTTCCTTATAGGAAGAGAAAATACAATAACAAGGTTAAGGAAATTTTTGGAGGGCTGAAATGAAGATCTACAATACACTAAGTGGTCAAAAGGAAGAATTTGTTTCTCTTACTCCAAATGTGGTCAAAATGTACGTTTGCGGTCCAACAGTTTATAACCTCATCCATGTTGGCAATGCAAGACCCGCTGTTATCTTTGATGCTTTCAGAAGATACCTCGAATACAGAGGTTATTCTGTAATATACGTTCAAAATTTCACGGATATCGATGACAAGATAATAAAAGCGGCAAATCTGGAAGGAGTCGATCCAAAAGTAATAGGAGACAGGTACGTTGCCGAATACTTTAAAGATGCCTGCGCACTTGAGATACGACCGGCAACTTACCACCCAAGGACTACGAATTTCATAGAACAGATAAAAGAATTTATCTTAAATCTTGAAAAAAAGCATTTTGCATATCAAAGAGGTTCTGATGTTTATTTTGATGTGAGTGCTTTTCCCTCTTACGGAGAACTTTCACATAGAAATCCTTCGGATATGCGTTCCGGTGTGCGTGTTGAAATAAATGAGAATAAAGATGATCCACTGGATTTCGTACTTTGGAAGGGATCAAAGGTCGGAGAACCAAAATGGGAAAGCCCTTGGGGCGACGGAAGACCTGGATGGCACATAGAATGTTCCTCCATGTCAAGAACTTTACTCGGTGATTCCTTTGATATCCATGCTGGAGGCAACGATCTCATCTTTCCACATCACGAAGACGAAAGAGCACAGACAGAAGCCCTTACGGGAAAGAAATGGGTCAGTTACTGGATGCATAACGGCATGATTTCTGTAAAAGAAGAAAAGATGTCAAAATCAACAGGCAACATTTTTACCGTCAGAGAGGCTCTCAAAATTTACGGTAAAAATGCCATAAGAATGTACCTTTTTTCCAAACATTACAGAAGTCCGATAGAGTTCTCCTCAGAAAGAATGGAAGAAGCTAAATCAGCTTATTCAAGGATCGCAAGAGTGATGGAAGAGATAGAAAAGCATGTTGGAAACGATTTTCACGTTAAAGAAGATGAATTCATAAAAGCACAAAGGATGAAGATGATAGAGGTTTTAGACGATGATTTCAATACACCACAGGCTTTATCGATCATCTTCGATCTCGTCAAAGACGTCATCTCCACGGGAGACACGGAAAAAATGAAAAGAGTTAAATTTCTTGTCGATGAATGGAATTATTTCTTCGGGTTTGATTTCAAACCTGATCGTAAAAACATCGATGATCTCGTAGAATTTGATCTAAAACTGAGGAATGACGCAAGATCGAGGAAAGACTATCAACAATCCGACGAAATAAGAAAAAAACTCGAAGAGCTGGGAATAGAAGTCATGGATCTGACCGACGGTACGCGCTGGAGATGGAAATAACCAACTTTCATATCAAGGTTATCTGATCTTTTTCCGGAAGATCACGCAAAGCACCTAAATCTTTTAGAAGTTGAAGATGATTTTTATTCAAAATAGTCCTGACTTTCAGATCTTCGACAGAGGTAAACGGCCTGACCTTTCTTTCTTCCACTATCGATGCGGCAACTTTTTCTCCAAGGCCAGGTACTTTGTTCAATGGCACTCTCAAAGTGCCCTCTTCTATTTCAAACTTTTTCGCAGAAGATTTGAATATATCTATTCCCGTGAACTTAAAACCTCTTAAAAACATCTCTTTTGCAACGTCAAGAACGCTTTCTTTTGCCCTGTCTTTTGGATTATCCGAACCTTCATTCTGAATTCTTTTGATCTCTCTGTTAACGAAATCAAGACCTTCGTATGCTATTTTTATGTCAAATTCTTCTCCTTTTATGGTGAAATAAGTGGCATAAAATGCCAAGGGATAATGTATTTTGAAATATGCTATTCTGAACGCCATGCTTACGTATGCCGCGGCATGGGCTTTTGGGAAAAGATATCTTATCTTCTGACATGATTCTATGTACCAATTCTGAATGTCATGATCCTTCATGATCTTTATATCTTCGTCTTTCAATCTTTTACCTTTTCTCACTTTCTCCATTATGTCAAAAGCTGATGAGTTACTTATTTCTTTTTTTATTAAATAAAGCATTATGTCATCGCGGCATGCTATGACGGTTTCAAGAGTTGCCTTCTTTGATTTTATAACACTCTGAGCGTTATTTGCCCAAACATCGGTCCCGTGTGATAAACCGGAAATTCTCACAAGATCTCCAAAAGATTTAGGACGCGTTTCAACAAGCATCTGTTTGACAAATTGAGTTCCAAATTCCGGTATGCCGACGGTTCCAACATCGTAATCAACATCTGCTTTCGAGATTTTAAGAGGTTTAATTGAAGAAAAAAGTTCCAAAGTTTCTGGATCGTTCATCGGAATTGTCATAGGATCTATTCCGGTTATTTCCTTCAGCATTTTCATCGTTGTTGGATCATCATGGCCAAGTATATCGAGTTTCACAAGTGTATCGTGGATCGATTGATAGTCAAAATGTGTCGTTACAACATCGCTATTCGTGTCATTTGCCGGTCTTTGAACGGCTGTGAATTGGTGAATATCAAGATCTTTGGGTACTATCATGAGACCGCCTGGATGCTGGCCGGTTGTTCTTTTAACTCCTGTAAGTCTGAACGCATAATAATCCATCTCAGCTGCATTCATCTTTTCTCCCGTCTTCTCGATGTACCCTTTTACAAATCCGTAAGCCGTCCTTTCCGCTATCGTTGATATGGTACCGGCTCTAAAAACATGATCGTGGCCAAAAAGTTCTTCTATGAATTTATGGGCAATGGATTGATAATCACCTGAAAAATTAAGATCTATATCGGGTACTTTGTCTCCTTTAAAACCCATAAAAGTCTCGAAAGGTATGTTTTGACCGTCAGATACCATCATCGTTTCGCATTCGGGACAATGCTTGGGTGGAAGATCGTAACCTGATTCCTCAGAATCATCAAATTCAAAATGATGACATTTTGGACAATAGTAATGAGGCGGAAGTGGATTAACTTCTGTTATCCCAAGCATGGTTGCAACAAGGGATGATCCAACAGAACCCCTTGATCCCACCACGTATCCGTCTGATCTTGATTTTTCGACCAATTTTTTGGCTATGAGATAAAGCACGGCATAACCATTATCTATTATCGACTTCAACTCGCGTTCTATTCTTTGATAAACGGGTTCCGGAAGAGGATCACCGTATTTCTTTTTTGCATTTGCATATGCTTCTTCTTTTATCAGATTTTCAGCATTTTCTATCTTAGGAGTATGAAGTTTTTTATCCACTATTTGAATTTTTTCTATTTTGCCGGCTATCATTCTTGTGTTATCAACGACTACTTGTTTACAGATCTCATCTGCATTTTCAAAGTCTCCATAAATTTCACGCGCTGCGGCGAGCATTTCATCGGTTGTTCTAAGATAAAGGGCTGGCTGCTTTTCGAAATCTTTGTAATCTTGAGCACCCATCAATATAGATCTCACCTTTGCATCTTGAGGGTTTAGAAAATGAACGTCTCCTGTCATGACGACCGGAATTGAAAGTGATTTACCAAGGGTATAAACTTTTCTGTAAAAACTCTTAAGTAATTCTCTGTTTATCTCTCTGTTATTCGCTTCATCACTTATGACATCAAGTGGCATGACCTCTAAAAAGTCATAAAACGATGCAATTTGGATCAATTCATCTTCACTTGCCCCGCCGAAATAATTTTGAGCAAGTTCACCAGAAGTACATGCAGAACCAACGAGTAAACCTTCTCTGTATTTCTCAAGAAGCGACTTTGGAATTCTGGGCTTTGATTTAAAAAATTCAATATGAGATTTACTCACGATGTTGTAAAGATTGACAAGGCCTGTTCGATCTTTTACAAGTATCGTGGCATGGTTTGAACGTAAACTTCCGATGTTGACATTTTTTGAAAGTGTGTTGAGTTTATCGAAAGTTTGAATTCCTTTACGTTCCGCCATTTCCAACAATTTGATGAAAACTTGTGCGGTTATCGATGCGTCATCAAGCGCCCTGTGATGATTAAAATCTCCAAGAGAAAGTGCCTTGACGACTTTTTCAAGGCCATAAGATGGGATTGAAATAAGTGCTTTTGACATCTGCAAAGTATCTATGTAAGGTAAGTTTATCTCAATGCCGAGAGATCTTCCTGTTTCCCTCAAAAATCTGTAATCGAAATCGGCGTTGTGAGCAATAAGAATCGATCCTTCTATGAACTTCAAAAAATCAGGAAGTACTTCTTTTATCGAAGGGGCTTTTTCAATCATCTCATCCGAAATTCCGGTTATATCGTGGGATTTTTGAGTTATAGGCTTTTGCGATTTAACAAGAGTCGAAAAATTATCGGTAATCTGCATGTTTTCTATTTTAACGGCACCTATTTCTATTATCTCATCTTCAACTGCGTTGAGACCTGTCGTTTCAAAATCTATGACAACCAGTTTAGATATCCTTACTTTTTCCCTTGATTTACCATTTCTAAAAATTTTGCTTGAATCATCGACAAGGTAAGCTTCCATTCCGTAAATAGGCTTTATTCCATATTTTAGGCCCATTTGCTCAAATTGAGGAAAAGATTGAACAACTCCATGATCTGTCACCGCTACCGCATCATGACCCCATTTGTTCAACAATTCAAAGAGTTCTTTTGGATCCACAAGACCATCCATGGCGGACATATTGGTATGCAAGTGGAGTTCAACTCTTTTAATCGGAGCGTTATCTAATCTCATTTCCGGATCCCATTTATCTATTGATTTGGCCATTAAAACTGTTTCGTGTGTGAATTTATCTTCTTGAGTTTTGCCTGAAACAAGGCAGTAATCTGGCATACCATCTGAAAATGACGAAGCAAGTGTTCCAAAGGCTTTACATGTTATGGCCGTTGTCCCATCGAAAATGCCAAAAGAAAGCATTGGATTTTTCCCGTTTCTATAATCGAACGAAAAGGTTCTACCTGCTATCCAATAACTTTTATCAATTTCAAGATTATTTATCTTCGTTATACCGGGAGTTTTTTTTGCAGTCTGTTTCACAGGAACTTTTGTGATCTCTTTTTTCATGATCTCTTCAAGGGGGATTTCATGCCTTGAAGTAAATACGGAAATTTCAAGAGATTTTTCAGGAAAAAATTCGCCGACTATTTTATCGATCATGTGCTTTGATCCGTTAACGCTTATCCTTTCATAAACATAATCATTGGAGACTTCTATTTTGATCGTCTCTCCATCCAATTTAATACTCTCAAGCACACCGTCGAGAATCCCTACGTTTTTCTTCAGTGCATTTGCAAGTTCTTTTATCTTTTCTTGAGGATCAAAAGACTTAAAAGCCACAGATAATCCGAAATATCTGTTAAAAATGACGTCTTTTTCCATCGAATCAGGAAACTTATCAACTAAAAACTCTATTTTTGAATCCGTTATATGTATACCTTCTATTTTGAAAGTTACAGGAGAAATTCCAAATTCCTCAAAGAAAAAACTCTGATTGAATTCTGACATTTTGTAGTTCATCTTATCACCTTTGATTACAGAATCTGATGTGCATGACATATGGCAATTGCGAGAGCATCTGCTGCGTCATCAGGCCTTGGGATCTCATCCATTTTTAGGATTATTCTTACCATTTCTTGAACTTGCCTTTTAGATGCTTTACCGTAGCCTGTAACTGCCATTTTAACTTCCATAGGGGTGTATTCGTATATACTCATCTTTGCCTCTTCAAGTGCCAATATTATCACGCCTCTCGCTTCTCCAACAAAAATCGCAGTTGTGACGTTTCTGAAAAAGTAAAGTTCTTCAACTGCACTTTCAGTCGGCTGATAAATTTTTATAAGTTTTGAAATTCCCTCATATATTTCAAACAGTCTCTTAGAAAGAGATACTTTTGGATCGGTCTTTATTATTCCATAATTCAAGACTTTTTCTTCATTTCCTTCAAAATCCACGAAGCCATAACCAACCATCCCAAATCCCGGATCTATTCCTAAGATTCTTCTTTTTTCTCTCATCGAAGGTATTATACATTTTAAGAGTTTAGACTCTCCTCACGATGATGTAAAGAGTTCAAGAATTAAGGAATTAACATTCCTTCAAATAAAAACAGATCTGCTAAAAACATCAAAATTGTTGTTAAACAAAGAAGTACAAGAGATTAAAAAGCGGACGGCATCGCTATGAAATTGTTGTCGATCTTCACGTATCTCGTCCCGATAGCTGAAGAGGAAACGATCGAGAGGATGGCTTTTTCTGTTTCTTGATCTAAATTAAAATTTTTTAATTCAATGGATACACCCTTTTCGAAGTAAAGCGTGTTGGTCTTAAGATCGACTTCAAGAATTTCTTTTCTAAACCAATCTGGATACGAAAGTATTTGATCTATCTCAGCCACAAGTTCTGAATTCATAATTCCGTTTTTGTTGAAGTTGAATGATTCTATACCAAAAAAAATGGGCAATCCTGCGAATTTGTAAAGTTCATCCTTTGAAATTGTCATCAAAAACACACCATCTGAAGATGCCAAAAAATAACCATCAGAAGTTGAAGATATAAAAGAAGGTTTTCTTTCAACTACCGTCAATTCCGCTGTACCGTTTCCAATATATTTAAAAGCAAAAGATTTCAAAAAAGGATCATATGGAACCGATAACTTAGATAATTTGACTCCTCCCACAGGCATCACAAAGTTTTTCAGGTATTGAGTATTTAAAAATTCATTCCCGGATATATCTATTTTGTATATAACCGGATCGAAATAAAGCGACGGAATGATCTTTATTAAATAGATCAAAAAGGCAAAACCTAAAACTAAAAGTATGAAATTTGCCCTCGCCTTGAATTGTTCATTCATATATCAAGATTTGTAACTGTCGATGCATGTCTCGATATGAAATCTCTTCTACTTCCCACGTCATTACCCATTAAAATTTGGAAAATAGAGTTGGCATATTCAGCATCCTCAATTTCTATTTTCATCATTCTTCTGGTCTGAGGATTCATGGTTGTCTCCCAGAGTTGTTCCGGATTCATTTCACCTAATCCCTTGTACCTTTGTATATCGTAATTTTTCGACTCAGCCTTTATCTTATCCAAAGCAATTTTAAGTTCTTCATCGGAGTACGCGTAAACGTACTTACCAGAATAACTCACCCTGTAAAGAGGTGGCATCGCGGCATACACTTTACCATTTTCTACCAATTGCCTCATGTATCTATAAAAGAGAGTCAGAAGCAATGTTCTTATATGTGCACCGTCAACATCTGCATCCGTCATTATGACAATTCTATCGTATCTGAGTTTAGTGATATCGAAATCATCACCTATATTCGTACCCAATGCAATTATTATATCGTTTACCTGCTCATTTTTAAGTAATTTCTCCATGCCGGCTTTTTCAACGTTTAGAATTTTCCCTCTTATCGGCAAAATTGCTTGAATATTCCTATCTCTGCCCTGTTTGGCTGAACCTCCTGCCGAATCCCCCTCAACGATGAAAAGTTCAGAATTCTCAGTGCCCATAAGGGTACAATCGGCAAGTTTACCGGGAAGTGATGTGTTTTCAAGGGCATTTTTTCGTCTTACCATCTCCCTGGCTTTTTTCGAAGCAATTCTCGCTTCTGCGGCTTGAGAAAGTCTATCAAGTATTTTTTTAAGACTTTTCTGATCTATTTCAAGAATTTCTGAAAGTCTATCCTGAATCATATAACTTAAAGATGTTCCTACCTCTTCGTTACCAAGTTTAGCCTTTGTTTGACCTTCAAATTGTGGTTCCGGAATTTTAATGCTTAAAACTACGACAAGACCTTCTCTTATATCACTGCTTTTGAAATTTTCATCATTTTTCTTCAAAATGCCGATTTTCCGAGCGAAATCGTTGAAAACTTTGGTAAAGGCCGTATGCATTGCGTTAACATGTGTACCCCCTTCAATTGTGTTTATGTTGTTAATAAATGCTTTCAAAGTTTCATCATAATCATCGGTGTAATTGAAAGAAAGTTCAAATGTCATGTCTCCGGATTTATCAGACAAGTAAATAGGTTTATCCAAGACTTTTTTAGAGCCGTAAGACAAATGATCAAGATATTCGTTAATACCTCCCTCAAAATGCAAAATTTTTCTGTAATTCGGTTCTTCTCTTGAATCTACAAACTCAATGGTTGCATTTTTATTCAAAAATGCCAGTTCCATAAGTCTGTTTTCTATTATCTTGGAATCGAAATCAAGGGTGTGAAAGATGGTAGCATCTGGTTTAAATACCGTCTTTGTTCCGGTTTCACTGGCATCTCCAACAATTTCAACCTGGGTCTGAGGAATTCCTTTTTCGTATCTTTGATGGTATATATGGCCATTTCTTTTTACAAACACTTCCAACCATTCACTTAAAGCATTGACCACACTTGCACCGACACCGTGAAGACCTCCGCTTGTCTTGTAAATGGTATTTGAAAATTTTGCTCCTGCATGAAGATCCGTCATGACAACTTCAAGAGCACTTTTATGTTCCTCGGGATGTTCATCTACCGGTATCCCACGACCGTTATCCTCTACGGTAACCACAGATCCGGGTGCCACCTCGACTTTTATCCAATCACAAAATTCGCCCATTATTTCATCGATGCTGTTATCAACTATTTCACTCACAAGATGATGAAGACCCGCAGAACCGGTTGAACCGACGTACATTCCGGGCCTTTTTCTAACGGCCTCAAGACCATGAAGTACTTTTATGCTACTTGCATTGTAATTTTCACTGTTTGTTTCCATTCGTTCCACCTCTTAATCTCTTAACGTCTATCTTTTTAAATTCAAGTCCATTTTTTTCCATCATGTTGAGGATATCCGCAGACATAAATCTCAAATCGCTTCCAATCATCGGATCCCTTACCCATATCTCAAGCACGTTATTTTTACCTTCACAAACATAAGTAACAGTAGAGATACGATCTCCAACTATCGATCTCCACAAAGAATTCAAAAACACTCTTTTTTGTAGCTCAACGAAAAAAGGATTAACGTCACTCAGATCATCAAGAACCTTTGAAAATTCACGTTCCATCTTTTAAATTATAACATATCACCGATCAAATTCGATGAATCTTCTTTGTTAAGACGATTACTTTTCAGTAATGAAAGTAACTTGATCCTATGAACTCCCTTATTATAGACGTTGAAGGAATGACATCAAAATCGACTATGGAAAGAAAATAATCGAGAAATCTTATCAATCTTCTTGCTTGACTGTACTCGGGTGTAGAGTTATCAACTTGAAGTAAAAGAGGCATGGCAAAATTCTTCAAAACAGCGAGTTCGTACGGTAAAGCTGAATTGAACATCACATCTGCTTCTTCTTGATAAGGAAAGATGTTTTTTTCTTCTCCCATCCTCACGTTAGACCACATCTGCAATGTCATGAGTGCACTGTGTCCTCTGAAATTATAGTCTCTTATCATCCTTCTTATTATTCTGACGTCGGTTGTGGGTATTCTGTTATCCTCATCAAGGCTTGTTTGGGTTAAAGCACTCACGTATATCTTGTAAACTAAAGTAGGATCAAAATTCTTTGTTATTAAGGGATTAAGACCATGTATACCTTCAACAACAAGAATAGTTTTATCAATCGGCTTTACCACATCACCTTTATATTCGCGCTTTCCCGTTTTAAAATTGAATTTTGGCAATTCAACATCTTTACCGTCGAAAATATCCTTCATGGTTCTCGAGAAAAGTTCAAGATCAAGCGCATTTATCGATTCAAAATCTGGTTTGCCATCAGGCCCAAGAGGAGTTTTATCCCTTTCAACAAAATAATCATCCAACGAAATCGAATATGGCTCAAAGCCGTTAACCTTCAGTTGCAAAGAAAGTCTCTTTGAAAATGTCGTTTTACCGGAGGAGGATGGACCGGCGCAAAGCACGAGTTTTACACTGCCCTTTGATGTTATATCATCTGCTATTTTTGATATTTCTTTTTCGTGAAGTAATTCGCACATCATTATAAGTTCTCGTGATCTACCTTCAGCGACGATTCTGTTAAGATCGCCTACCGTCTCCATGCCAACTATTTTCCCCCATCTTGCTCTGTCTCCATAAGCCTTGGCCATCTTAACCTGAGGTACGTATGTCGGAAGTTCATTTGGAGAAGTTATATCTGGGTGAACAAGCACAAATCCATGATCTATTTTCACGATATCGAAAAGATCTATGTAGGATGTAGATGGAACCATATGCCCATAATAATAATTAAAATGATTTTCGAACCAATAAACGTTTATGGTAGATTTTGTTCTATATTTAAGCAATTCCACTTTATCATTCATGCTATGTTTTTGGAAAAGTTCAAGGGCATCGAATTTGTAAAGTTCTTCTTTTAAAAACGGTACATCCATCTTAACGAGTTCTGACATCTTATTCTTCAAATGTTCAAGATCTGATTCAGATGGTATCCATTCTTCGAATTCGCAATAAACACCTTTTCCGAGTGAATATCTTACCCTCATTTTCTTGTCTGGGAAGATTTCTTTTGACGCAACATAAGCTATGAACATAAGTCCTCTTTGATATATTCTGACACCATCTTCCGTTGTTAAATCTATAAAATCAAGCTCGCCGTCTCTTTCCAAAGTTTTGGAAAGCTCTCTTATGTCGTTATTGAATATCGATGCCACAATTCTCGATGAATAAAATTTTTGATACTCTTTCGCTATTGCCTCGATCAAAATTCCTTTTGGATATTCAACGATTTGATTTGTTTTTGTCAACTTGATTTTCAACACGTCGTCCATTCTTTAGTTCCCTCTTTCTCATAACCCATAAAAAAGATATAAGTAAAATTCCTATTATTATGTAAAACGCTATGGCGGTAAGTTCATGTATACCCCTGTAAGTTATGGCTAAAATTGAAAATACAATGCTCACTGCGTAAATGAAAAGTACAGCTGTAACCTGTGAAAATCCTATTTCAAGGAGTTGATGATGGATATGCATTTTGTCCGGAAGAAAAGGATTGTGCCCTCCAAGAATTCTCCTTCCAAAAGCGTAAACTGTGTCTAAAATTGGAACACCTAAGGCAAGCAAAGGTATCGCCAGAGAAAGCGTGGACGCAGAAATTGATGCTCCTTTTATGGCTATCAAAGCCAAAGTAAAACCAAGCAATTGACTTCCCGTATCCCCCATAAAAGTTTTCGCGGGATGAAAATTGTACCTCAGAAATGCAATCGATGAGCTAAAAATGGAAATAGACACAAGGGTAGCGGCGATGTTAACTCTTGCAGAAGTTACGGCTATCGTAAAAGCCGATATGGCACTTACTCCTGCGGCAAGCCCATCAAGGCCATCGGTAAGATTTATGGCGTTTGTAACGCCGACCATCCATATCACAGAAAAGATCGGTCCCAAGATACCAAGGGATATGCTTCCGCCAAACGGATTGTTAAAATGGTCCAAATTTGCCCCAACGAAGACAACGGCGAGAATGGATGCGATGATTTGAGCAAGAAATTTTACCTTAAAAGAAAGGCCTTTCACGTCGTCGACAAAACCCATCAGGGCAATCAACGAAATCGGCATGATCGCCCATAACTGCCATGTATCTTTTGTGAAAAACATGGTGGCAAGTATTCCGGCAAGAATACCGGCAAAAATGCCTATTCCACCAATTCGAGGAGTCGAAACCTTATGTATCTTCCTCTTATCAGGCATATCGACAAATCCATGTTTTTTTGCAAACTTTATGACAAAAGGCGTTACAACGATCGTAACTATAAAAGAGATCAGGCCAATCGTTATCCTATCCAAATCGATCACCTTTTTAACGCCCCATGAGGTAAGATTTCATCCTTTGAATCCCATCCTCAATTTCCAGCTTTGAAGTTGAAAATGATATTCTTATAAAACCAGGGGCATAAAAATCATCTGCAGGTATCGTGGCTACTCCTGTTTCTTTCATGAGATTAAGACAAAATTCTTCTGTACTTTCCCCTGATAAGAATTCTTTCACATTTATCATCACGTAAAATGTTCCCTGAGGTTTGAAAAACTTAAAACCAGCTTTTGACAGCAAATCAACGGTTAAATCCCTTCTTTCTCTGAAGGATTCAACCATGTAAGAAGTGTCAACATCAAGAGCCTTAAGAGCTGCCATTTGAGCAATTGAATTCGCATTTGAAGTGGTATGAGATTGGATTTTGGAGATCTCTTTTGTTATGCTTTGTGGAGATGCCGAATAACCGATTCTCCATCCTGTCATGGCATGACTTTTCGAAAAACCGTTTATGATTATCGTTCTATCGATCATTCCGCCAAAAGATGCAATTGAAATGTGTGGAAGATCGTAAGAAAGTTTCTCGTATATCTCATCCGTAACAACATAAAAATCTTGCTTTTTTGCAAAATTTGCTATCATCTGGAGAGTTTCTTTCGGATACACCGCACCTGTTGGATTGTTTGGAGAATTGATCAAAATTGCTTTTGTCCGTGAAGAAACGACTTGCTCAAGAGATTTTTCATCGGGAAGATAGCCATTTTCCGGATAAGTGTTCAAAAGTACAACCTTCCCCTTCCACATTTCTATTTGGGGAATGTAACTTACCCATGCAGGAGTTATGACTATCACTTCATCTCCGGCTTCCAATATCGCACCAAATGCGTTGAAAAGTGCCTGCTTGCCACCGTTGGAAACGACAATTTGATCCGGTGTATAAGCTAATCCGTTGTCCCTTTGGAGCTTTCTGGCAATTCCAGCCCTCAATTCTTGAATACCATTTGAGTTGGTGTATTTTGTGAAATTGGAATCGATCGCCGATTTTGCAGCTGTCTTAATCATCTCGGGAGTTGCGAAATCAGGCTCTCCCGCGGTAAAAAGCACAACATCCTTACCAGAATTTTTCATTTCCTTTGCAAGCGTATCTATCTTCAAAGTCGTTGAAGTTTTCATAGATTTGACAATCGACGAGAGAGCCAACATCTCTATCACTTCACAAGCATCTGAAATTCAAGATTCCCAGATTTATCGTATTTTGCCTGAATTACGATCCCTGAATCAACGCTGTATTGGAGCATATTTTCTATTAAATTTTCCACGTTACCGTAAACGGTCAGGAAAGAATTACTCCATATTTGAGAGGAAAAACTCGGATAGTTGCCGGCATTTTGAGCCGGTTTCCCTGTTTCTATGTATTTGAGAGATGAATCTGGGTCCATGTTTGACAAAACAACTTTATCTGGATAGAAGATCGTGTAAACAAAAGTAGTTCTCGTTCCCTCAATGGTATCATCTCTGAGAACGGTGTGCCCCTCCCATGTGAAGGTTGCCGAAGCTTCTTTTGAAAGTTCTGGAATATAAGAAGAGAGGTCTTTTGCAAGATAAATTGTGGCAACAAAATCGTTATTTGAAGATAACAAGCTCATGTCGATAAAAGCCTTACCGTTAAGATGATCGACGAAATCTTTTGGAGAAATATTCTTGATCGATCCAATTTGCAATTTGACGTATGGTTTAAGCACGTCGTAGAGAGCAGATGGATTTGGGATGTCTAATGCAACCCAGAGATCGCCTGTGGCTTGGTTTGTCGCAAGAGAAATGGAATTAGGCTTTGAAGAAGTTATCTGAGTCTTGAGATTTTGATCTTTGTAATCAAGATTTTCCTTTCCATATATCGAAAGAATGCCATTCGAGATCATTCCGTAGGCGTATCCATCTTTTGGGATTACAACGTCAGTTGCCATTGCAGTCTGAAGATCTTTCCAGTACGCCTCAAACCAGGCATTTTTAGGATAACTGATGCTGAAGGAAAAACTCTTGGAGGAATTGGCACTAAGCGCATCCATTATCATAGAAGTAGAATTTGACGCTATTGTGTATCCTGAATCGGTGTAAAAATAAAGCGTCATTCCATTCGTGGTAAAAGTTTGAATCTTCTTACCGTTTGCCGTCAAACTCCCAATTTGGCCGCCTATCAAAGATTGGAAAAATTTCAAAAGCACGGAAGTATCTGCCTTCATAACAAGTGCGACATCCTTTTGATTTTCATTTCCAAAGATCACAAAATCATTTAAAGTGGCAGACCATATTTGTGATGATTTAAGATTTAAAGAATTTGCCGTGTTGCTCACAGAAGATTGAACAAGACTTTCAAGGCCGAGATCGTTCAGAAGAAAAGAAAAAATCGGTACATTACCTTTTAAAGCATCGTAGTTGGTGGCGTTATTTTGAAAAAGCACGACGAAGTTCGCATTTTGAGGGACATAACTCATTACACCCGCAAATACAGAAGATACCGCTAACAAAACTATGCCTGCTATCAGTAATTTTTTTACCATTTTCTAAAAACCTCCTTTATAGAGAGTTCCCCATTCAAGTCTATGAAATCGTACTTACACCGAAACTAACTTAGTATAACATAATGCACGATAAAAGTTTGAGAGTCAAGCATCTTCATGTCTATAAATTTTAACCTGACATCGGTCTCTAACCGATCAAAAAGATCTATGCCGTCAATCAGAATTGGTTCGTGAGTTATGTAAAGATCGTCCACAAGCTTCTCTCTCATAAAGAGTGTGAATATCTCTTTTCCACCGATCACGGCGACTTGAGTATAGCCCAATTTACTTACCGTTTCCAGTATCTGACGTGGAGAATTTGAAGTGTACATCAAATCTCTGCTATTTGATTCAATGGGATTTCTTGTCATAACGATGTTGAGCCTATCTTTAAGAGGAGATTTAAGTGTTTCAAAGGTTTTTCTTCCCATGATCACAACCCCGATGCTTTTTGTCATCTCTTTAAACCACTCAAGATCTGCTTTTGAATTCCAATCGATCGAAGAATTGTTTGAACGCGAAATTTTTCCATTTGCACTTACAACCGCCATAAGAACGACTTTCATTTTCAACCACCTTCTCGATTGCACGATCAATTTTAAATTTTGAAGTCAAATGACTTCGTTTTTAAAGTCTGCTTAGTGTAGTATACATCGAGTTAAATTGAAAGCCATATGTATTGACTTAAATTCTTATATATGATATACTCCTATAAAAAGAAGGGAGTGTTAAACATGGATCAAAAGCACTTTATGCGTCATCAACATTTCAACGATAGTCTAAGAACATCTATGGTTTCTGATGTTTTGAACGTTATAGATCTTAAAGCGGATGACATCATCTTTGATATAGGATCCGGAGATGGTTTTTATTCAAGTGAATTTTCAAAAGTCTGTAAAGCAGTCTTTGCGATCGACGAGTACGAGAAAAACTTCGAAAGCAAGCATTACGAGAGTCAAAACATAACAAAGATACCAGAAAGTATTTGCGAATGGATAAAGAAAAATGATTTTGCCCAAGCAACGCATGTTTTTTTCTCTAACTCTTTTCACGATATGGAATGTCAGAACGAGATATTAAGCGCTTTATCAAAAAGTCTAAAAAAAGGTGCCCATCTTGATATGGTCGAATTCAACTTAAAAGCGGTTTTTGGTCCTCCAAAAAATATCAGGTTTTCGAAAGAAATGCTTAAAACAAAGGTTGAGCCTTACGGTTTTAAAGAGGTAAAATACGTGGAGTTTAAGAACCATTATTTTATATCTTTTGAAAAGATTTAAAATGTATCAAAAATATGGATTTGCCAAGTACAAAATTTCTCACGGATCTGCCTTTGATTTGGTAGAATTTGAAAGTCTTAAACCATCTGGCGATCCAAAAATCGATCACGTTAAAGCGTTGCTTTACAATTCCGACCGGCCAAAAGGTGCTATAGTTTTTATTCATGGAACAGGTCAAAAGAATTTTGCTCCTTTGACATATTATCCCAAGAAATTTTCATCATCGGGATATACGACCATCATGCCTGTGCTCCCTTATCATTTTGAAAGAACACCCTTAGGCCAAAAAAGCGGCATTGCTTTCATAAAAGGTACAGATGTTCAACTTGCAGCACGCTTTGATCAAGCAGTTACGGATGTAATGACATGTGTTGATTACCTTGAAAGTATCGGATTTAAAACGATTTACACAATGGGCTTTAGTTTTGGTGGAATGATCTCAACGATAACAATGGCCCTTGATAAAAGAATCAAAAAAGGTGTTTTTGTCGTAAGTGGCGGAAATTACGAGTACATAACGTGGAAAAGCATTGCAACGAGAGTTTTAAGAGTTTCCTATGAAGAAAATAAACTTTGCAATTCAAGAGAATGTGAAAAAAAACACGAATTATTCGACGAAACAATAATTAATTTCAAATCGCTGGAAATGCTTGAGAATATGCCACCATGCTTTACCTATGATCCATCTTTGTTTGCCAAATTCATACCACCAAGAAAAACACTTTTTTTCACTGCCATGTTTGATCTCTTTATACCTAAAAGATCATCTGATGATCTTTGGGAAAGAATGGGAAAGCCTAAACGTTACACAATCCCAACAGGTCATCTGAGTTCTCATGCTTTTTTCAAGCACTTCATTTTCAATAAAACTTTGGAATTTTTTGAAAGGGAGGAATGAAAATGTTAATAGTCGTACCGGTTATGGGAAATGACGGAATGAGCGTCGACGTATCGGAACACTTCGGACATGCACCTTTTTTTGCTTTCGTCGAAGTAGAAAATGGGAAAATAGAATCAGTTGAATTCAAAGATAATCCTTTTGAAGGCAACCACTCTCAAGGAAGTGTACCCAATTTTCTAATTCAAAGCAGAGCCAATGTGCTTATAGCTGGCAGCATGGGACAAAGAGCTTACGAAATCTTCGTACAAAATGGTATTGATGTTTATCCTTACGTTGAAGGTACCCTCAAAGCAGCTATAGAGTCCTATCTTTCTGGAACTCTTAAGTCAGATTACACGGGTGATCGTGCGCACGATCATGAGGGTGGTTGCTCCGGAGATCAGAAAAATTGCAAATGACGTATGGTATTATGCTTCTCATTTGATTGAAAATTCCACGGAGATTTGTTTTTTCGAGCATGAATTAAAACAGTTCTTTGTTTTTTAATTAAAATATGTGATATAATCATTGTACCCGTCCTACGAGTATAGGACCAATTTGTCCATGGGAGGTAAGTTTATGAAGATCTACGAAACACTTTTCATCATCAATTCAACTCTTGAGGAAGAGGCAAGAAACAAACTTGTCGATCGAGTCAAAAACCAGATCGAAGAAAAAATGCATGGGAAGATAAGACAGATTGACAGATGGGGTGTAAGACAGTTAGCCTTCAAAGTTCAAAAATTCAACGAAGGTGATTACACCGTTATCCTGTTCGATTCTGATCCATCCCAGATCAGATCTCTTGAAGAGATGTACAAAGTCATACCAGAAATTTTCAGACATCTTATTTTAAGAAGAGAAGATCTCGAAAAGCATCCTGTTCCACCAAAAGAAGAAAAAGCCGAAGAAGTTGAGGAGATTGCAACTGTTACGAATGCAGAGCCAAGCGATGCTGCAACTTTAAAAGAGGTAGAGAATTCGTGAATTACAACAAAGTCATACTCATTGGAAGGATAACTCAGGATCCACAAATGAGAATGGGAAACAGCGGCAATGAAGTTGTAACCTTCAACATAGCCGTAAACAGAAATTATTCGAAAGAGGATAAGCAAACAGATTTTTTCAGAATAGTCTGTTTCGGTAAAAATGCCGAGTTCGTCGCTTCTTACATAAAAAAAGGAAGACTTCTTCTTGTCGATGGGAGTTTAAGAAATAATTCATGGACCGATAAAGAAGGAAAACAAAGGGTTACAACGGAGATCATGGCAAGCAAAATTCAACCGCTTGATAAGAAGAACAGTATAGCCGAAGAGACACAGAATATTTCTTCAGAAGATCAGTTGCCATCTCTTGATGAAGGTGATATAGATTCTTCTTCTCAAGATGAAGATAACGACATTCCATTTTAAAAAAATAACGGAGGTTGATTTTAATGAGCAACGATAGAGATTCAAATAAAAAAGAAAGAGACAAGGGGTTTAGAAGGAAAACAAGAAAATGTTTTTTCTGCACAAATGAAATAAATTACGTTGACTACAAAGACACAAGAACATTGAAAAAATTCGTAAGCGATAAAGGAAAGATCCTTCCTAGAAGGATAACTGGAACATGCGCAAAACATCAGAGAATGATCGCCGAAGCGATCAAGCGTTCAAGAGAAGCTGTACTTATACCATATACCAAAGATTAAGAGGCCAACATGAGGCCTCTTTATGTTGTAAGAACGGCGGTGTGATGAAATGAAGGTTTTGCTTTTGCAGGATGTTAAAGCTTTAGGCATAAAAGGTGAGATAGTTAATATTTCTGACGGATACGCAAGAAATTACCTTATACCCAAAAAGTTAGCCATTGAAGCAAATCAAAATGTCATTGAAAAAGTTGAAAGGGAAAAAAAGCTTCAAGAATCAAAAAAGAAAAAGGAAATAGAAGATGCCAACAAGAAGATTTCAGAACTTATGGAAACGGTTTTGGTCGTCAAGGCCAATTCAGGTGAAGAGAATAAACTGTACGGTTCTGTTACATCTTCAGAAATTGCCGAAAAGATTTCGGAATATCTCGGTGAGAGTTTTGACAGAAAGAACATAGAGATGAACCCGATAAAAGAGCTTGGCACTTATGAAGTGAAAATAAAATTTGGAAATGGTTTATCTGGTAAGGTAAAAGTCAGGGTTGAAAAAAATTGAACATAATAATGTATTCAAAAGCACTCTATTCTTCATGGATGTATTACTCACCTGACAGAATGCTTATAGATTGTGGTGAAGGAGCAAGTACCTATTTGGGAAACAAGTCTTTCGCCGTTCAAAGAGTTTTTCTTACCCATGGTCATGCAGATCACATAGCAGGTTTATGGGGTCTTGTTAACACAAGAAATAATGCCATGGGAGACAAAGAAAAATCGCTCGAAATATACTATCCAAAAGGCAGCAGATCTGTAGAAGAATTTCTCGATTTCATATTGAAGGTAAACAACGATCTCAAATACATGCTCTTCATAAAACCTGTGGAAATCGGAGAAGAAATAGTGCTCCACAGGACGGGTGGCGTGAAAAGAGTCATAAGACCTTTCAGAACACATCACACAATGAATGAAATAAGTTTTGGGTATAACATATACGAGAAACGTAAACATCTCAAGGAGAAATACAAAAATCTGAGCCAAAATGAAATTCTTGATATGATAAAGAAATACGGAAGGGAAGAAATAACCGTCGATTACGAACACAAGATATTGACGTTAAGCGGAGATGCGATTCCCATTTCCGTAGAAAACGCTTATGAAACAGACCTTCTCATTCATGAATCAACTTTTTTGGATGAAAAGGACAGGAAGGGAAACAACCATTCTTCCGTGAAAGAAGTGATTATGTTGGCAAAAGAGGCTAAGGTGAAATCTTTAATACTCTATCACATTTCAACGAGATATGAAAGAAACGTAAAAAGATACGTAAATAAAGCCATTGATGAAATTGGTGTTGATTTTCCAGTACTCTACGTTCATCCTTCGAAGATCTTTACGTTAAAATGAAGGGATGATAATATGGCTCTAATCTTCTGGATATTTCTCGGTGCTTTGATGTGCGTAACGGAGATTTTTATGCCAACTTTCTTTCTTTTCTGGTTCGGGCTCGGAGCCTTTGCCGCTGCCATAACATCTCTTTTTGCAGATTTGATAATTCAAATTATCGTCTTCATAATCGTCTCGGCCGTGCTTGTCATATTTACACGTCCGTTGGCTATAAAGGTACTTCAAAGAAAAGACTCTCCAAGAAAGATAAACATAGACGAAATAGTTGGTAAAAGTGCGCTTGTAATTGAAACGATAGATTTTGAAAAAAACAAGGGTAAGGTGAAGGTAGACGGAGACATCTGGAGAGCAGTTACAGAAGATAGATCCACGGTGAACATCGACGATTATGTGATAATTTTAAAGGTTGAGGGTACTAAATTAATCGTTAGAAAGGAGGAAAATAAATGATACTTGGAATTGTCATTGGTGTTATAATAGCCATCTTTTTGATCGTTGTTGCGATAACTGGGATAAAGATAGTAAGGCCGTTTCAAAGGGGCCTAATTGAACGGCTCGGTAAATTTTCAAGAGAGGCTCAAGCAGGTCTTCATTTCATAGTACCTTTCTTCGAAAGAATGACGAAAATTGACATGAGGGAACATTTCATAAATGTACCTCCTCAGGAAGTCATAACGCGTGATAACGTCGTGGTTTCAGTCGATGCGATAATATACTACCAGGTTTCCGATGCTTTCAAAGTCAATTACAACATCAAAGCTTTTGAACCTGCCGCTACCATGCTCGCACAGACAAATTTGAGAAACGTGATAGGCGAACTCGAGCTCGATCAAACACTTACATCCAGAGAAATGATAAATGCCAAACTTAGAGATACTCTTGATGAGGCAACTGACAAGTGGGGAGTAAGAGTGACAAGAGTTGAGATCAAAAAAATAGAGCCTCCGAAAGATATAACAGATGCGATGAGCCAACAGATGAAGGCAGAGAGAACTAAAAGAGCAGCCATACTTGAATCTGAAGGCATAAAGCAATCTCAAATCTTACAAGCCGAGGGTCAAAAGCAATCTCAAATTTTAAAAGCGGAAGGAGATGCGACCGCAATACAAAGGATAGCAGACGCACAAAAGTATAAATTTCAAACAGAGGCAGAAGGACAAGCAGCAGCCATAAAACTTGTATTTGATTCTATCCATTCCGGAAATCCGACTCCAGATCTTATCACTATAAAGTATCTTGAGGCACTTCAGCAAGTTGCAAACGGTCAGGCAACGAAGATATTTCTACCATTTGAAACATCGGGAGTACTTTCAAGTCTTGGAGCAATTGCGGAAATCTTCAAAACAGCACCTTCAAAGGAGGAACTTAAAAAAAGTTGAACCTTTTCTCGACGATCTGGTTGAATATCCTTGAAGTCGTACTTATAACCATAGCAGGTTTTATCCTTGCCTTTTGGTACGTCAGAAGCCGCGTTGTAGAAAAGAAACAACTCGGGACGAGTTTCATAAGATATTTTCAAGGACTTTTCCCTGTTGGTGTGATGTTTTTTGGAATATACGTCATTTTAACTTTCAATCATTCTATTGGTGCTCTTATCATGGTACTTTCAACCTTCATTTACATAGTGTCAAGCATAACATCTTCCGTTGACAAGTACGATAGCGTTCACAGAGCAACGATACTTTCGCTCGGATATACCCGTCAGGAGTATGCCATACGATATCTCTTCAAAAATTCTTTGAATTCATGGATAATGGCGGCTCTAAATTTTTTCATCACACAATCTGTTGCCCTGATATTTATCCAAAACATCACAAACTTCAAAATAGTTTCTTTTGAAATGGATGTACTTTACACATCTTTAATTCTTATGACTTGTGGTTTTGTAATTTCTCTTGCGAAAAGATTTGATATTCTCGAAACCAAAACAAAAGAGTGAAAACTTCTCATCATGATCTCCGGCATGGATTTTTGCAATCGACGATTTCCAAACCTTCTTTGCACATCGGACATACATGAGGCGCATAGATTTGTGCGGAAATGTTTACAACGGAATTTACGGAGAGTCCATCTATTTTTTCAATTTGACCTATTTTTACCATTGATGAAAGGCCTATTGCCTCGCTTCCGCGATCTTTAAGAGCGAAGATCGCTTTATGAAGTAATTTTTCATCGTATATAACATCTTGCACTATCAATATATTTTTGAACATCGTCGGTTCAAGGCAATGAGTGAATAAGAAATTACCATTTTTATCTTCCTCAAGATAAATAAAAGGCACATCCATAGTTCTCGCAACCTCGTAACCTATTATCATACCATTCGGTGTTAACGATAAGATGCAGTCTGGTGCAAACCTTTGCAATCTCAAAGCCATTTCGTTTCCTATTTCCCTTGTTCGCCATGTGTATTGAAGTACCTTGGCACATTCAACACAGGTGTCAGAATGCATTCCCGATTCCAAAAGAAAATGACCATGAAGAATTGAACCGGTTTCGCTCAATATATTTTTAACGTCTACCATCTTTATCACCTCAAACGAATTTGCCGTTAATGTTAATTTTATCGTCGATCTTCGATTCTTTTTGTACCCTCATGTATAATTCCCACGTGTTAACATGATTTAAAATTGACTTAGCATGTTAACCACATTTTCAAGCGCATCATCCGATGCAGCTTTTCTAACTTCATTCCTTGTTCCTCCGTAAATTCTTTGCCATGTGCGATTTTCAAACCTTGATGAGATGCCAAACCATACCATTCCAAGTGGTTTATCCTTTGTTTCTCCCGTCGGGCCTGCTATTCCCGTTGTGGCAATGGATATGTCTGTGTTAAGGATCCTCAAAGCACCTTTTGCCATCTCAAGGACGCATGCCTCTGAAACAGCGCCTTCTTCAACTATCGTCTTTTCATTCACACCTAAGATCTTTACCTTGGATTCATTTGAATAAGCGACAATTCCTCCCATAAAAAAAGATGAAACACCCGGAACACTCACAATTCTATCTGAAATCATCCCGCCTGTCACCGATTCGGCAACGGACAAGGTCAAATGCTTTTCTTTAAGTAACCTGTATACTTCTTCTTCAATTGTTTCTCCGACTTTTCCAAGGAATTTTTGAGGAAATCTCTCCAAAACTTTTTTTCTCACATCTTCCAACATCAAAACGGCATCATCTTCATTTTTCCCCTTTGCCGTAAGAGATATTTCTATCCATCCCTTTTTCAAAAAAGTCGAGATCGTAGGGTTAGAAGAAAGTGCAAGATCGTGAATTTTATCTTCAACTTCAGATTCTCTAAGACCAACGATCTTTATGATATCATTTTTCGTGTATCCGTTTCCAAGTTTTCTTAAAAACTCTTCAAGTCCATTTCTTATTATGGATTTTATTTCCTCAGGAGGTCCAGGAAGCATGATCAAGTATTTTCCATTTGTATTCATGACAATGCCCGGGGCAACACCTGATGTGTTTTGAAATATCGTTGATCCTACCGGAATTGCGGCAAAGGATCTCGATATACGTTCCGGAACATTTTTATCTATAAGATATTTGTAAAGATTCGGATCGATTTCAAGCGGGATAGACGTGGCAAAAGATGCCGCTTGCTTGGAAAGGTCACTTCCGGTTCCACCGAGTCCTCCCGTTGACAGAACTACATCAGATCTTTCAAGGGCCTCTTTATAAGCTTGGACTATCCTTCCAACATTGTCTCCGACGGTTGTGTACCTGTATATGTCAATTCCACACCGTGCAAGCAGATCGCAAAGTATCCTTGCATCTTCGTTACAACTTTTGCCAAGTAAAAGTTCCGTGCCGGTAGAAACTATCTCTGCATTCATAAGAGACCCCGCATCTTTGCTTTGAAGAAAGCCGCTATTGTTTTTGAATCGACTATCTCGTTGTTTGCGATCATAAGTTCAACCTCTTGGACTGAGAAATATTTCACCTCGATGAATTCATCTTCGTCCAAATGCGTCTTCCCATTTGAAAGTTCACAAGCAAAGTAGAGATAAATTTTTTCATCAGAAAAACCAGGCGTTGTGTAGATATGACCGAGTGCCTCCCACTTTTTTGCCGTTATTCCTGTTTCTTCCATGAGTTCTCTTTTTGCACAATCCAAAGGATCTTCTCCCACATTCAATTTTCCTGCGGGAATTTCCCAAAGAATTTCATTTACAGGATATCTGTACTGTTTTTCCAGAATTATATCACCTTTGTTGGATCTGACGATCACAGCGGAAGCTCCTGGATGCCTTACAACTTCCCTAAAAGATGTATGCCCATTCGACAACTTTACTTCATCAACGTAAAGATGGAGTATTTTGCCGACAAATTTTTCAGAAGAATCGATCTTTTTTTCCAATAACTTCATTTTCATTTTACCTCCAATTAATCACCATTCTATCTGTTTTTTAATTTTCATGATAAAATTCAGATAGGTCATCGATATCTATTTTATACTAAAAACCAGTACATGAATTCAAATTTGGCATGTGGCAAGTAGCATATAGCGGGTAGCATGTAGCAAGTGTCGTGTGGCGCATTTTTGACCTGATAAAAATCGCATCTGATAAAGTCAAATTATTTCTTTAAAGTTGGTTTGGTATGATTCGACTTAATTTTTAAAGTGTGAGATCGAAATCTAAATTGGAGATGAAGATGAGCTTCAAACGTAAGATTGGATCTTTAATTCACTCAAGGCAAAACATGTCCCAAGCTATAATGTTGATAACGATCTTAACTCTTACCTCTAAAGCCATGGGCTTTGTTAGAGATATAATCATAGCTTATTTCTTTGGAACAGGAAGAGTTATGGATTCTTACCTTGCATCTCAAAGTCCCCTCGGACTTATAAACGGAATAATAACAGGTACGATAGTATCGGCTTTTATACCACTTTTCATAAGAATCACAAAAAACAAAAATACAACGGAGGCGAAACACTTTTCAGCCACCATCTTTTATTCTACCACTTTGATGCTTGCCGGAGTTGTCGTGCTTGTTGCAATTTTCGCGCCACAGGTAACAAGCCTTTTTTTTCCGGGCTTTGGGAAAGACGATCATGACATGACCGTCAATTTCATAAGATGGATGAGTTTTGCGACGGTAATAGGGGCCATGTTGAGCTTCGTCAACGGTCTTTTGCAAAGTGAAAAGAAATTTCTTGCTTATCCGTTAGTCGGTCTTAGTTTCGATTTCATAGTCATAGGGACTTTATTTGTGACAAAGCATTTGGGAGCGATATCACTTGCCCTCGCATGGACATTGCCTCCAACCTTTATTTTCATAGTACTCGGATTTGCGGAAAGGAAATTCCTTAACCCGTTTAAAGTTAAAAGAGGCATCACCGAAACGAAAGATCTTTACAAGATGATCTGGCCTTTGTTTTTCTCGAGTGCACTTGGAATACTTAACACCATAATAGACAGAACTTTTGCATCCACACTTGAAATTGGGGCTATAAGTTCTCTCTCCTACGCAAATAGAATAACAAGTTCGGCCACTGGCGTGCTCGGTACACCGGTTACACAGGTTACCTATCCATCTGTCGCATCTCGTGCTGCCGAAAACGATATGAGAGGACTTACGATAACGACAAAGAGGGCAATGAAATTACTCGCGTTTTTCTTGATACCTGTCACCTTTGCCATTTTTCCACTTTCAAAGCAAATAATAACGTTGCTTTTCCAGCGCGGAAGTTTTACGGCCGAATCGACAATGCTTACATATCCTCCGATGATAGCCTTTTCGTTATCGTTGTTCACCAGCGCTTTTGGTTCTGTGCTTGTTCAAATCTATTACTCTTTTAAAAACACGAAAACGCCTATGATTTTCGGAATGATAGGTCTTTTGATAAACATAGGTCTAAACTTTGTTTTCATATCTCATTTAAAACAAACGGGACTCGCGCTTTCAACTTCAATCTCATCCATATACTTTGCCGTGATAATGCTCATCTCTTTGAGAATGAAGTTCAAGATATGGTTTTTTGACATGTGGTATTTCGTAAGAGTTTTGATGGCTTCAACCTTAATGGTTGGCGGCATATATCTCATCATGGCCATTTTAAGAGGCAAGATAAGAGATTTCGTGGCAATTTTTGTGGGTATCGGTATTTACTTTTTCTTATCATGGATACTCAAAACACTTCCAAAACGCTTCTGGAGATTCCTAAAATTCAAAAAAACATCTGAAGAAGAGAAATTATGAAAAATTTCTAACGATAATTTCTTCTACCTCTCCTCTACCTGTTACCTTTGAATTTATCATCCTCCTTGCTTTGATAACATGAATCTCGTAATCGACATAGAGTTTCCTTATCAATGGGGTGTTTGAATTGCTTAACATCAAAAGACATCCTTTTTTGTCAAGGGCTTTAAAACATTCTGACAATCTTATTTGATCTTCCACACCAAATGTACCGGAATAACTTGTAAAATTAGACGTTTTTGATATTGGATCGTACGGTGGATCGAAATAAACGAAAGTATTTGATTTCGCATGATCAAGTGCGATTGAAAAATCACCCCAAATTACCGAAATATCTTTCAACGCTAAACTTACATTTCTTAAATTGTCTTCGTCACAAATTTTGGGATTTTTATACCTTCCGAAGGGGACGTTGAACTTACCTTTTTTATTCACACGCCACAGTCCGTTATAAGCTGTCTTGTTAAGATAAAGAAATCTTGATGCCCTCTGAATCGGATCCAAAGACTCTGGATTTAGAGATCGCATCATGTAATAATAATTTCTTTCATTTTTATGCTTTCTCAAATCGTTGATCAGCTCTTCAAGGTTATTTTTAACAACGTTGTAGAAATTCACAACGTCCAAATTCATATCGATTAAAATCGCATTGGATGGTAAGATATGAAAAAACAACGCTCCTCCTCCAACAAACGGTTCGATGTAAAGATCGAACTTTTTTGGCAAAAAAGGTTCAAATTGCTCAAGCAATTGACCTTTTCCGCCTGCCCATTTAATGGGAGATTTTATCCTGATCCGTTTCATGAAATATTAGGCAATGGATTCAAAGAAGAGAGGAAATTGTCTTTCCTCCTTTCGGTTAATAAACTCTTTGACCTTTCTAACAACTGTAATTTCTTGACATTTGCCGAAGCATGTATTTTCGTGCCATCTAACAGACGCAAATCAAAATATCCGCTTGTGCGAAGACCATATATGAAACACTCTTTTCCTTCGTACAGTACTTTATCAAATCTTTTGTATCCTTTTGCGGTTCTAATTGTGTTTATCTTCTTTCGTCCGCCTTTCAGCAGATTGGCTTTGTGTAACGACCTATTCTGCCGTCTGACAAATTTACCAAAGCATACCGTTCCACTTCTAACAGTTGCTCCATCTCCTCCGGCTATCACCAAAGCATCAATATTGTGAGTCTTTTCCAAGCCACTTTCCATTCTTTTGCTTTTTGTGATACTTCCAAAAGTTACATCTACAAGATATCCAAGCTTTCTTAATCCAGCCACTATGAATTGCCCTATGGTAGAAACATGTGATGCATCTTTTAGGCTCTGTGTTTTTTGTAAAGACTTCTTTGTGAGTGTTAGATTGCCTGCATGCAATTGCTCATGCTCATCGATGGTGAGAGCAATCAGATTATCAGGTTTATTTGTTCCGCCTTTGCTTTGGGGTATGATGTGATGAACTTCTAATATTTCTTTTTTGCCTGAATATTCGGACTTATAGCCGGCTCTCCACAGACAATATTCTCTGACATCCCAGAACCCTTTCTGAACTCCGTTTTGGTAATCAACACCGGATATATTTGGATTCATGATCTTTTGTGTATCAAAAGGTGCTATCTCAACAACAATTTTGGAAATCGGAAGAATATCTGCAAGCATTCTAATTATTCGAATGTGCGCATCTATCTTCCATTGAACAAATGGAGCAAGCCATTTGTTTTTTCTTCCCCTGTTCAGAAACTTAGGTTGCCTGTATCTCGTTTTCTGACTTCTTCTGGTTCTGCGATACGTTCGCCTTTCTGTGAGAAGATCATGAATATCTGTTCTCAATTCAAATTCGCCTGCAAAGAGTTCTTTGTTTTGTGAAATGGCGGAAACTCCCACATGTTTTGATCCTATATCCACTCCCACCGATACATCTTGTGTAAACTCACTTGAGTCATACAACAGTTGTATCGTGAATGGAGTCCTTCTGACAACCTTAGCTTGACCGGACTTAAGCATTCTTCTTACCTTGCCATGCCTTTTTGTCGGCATTAACGGTTTTCCACTCTTGCTTATCACGTAAACCATCTTAATCTCCTCAAGATAATTCAGCCTTTCGACTGTTAGGTGCTCATCGCCAATGTTATTCGTGCTTGTTATGCTCACCACACTGTTCCTACCCGTCAGAACTGTTTAATGATGAACGACAGAGCTTAGAACTTGAGCAGCATTCTAAGGTATCATGACACGGATAACGTAGTCTGAGACTTTGGCTAATCAACTAGGCTTAATGCCTTCGACTTTAGTCGAGGGTAGTTGACACTTCTTTGAGTTCTCCGTTTTTGAATTTTTCTATGGCTTCCTTTGTGCTTAGTCCTCTTCCATCGTAAACTTTGATCTTCGATTCTTTTACGGCATCCATTGCATTTTCACCCGGTATTGCGGAAATTATGACCGAAACTTCATTGTCCATGGCAATTTGAACGGCTTTGGGACCTGCGCCGTGCTTTGTTTCAACGGAATCGTTGTTTATGAATTGATATCTTTGATCTTCAAGATCGTAGATCAAAAAATAAGAAGTCCTTGCGAATCTATCGGATATTTTGCTTTCCAAAGATGGTTGATCTATGGCGATCATAACTTTCATCGTAACCCTCCTTAAAGGACTAAGGCCGCACTTGCGGCCTTAGATCATCGTTATTCTTTGTCGATGTCTTGAATTGCTTTGTTTAACTCTTCGAGTTCGAGTTCAAGTCTCTTTTTTTGGTAAGTGTAGAAGTCTTTTAGTTCTTCTTTTGTCATGTAACCTCTGCCATAACCCAAGCCGTACCCATGGCCATAACCTAATCCTAAACCGTATCCATAACCTCTGTGGCAGTTCATCCCTCTGCCATAGCCTCTTTCGGAATATGGTCCGAAATCATCTCTCCACATTTTTTTCACCTCTTTCTCGTAAAGTGTTTTCACATACAAGAGTATATCACTTATAGGTAGCAAAGTCAATATGCCGTTTTTTTTCACCGAAATTTGCTGTATAATTTCAAAAAGGATGGTGATGAATTTGAAGAAGATGATTTTGTTTATTTTGGTAATTACAATTTCAACTTTGGTTTTCGCCACAACGAACATAACCGTTTGGTTCAGTTGGGAAGGGCAAAAAGAGTTTCAGTCCCTTGTTAACGATTTCAACATGTCTCAATCTGATTATCACGTTAACCTCGTTTACATCCCAGATATGACACAGAAATTGCAGATATCTTTAAGTGCGGGTACATCCTTACCGGATATGGCTCTTGTTAGAAATGACGTCATAGGAATGCTTGCGAATGCCAAGGATATAACGCCTGTCGGAAGCATCGATACTTTACAGGCTTTCACGAAATCTTTTGAATTGAACGGCAAACTTTACGCGTATCCGTATTACGCAGATCTCCAAGTTATCTACCTTAACAGGAAGGTATATGAAGGTCAAATTCCGAATTACGATTGGACATTTTCCGATTTAGTACAAATTGCCTCTAAGATAAAAGAAAATGGTCATGTTGGCATTGCCATGAATGCTTCTTCATCTTACTTCTTTAATTCTTTTTACGCCGGTTTTAACGGCGGTGTTATACCTTTAAATGATGGAATTCCCATTGTTGATAACAACGGCACCCGAAAGGCGTTCGAATTTTACAATCAAATTTTCAACGTGGATAAAATAGCGATCTCTTACAACAAATCCGCCATAATAGAAGCCTTTAAATCGGGTAAAGCCGGAATGCTTTTTCAGGGATCATTTTTAATTCCAGATTTTCTCTCTTCGAAACTCGATTTTGTCGTATTGCCTTATCCTAATCTTGATAACGGAACCCCTTTGCCTCCAACCTTTGATGCAAAAGGATTCGTTGTTTTCAAAGATAATGCTGCCGTTAAAGCCTTTATCGATTACATAACATCTTCGAAAAGTGAAGAATATTTTTGTGCTCCCACGTACAAATTACCTGCCAACATCGATGCGATTCATGCGCTCGAGAACTCCAACAAATATTTTGAAACTTTGGATATCAGTGCACAAAAGGGTCTTATACTTCCGACGACCACAATATTTAACGATGCTTATTCGAATGCCATTACAACCGCGCTGCAGCTTTACCTATCAGGGCAGATGTCTTTGAATGAGGCACTTTCAAAGGCTCAAGAATACATAAATTCACAAGCTAAATGACTTTTTTTTGGTTACTTTTTTCTTTAAGTCTTATATTTTTCTTGATTTTTGTTGTGAGGGCAAAGCCTATCTACACTTTTGCCCTTGCTATTTTGCTCTTTACAGTTAATTTTTTTCCGTTTTTGTGGGGTGTTGGCATATCTTTTTTTGATTTTTTTCCTCCGACGATGAAATTCGTTGGATTTAAAAATCTCACAACTGCCTTTTTAGATCCGGGTCTTATCCTTTCTGCCAAAATAACAGCTCTTTGGGCTTTAACTTCAATGGCCATAGAGATTTTGGTCTCTTATTCGGTGGCTCTTTCCATCTATTCCATAAAAAAAATCTCTGGCTTACTTTACACCGTTGTGCTCATACCTTGGGCAGTGCCTTCTTACATAAGTGTGATTTCGTGGACCTCTCTTATCGAAGGCTACGGTGGAGATTCTTTTCTCTCGAAGATTTTCCATGCAACTTTTAACTTGAGCGCCAATATACCGGCTGCATTTTTGTGGAGTGCTTTTGTTGCAGCATGGTTGGGAATTCCTCTTATGACAATTGTCATATTGAGTTCTCTTCAGACATTGCCTCCTCATTTGCGAGATCTTGCGGAAATGGAAGGGGCAAACTCTTTCGAAAAAGCGATTAACGTTTACATTCCACAGACATTGCCAATAGTTTTTCCTTACATGTTCATAATATTTCTTGAATCTTTCAAAGAATTTTCTACCATCTTTCTTATGACAGCCGGAGGACCGGCCATAGTTTCCGGCTTTGGAAATCAGTCCATTGTCGGCGCTACAACGGTGCTTGGCATGCTCATGTACGACAAATTTTCCATCACTCAAAATTACGGTGTGCTTGGTGCTTATTCAGTTGCGATAGGGATCATAATGCTCTTGCTCGTCGCAATCGGATGGAATTACAGATTATCAAAGAAAAACAGGAATTTGATCCTGGCGATCATCTTCGCGCATGCCATTTTTGATGTATGGGGGATAGGTTCTGGAATTTTCGGTGTAATTCCCATTTTATTTTACCTAATTGCTTTCTTTTTGTACGAAAAAAGGTCGCAAAAATTCAAAAGATTTGTTTTTGTGGGAGCATCTTTTGATCTGCTTTACCTGATTTTATCCGTCGTCCATTCTGGATTATCAGGTGTGAGTATATCGGCTGTGATTTCTTTTATCGTGGCATTGACTATTGTCTTTGAGGGTAGAATTTACATCAGCATCTTCAAAATACCCAATTTGCTTTGGAAAGTTTTGAAAACCTCATGGCTTTCGATATGGACGGTAATCGTTTTTTTACCGATTTGGAATGTCTTTATCATGGGAGTCTCAAAAGAAAATATCCTTCCCATATCCGATCTTTTGCCTCATGGTTTTACGTTGGATAATTTTGCACAACTTTTTTCGAATTACGGCTTTGGTCAGGCTATTTTGAACAGCATCTTAATTGGGATCATGGCAATTGCCATCGTTTTATTTGCGATTTTTCCTGCCGCATACGCGGCGGCGCATTCAAAGAAGGCTTCAAGAATAGGCGCTCTGTTGTTGATCTCATCCTTTTTCACGGGTATGCATACCATGATACCCTTAGCGATTACTTTTAGATTTTTGGGCCTTCTTGATACGCTTTTTGGCGTTTCCGTCGTGATCGCTCTGCACGGAAGTGTCATATCTTACTTCTTGCTTTACCCGTTCCTTTCAGGTTTGCCAAAAAATCTCGATGAATCTGCGAAAATTGATGGGGCAAATGGATTCACAAGGATGTTAAGAATTGCTTTGCCTTTGAGTTTGCCAGTTCTATGGACTATAATAATTTTTGTGTTTATCGATAGTTGGAGTACTTTTGTCATTCCTTTGATTTTTCTCAGTTCACAGAATTTGTATCCTGTATCAATGACGATGTACAATTTAGTCGGACAGTATGGTCTTACGTATTCGAAATGGAATCTTTTTGGTGCTGGATCCATGATAAACATAACGATTATTTTGATTGTGTTTCTGATGGCGAGAAAATCGATAATGAACGGTATAATATCTAAAAATGGAGTCGATGATTGAATGGAACTTTTTGGGCCTTTAAAATCGAATCAAATCGAGATTGATCAGGAAGATGTTGACAAATTGACTCTTTATGTCAGAAAACTTGAAAAATGGAGTCTTATTCACGCTTTAACTTCGGTCTCCGCAAGGGAGATACCGTATGTTTTTGTCGTTGAGCCTATATTGGCATCTATGTCAATTTCAAAACTCGTCAATCCAAACAACTGCTTAGACATGGGAACTGGTTTTGGAAATCCAGGTGTGGCCATGTCGACGTATTTGAAACGCACGAATTTTTTGCTTGTCGACTCGTCTCAAAAGAAAACGGCACTTTTACGTCAGGTAATTCAGGAAGCTAAATTTGAAAGAATCGATGTTTTAACATCAAGGCTCGAAGATATTTCAAGTAAAAATGCATTCGATCTTGTCATCTCAAGGGGTATAGGTCCACTTGAAAAGACACTTGATTACGCCGCTGAGTTTGTCAAAGATAAAGGAATCATAGCCATTTTCAAAGCAAGATTGGATTTCATAGAATATAAGTCAATTCAAAATGATATGGTATCCTTCCAAGGTATTGTCAATTTAAAAGTCATGTATCCGTCAAAAGAAATATCACGGTATTTGCTTATTTACAAAAAGGTGCAAAATTCATGATCTGGACTTTGATCGATTCAGGTAAGATGAACGGCTTTTACAACATGGCTTACGATCTTGCCTTGCTTTCAAATGTGCGGGATACGCCCATCTTGAGATTTTACGAATGGGATCCGCCTGCCCTCTCGATTGGAAGGTTTCAAAGTACCAAAGATGTGAATTTTTCTTATCTCAAAGATCATGATTTTGATGTTGTACGCAGGCCAAGCGGTGGAAGAGCCGTTTTACATTACGATGAATTGACATACTCAATTGTGCTTCCGGAATCAATGGCTTCAAAAAGCGTGATGGAAACTTATCTTTTTATATCACAGGCCATCGTTGAAGGGCTTAAAAGTGTTGGGCTAAGATGTGAAATATCTCAGGATAAAAAAGAAAATTACCTGCGTTTTTCGGCATGCTTTGCCGTTTCATCGATTTACGAGATCGTTGTAAATGGCAAAAAATTAGTTGGAAGTGCTCAGGTAAGGAAAAATGGGAAAATCCTCCAACACGGTTCGATTCCATTGATCTCTCATGTTGAAGAATACGCAAATTGTTTTTCTCTTGATGAATTGGAAAGAGAAAAACTGTTGGAAAGGTTAAATTCTTCAATGACATCGGTTGGTGAATACTTGGACTTGACGGTGGAAGAATTGAAAGAAAAAATTAAGTATGGGTTTAAAAAGATCTTAGGTGCCGATTTTAGACTTGGCCAAGTGTCTTTAGATGTGGATGAATACCTTAAAGAGACGAAAATATGGGATTGAAAATTGTGGCCACGCCGATAGGCAATCTTTCTGACATATCTCAAAGAGCCATCGAAACTCTCAAATCTGTTGATGCCATTCTTTGCGAAGACACAAGAAGGACTTTTAAACTCATAAGTTATCTTGGCTTTTCAAAGCAACTTATCTCTTTCAATGATAACAACGCTGAAAAAAAGATTCCGGAATTAGTAAATAGAATGAAAACCGGAAATGAATATGCCCTTGTTAGCGATGCAGGAATGCCCGTTATATCGGATCCTGGAATGAAACTTGTCAATGAATGCCATGAAAATGACATACCCATCGATGTTATTCCAGGCCCAAGCGCTCCTATTTGTGCTGTTGCGGCAAGTGGGCTTAACGCTTCTCATTTTGTCTTTCTTGGTTTTTTGCCACGTGGCTCTAAGTTGAGAAAATTGATTCGTCAGATGTGTGAAATTGAGATTCCAATAGTGTTCTTTGAATCGCCGTACAGGATAAAAGAGACTTTGAAAGAGATATGTACTGTTTCACCAAACGCAAGGGTTTTTGTTGCACGAGAGATGACTAAAGTGAATCAAACTTTCTATCGCGGAAATCCGTGCGAACTTTCTGAGAAGGTCAATCCTATAGGTGAAATAACAGTTGTTGTGGAATGGCGATCTAACCCAATTACCCCTCAATAACCTCATTACCCACTGTTGAAATCAAAGTCGAAAGAAAAGATTAAGATCGTTTTTTTATCCTTCAAATGGTAAAAAATCAGTTTTACATGAAAGGATTTTGAATCAGAAGTGATTTAACTTTCTCAAAATCTTTTTTTGTTTTGAATCCAAATTGATTTTTCTCTCTTCTCTTAGGCTCATTGCATTCCGTTCCTAATTTTCCGTAAACTGTAACTTTAAAGGAGTAAACTGATCTTAGAATCTTTCAAGGAGGGATCTTATGCTATCTAATATCATTGAAAAGTTTTCTGAAATTCAGCCATCTGATAACGCCAAGAATATCCTCAAAGAAAGGTATTTCTGGAAAAATCAAAGTGGTGAATTCATTGAAAACAGTTGGTCAGATGTTTCAAGACGAGTTGCCCGCATCACGGCCACGGCGGAAATTTTGTATTCTAAAAATATCGACGATATCAAAAAATGGGAAGAGACGTTTTATTCCATTTTGAATGCAAGGCTTTTCATTCCAAATAGTCCGACTCTTTTTAACGCGGGAGTAGGAGTTGAAGAAGAACTGCTTAGAAAGCCGATCGAACAGATGACGCTTGAAGATTATGAAGAGGTTTATAAAACGAGAAATCATCTTCACATGCTCAGTGCATGTTTTGTCGTCCCCGTTGATGACAGTATAGAAGGCATCTTTGATGCCGTTAAAAATTATGCACTCATAACAAAAGTTGGAGGAGGCGTCGGATCAAATTTTTCTTCCCTCAGACCCAAAGGTACCTTTGTCGCTGGAACGTCTGGTCGCGCATCGGGTCCCGTTAGTTTTATGCATGTTTTCAATTCTGCAATAGCAGTTGTCGAACAAGGGTACAAAAGAAGAGGTGCCTTGATGGGCATTCTCAACATAGATCATCCAGATATAGAGGAGTTTATAGAGGCAAAGCAGGAAAACACCGGTGAATCAGTGTTGAAATTTTTCAACATTTCCGTTGGAATAAAGGAAAAAGAGCGGATCATCGAAGCGTACAAAAATGATGAAGAAAT
Organism: Thermotoga sp.; assembly: GCA_020722015.1. GTDB lineage: Bacteria > Thermotogota > Thermotogae > Mesoaciditogales > Mesoaciditogaceae > Athalassotoga. The sequence continues at coordinate 2,828 of DYLQ01000016.1, read as the reverse complement.
AGAATTGTCACATCCCAAATCGGGTGTGGTAAGGAAAATAAAAATCAGGGATATTCTGAGGAAAATAGCAGAAAATGCATGGAAAACAGGTGATCCTGGTCTTGCAATTCTTGATGAAATGAACAAGTATAATCCTCTTTATCCTTATAGAACAATAGAATCAACCAATCCATGCGGTGAAATCGGCCTTCCTCCTTATGAAGCATGCAATCTTGGATCGATAGACGTGAAAAAATTCTACGATGATGGATCTTTTGATCACCAGGCTTTTGATGAAACTGCCAAAATAGCCATTCGCTTTCTTGACAACATAATAGATGTGAACGTCTTCCCTCTCAAAGAAATAGACGACGCTGTGAAAAATTCAAGAAGATTGGGCCTTGGAATAATGGGATTTGCGGATTTACTTTACAAAATGGGTATACCTTACGATTCAGAAGATGCTTTTAAATTCGCGTCCAATTTAATGGCAGAACTTGCGCTTGAATCTCACAGGTCTTCCTACGAACTTGGATTAGAAAAGGGAAATTTTCCTTTGTACGATCATAGTAAATACTCACAAGATGGAGGGTTCATACCTTTTGCAATGGGCAGTTCTGAAGTTGACGATAAATTAGTAGATGAGTTTAAAGAACTTTCGAAAGCGCACAGAAACGTTGCAGTTATGACGGTTGCGCCGACAGGTTCCATTTCAAACATAGCCGATACATCGTCCGGTCTTGAGCCAAATTTTTTGCTTGCTTACACTCGATACATGAATAAAAGTGATGGAACAAAAACGCCTCTTGTCTACGTTAACAATCTGCTTGTTGAAAAAATAAAGGATATTCTCGATGATGAAATGAAAAAGCGCATAATGGAAGAAGGAACACTTAAAAATATAGATTTAATACCAGATGAAATCAAAAAAGTGTTCGTCGTGAGTCATGATATATCGCCAGAAGCACATTTGAGAATGCAAGAAAGTTTCCAAAATTACGTTGATAACAACATATCAAAGACGATAAACATGCCAAATTCGTCGACTGTCGAGGACATACTCGATGTGTATATACGCGCCTTAAAATCAAATGTCAGAGGAATAACCATATACAGAGACGGTTCTTTGCAGACACAGGTTTTGAATGCGAATAAAAACGTTAAAACCAAAGACGCACCTAAGGTCAATTTCTTTGTTCTTGATGAACATCACAAATTAAGGGCAAGGCCAAGAAAGAAAACGCTGAGATCTGTTACAAGAAAATACAAAGGAGATTCCGGGACAACTTACATAACGGTGAGTTTTGATGATTCGGGAGAAGCTATAGAAGTTTTTGTTTCAAACGGAGGGGAAACGGCAGAGATCATAGGCAGACTTTCGTCAATCGCTTTAAGAGCAGGGGTTTCAATGGACGAGATACTTGAACAACTCAAAAAAGTTAAAGGAGATTATGCAAAAGGAGTTGCTGAGGAGATAAAAAAAGCGATAGATGATTTTGCTCAACTCTGGGACATATCGGTAAAACCCAATGAAGAAGAAAAAGAAGAGATAATACATCTCGATGGTACGAAGAAAAGCCCTGAAGATATAGAAAAATTCGTCGTTGCCAACAATTTGAAATGGTACAACGACTATTACATAGATGAAGATGGAAATACATATTGTCCAGTTTGTCTTTCAAAAAATTCGCTTGTCAATCAAGAAGGATGTGTAACATGTATGAATTGCAACTGGTCAAAATGTGTCGTTGGATAAAAGATTGGAAAGTTCTATGAATTTTTCTACTGGGATCTCTTCTGCCCTTTGGTTAGGAGAGATCCCGGCTTTTATCAAAATCATGTCCATACCTTTGAGGTTGTTTCGGATCATCTTTCTTTTCTGAGAAAAAGCCGCTCTTACTATCCTGTCAAATTTTTTCATATCCTTTATTTTGTTCTCTGTTTCATTTGTTCTTGTGATTTTTATAACCGTGGAATCTACATTCGGGGCTGGGAAGAAAGATTTTCTGCTGACTTCAAATAGTTGTTCAATCTTACTTTTTACCTGAACAAAAACGCTTAAAGAATTGTAGTCTCTGCTTTTTGGAGTGGCCATAAGTCTTTTAGCGTATTCCTTTTGAACCATTAAAATCATGGACTGAATTTCAAAGTCAAAGAGTTTTTTGATTATAGGGGTCGATATGTTGTAGGGAATGTTTGAGACACATCTGTCTGCTTTTATGTTTCCGCTGAATCGCAAAAAATCTTCAAATATGAACTCGACGTCCATGCCTTCAAATTTATTCTTCAAGAGATCGAAAAGTTCTCTGTCAATCTCAAAAGCTATTACTTTGGCTCCTTTCTTAACCAAAAATTGCGTTAAAATTCCTTTTCCCGCGCCTATTTCAAGTACGGTCTCACCTTTTGATACGCCAGATTCCTCAACTATTCTACTGGCTATAGTGGGATCGGTTAAAAAATTTTGACTGAAATTCTTCTTGTATTTTGTCAACGTAACACCCTCAATTATGGCCGTCTTTTTTTCTTCCATTTACACATGGTATACTTTATCATCCTGTGAACTACCTTTGTATTATATGATATATCACCTAAAATACAGATATTGTGCTTTTACACGCACGTCACTTTCGTCTTGCCATTGAAATAGAGAGCCTTCTCGTTCCTGATCATACATTTAATCTAAGAAGATTTTATTTCATGTACTTTTATTTTGATTCATCGATGTACTTTTCGTGTACTTTTATTTTGATTCAATTCGGCCACTTGACATAGATGTTGTCTTTGTGATAATATAATCTTTGCAAATAAGTATTTATAGGTCATTGAAAAACGGGCAGCTATAAAGAGTA
>DYLQ01000142.1 GCA_020722015.1 Thermotoga sp. | reverse complement strand
ACCCAAGCGCGCAAGGTGAACCTTTTGAAGGCAACTATCCATTGCTAATAAAGATAGATAATGGGGAGTGGGAAAGGGCAACCTGGAAAAATGTTCCAAGAAATGAATCAAAGATAGGAATGGATATAAGTCAATATTATTTCCGCAACAACTCAGGCTATCGGGAAGCAGCGCTAAAAAATTCTGATTTCTTTGTCGGCGTATTTTTTCAAACAAATCTCACAGATGACGTTTTGGGGAAAAATCTTACGCCTCAGCAAGTAATAAAAATGTATAACTGGGAAAGGGCAGATGGCTTTTTGCAAGCAGCAAAAAAATATGATTTACCAATAAGAATACAAAGTATCTTTGGAGAAATGGACGAAGATACTGCGCCAGAGTGGTTAAAAAATATGTCTAACGAACAAATAAAAGAGTGGATGGATATTCACACGCAAGCAATAAGTTCAAGAGTTAAAAAGTCGGGTGTAACTGTAAGGGATATTTTGGTATACAACGAGGTTCTGTGGAAAGGGCAGGTAACCGACTATATAGCTCAAAGATTGGGCAGAGATGAAGCTGTAAAGCTCGGATTTGAACTTGTTCAGAAACACTTTGGAAGCGAGATTCCACTCGCATATCATGATAATGTGGCGTATGGTTCGGATACAAATAATCCTAACAATGGCGAGGCGCAGGCGATATTCGCTATGGTAAAGGAATTAAAAAGTGATGGCGTGAAAATTGAAAAAGTATTTGACCACGCGCACCTTCATTCAAAAGATTTTAATTCAGAAGCAGATGTAGAGAAATATTTTGAGGGCATAAAGACACTCGTAGAACAGTACAAAAGTATTGGAGTAGAATTTAGCGTTAATGAATTAGATATGAACGTGTATGACGCCAATCAAGAGCAGCTCACAATGATGTATAAAGTTATGGAAGGGTTTATTGAACTATTGAACGACGGTACTTTACACGAGATATTGATTTTAGGTGGCATCATACCAGATTTAGGATGGATGAATCCTCAAGGAAATTATCCATACGGCAAAGCCACTGCTCTTACGTCATTCGATAGCAAAGACAGAGATGACCCAAATCTCACGCCAACTCTACTCTATTTCGTGATACTCAGGGCATTGGTCGGTAAATAGAAAATTTCGTAAAAATTGTGATGTCGTCTTTTTCTGCCAGCGTTTTGGTCAGCGGGCAGGTTGCCCAACAAAGCGTGGTGTGTCCTGATAAGTCATCGTCTGCTCACTGG
>DYLQ01000141.1 GCA_020722015.1 Thermotoga sp. | reverse complement strand
TTATGACTCTGTAGCGTTTCGCTACATTGCAGCCAACACCCATCCAGACCATGATACTATTGCCACCTTTCGTAAACGCTTTTTGTCAGAATTAGAATCACTCTTTGTTCAAATTCTCATGGTTGCACAAAGGGCAGGATTTCTCAAAGTTGGTAAAGTAAGCCTTGATGGCACAAAGATAAAAGCCAACGCTTCGAAGCATAAAGCCCTAAGCTACGCATATGCCAATAAACTCCAAGAGCAGCTTGAAGCAGAAGTACGAACTCTTATGCAAAAGGCTGAAGTTGCTGATAATGAAGATACCAATGATGGTATGGATATTCCAAAAGAGCTCCTGCGAAGAGAGGAGCGTCTCAAAGTAATCAAAGAAGCAAAAGCACAAATCGAGCAACGGGCCAAAGAGCGTTATGAAAAAGAGAAAGCTCTGTATGACGAGAAGATGCAAAAGTGTGAAGAGAAAGAGAAGTTAAGTGGTAAAAAGCTAAAAGGCAAACTACCTCAAGAGCCGCTCAATGAGCCTAAGCCAACAGACCAAATAAACCTCACAGATGATGAGTCTCGTATTATGAAAACATCAGGCGGAGGGTTTGAGCAGTGCTACAATGCACAAGCATCAGTAGAACATGATTCACGATTGATTGTGCATCAACATGTCACGCAAAATACAAACGATAAACAAGAGATAGCACCAACACTTAACTGGTTTACAAACTACCCTGAGCTTAAACCGCCTTCACTCTTAGCAGATGCTGGCTACTTTAGTGAACACAATATTCATCAGTGTGAAGATCATAACGTAACTCCCTATCTCTCTTTTGGTAAAGACCAACATAACCAACCCCTTGAAGAACGCTTTAAAGCCCAAGAACCACTTCCCCAAAATCCTACGGCTGTAGAGAAAATGAAACATCGGCTTCAAACCAAAGAAGGCAAACAGATTTATGCTCTGCGTAAAAGCAGTGTTGAACCTGTATTTGGTGTTATTAAACATGTCATAGGTTTTAGACAGTTTATGCTTCGAGGCTTTGAAAAAGCAAAAGGCGAATGGAACCTAATCTGTATAGCCTATAATCTAAAAAGATTACACACCATAAGAGGATAGAAACTACCAACATTGTAGATGCAATAGAGCTTTTGGTGCTAATTACTGAAAAGTTTGGTTGAAATTGCAATTCATCAAAATATTTTTAAGCTCACTCAAGTCACTTTTACACTCTTTGACTTTGGGAGACCGACAGACTCCTAG
>DYLQ01000140.1 GCA_020722015.1 Thermotoga sp. | reverse complement strand
TGAGCCGATTTCTCAGAAATAACATCTGCCAATTTTGGAATTTCATTTCTTCCTGCAAACCTATCTTTCAGGTAATCGTAAAAACTAATATCCAGCTTTCTGCATGTATCCTGAATTGACAACATATTCTCCCATGCAATTCTTCCTTCCTCGCTTCTCGTTCCATTGCTTATCTTCTTTTTAATGACAGGTTCCCTTACCCCTATCTCCATTGGATTATTGTTCAAAGGAACGAACGGATAATCAAGTGCAACAAGAAGCCTGTCCATGTTCTCCATAGTCTTTTCCTTTCTCCAGTCGAGTTCTGCATAACAGCTCTCAGATGTAAAAATGGCTTTAAACCTCTTTTCAATCTCTTCTTTCACCTTTGGATCAGGATTTTCCCGGTAATCGTTAAAATCATGATATAGTTTCCACACTTCTTTCAGAAAATCCCTCAGCGCCTGCCGGTGCACATCAAGTAGCGGGTTCAGCTTCCTGTAATGCCTTATCTCATGTATCCAGCAGAGAGCCTGAATAATCGTAATAGCCCTAAACTGAGCGGCATCATCAGAAACCATTATCATATTTCTCCAGTCAGCCTTCGAAAGATTCAGGATATATTCAATTGTTTCCCTGCTTTTGCTGTCCATTATGAAAAACACGGTAAAGAAGAGGCCGCATACACCGTGAATTTTGAAGTTTTTGCCCTTATGCCTTGCTCCTGCATCATCCGTATGGAAATATTTTGCTGTTTCCATGCCCCTTTCGTATATTTCCTGCTTTTCTCTTGAGAACACATCAGATTTGTCTTTAATCAGAATATTAGATATCTCGCCTTCGGATATGGAAATTCCGATATCGGCTAAAAGATCATGAAGCTTGTTTTCAGTGACACGGCATTTGGTATATAAGAAATAGATGAATGCCTTAAGGCCGCTTCCGAAATGGCCGTCCACGCCTTCGGGAAGAGATGCAGAATATGTCCTGCCGTTCTTTTCTGAATAATAAACTGCGAGCTTGTATTCAGTGTTTTTGGCCTTGAATTCAATATCCTGAATAACGAAATCGTTGTAGTATTTGAATTCTGCATCTTCAGGAAGATCCTCTTTGTTGACATCTATTACCTTTACTTCGTCTATTTTGATTTTCGCGTTTTTGCTGCCTTTCTTCCACTTTTTGGATTTTTTCTGCTCTTTTACATCGTTTTCTTTCTTGGGAACATTGGGCTTGATGTCGGGTTTGCCCTTTTCGCCTTTGAGGCGGGCTATTTCATCTTTGTATTTTTGA
>DYLQ01000045.1 GCA_020722015.1 Thermotoga sp. | reverse complement strand
TCTTCAATAAATGTGTGGAATCCAGAATGCTGCACATGCATCTGTAGCCTCCGGCCAATTCCCTGTTCTTGTTGGCTTCTTTTCCATGAATCACTTCATGATGTCCGCCCTTAAGGTGCTTATATTCATGTTTCTGGTGGATTGCAAGGAGGTCCTCAGTAGCATCTATAAGTTTGGCCCCGGGTTTTTGTCTTACACTCCAAAGGATCCAGTTGTCATATGCCGCTCGACCTACCGCAAATGGCTTGATATTGTCGAAGAAGCCTCTCGGATAGAGAAAATAATCAATTGCTGTATAATGATCAAGTATCCCGTTCTGCCTAGCAAGTTTCTTATATTTGGATTCCCATCCTTCGTCAAATATTATTTTTTCTTCCACATCCAGACAGGATCTCCTGCCAACCATAAGGAATTTATTTGAATCCGAATAGACCTTGTTCGCAGCTGTTAAGAACTCGTGGAACAGGATAATGTCGGAATTTATGAAGCAAAGCATTTTGGTTTCAGAAGCCGCCTCGGCATTCTTGAATATGCTGTCAAGAAGAGGCGTTCCTGTTTCATTGTATGCAATATCTGGTATATGTCTTATACCAAGGGACTCTGAAAATTCCTTTATCCCATATTCGTTTCCAAGGAGGATGATCTGGCTTCCTGGAATCTTTGCCCAGCTCCTGATGGCGTTTTCCTGGTGAATTCCAGCCTTGTCCTTGAAAGGTTTTGGACACGCGAAAAAAGTAATCATTTATAGTTATTTCCTGCACTCGCTTATCTGTGATTCTCCAGCCATTTGTCTGAATTCAGGGCTTGTTTGTAATAGCTCATCAAAGGTTCCTTGCGCGGACAATGTCCCATTTTTGAGGAAGAAAATGATGTCACAGTCTTTTACAGTAGACAGTCTATGAGCAATTATGATGATTGTTCTGTCTCCAGAAAGTTTTCTTATAGAATCCATAAAGGCTTTTTCCGTTTCCTGATCAAGCGCGGCCGTAGCTTCATCCATAACGAGAATATCAGGATTGTAGTAGAGTGCCCTAGCTATTCCAATGCGCTGTTTTTGTCCTCCCGATATTTTAACGCCTCTTTCTCCGACGACGGTGTTAAGTTTCAGCGGGAGTGAATTAATGAACTCATCAAGTTGAGCTAGACGGAGAGAGGTCCAAACCCTTTCATCTTCTATTTCCGCATCGGGAAGGCCGAAAGCCACATTCCTTCTTATAGAATCATCTGTAAGATATATTCCTTGGGGAATGTAACCAATTCTTTTCTGCCAAGCTTGAAGATTCGATTGTATGTCAAGATTATCAGACATAATTTTCCCCAATTGTGGCACATGAAGGCCGAGAATGAGGTCTGCAAGCGTGGTTTTTCCGGCTCCAGACTGTCCCACGAATGCGACAGTTTTGTTTTTAGGAATTGAGATGGAGAGTTTGTCGATTGCGTTAATACAAGAACCCTCATAATTGAATGTTACTGAGTCAATTCGAATCTCTTTATTGAAAGTAATCTTATTCTGGGAATCTAAATTTTTTATATTTAAATTGACTTTTTGCTCTGCAAGATCAGTATAAATTTCTTCAAATGCAGGTATGTAAAAACGTATTGTGGATAAAGATGTGGAAATTCTGCTGAGGGATGGGAGTATTCGTATAGTCGCTAGTCCAAAACAAGAAAGGGTAACGAACGCGCGTTCAGTTTCGTAGCCACGGCTTCTAGACAAAACAAGTATCAGAATGACCATACTCACTGCTATGGTTTCAAATAGATATTTTGGAACTTGAACAAGTATTTGACTTTGATAATAGGCATTGGACATCTCGTCAAAATGAAAACTGAAATTTTTTTCAAAAAATGATTCCTTCCCGAGCACTTTTGTTTCTTTTATACTTCCTAGTCCTTGATTTGTATGGAGTCGGACCATTCCACCGTGAAGAGTGATTTTCGTACCTAGTCGGAACAATTTTCCCTTAAAGACGAAATGGAATAAAAACATAAATATTGAAATAGAAAATGCGGTGGCCAACGTTTCATTCGGCATTGTTATCAATAAAACAATCACTATTGCCGCAATAACGGCGCTTTCTGTTAATATTAATATAAAAGGAACAGCTATTCCGTTGATTACAGAGTTAACAAGATCTAAGTTCCTAATTAGTTGTGCAGTATTTTTCTGTAAATGAAAATGGTATGGCTTATATAAATATGTTCTGAAAAGCTTGGTTGACATTCGTTGTAAAGATTTAGCTAAAAATCGGTTTTGTATATACAGCGAAGTTAAATTATACGCATTTTTTATCGCAACAGCCACTAATACGACAAAAGAGAGATAGAGAATAAAATTCTGTTCCGAACCATTGCCTAAATAACGATGAAACGATTGAATGATTTTGTTTGTTTGAATTATATCTGGCTTTGCGAGAGACACTATGAATGGGACTATAGCACCGAGACTGGCAACGTCTAGGATAGAGCCTCCCAGCATCATAATAGCCAGGAGAAGGCAACGTCTCTTTTCTTGTGGCGTGGCTGTCTGAAGTAGCTTTATTATTGTCTTATTCATCTAGTAATCTTTGGGGATTTACAAATATAAGCTTGTTTTATCTTTGGCTCTTTTATATAATCTGAGATTTAGATTTTTTTTAACTCGAATATTCCACATCCAAACTTACATCCACAATTTGTCTTTATTAAATCATCTGTCATTTTCACTTCCGCATGGTAAACTCCATCATCAGAGATATACGCGAAATTCTCCGTTATAAATTTGCCTTTGAGCGCATCAATGAGATACTCAACGGAAAACACTCTATGGGAGTTGAACTCAATATGCTGTGATCCTATTGGCACAGAAAGATAGAGAAGCCCGTGACGTCGAAGAATAGTATGAAGATTTTTTATCCCCAAAAGATGTCCATCGTATTCCACTCTGTCTCCATATCTTCCAAGTCCAAAATGTTCGAGGGCGTGAAGACACGAAATAGAATCACAATAGTTGTGTAATTCATTGGGTATTTCTCCCATGATGTCGGCTTGTTTGAACTTTATGTTTGGGGCATCCGTGTAAAGCGGCCGGATGTCGAAAACCTCAATTTCTCGAAATGTGGCTATATGTGCCACAAAGCCATCTATCCTTGAGCCGACATCAACATGCCTGGCGGGGCGTTTTTCAAATATGCGTCTCGCTGTTACGAGATCTTGAAGGAAATAGTGTCCTTCAATATTAGCTGCTTTTGTTGATTTATCCTCCAAATATGGGAGAAAGGGCCCAATTTCAAAGAATGAAGTAGAAGTTCGTCTTTGCGCTATGAGTTTTCTATACTCAAAGATAAAGGATGCAGAGCTTTTAATGACCGATATCCTTTTAACGGATCAATTCCCAGTAGTCGACTCGTAAGATGGTAAAACCTTCTGAACATATTATCTCTGTTTTTATGAATTTTGCAATTGGCTCTTATGGTATACTTCGCACCCGTGCGAAGTATAAATTCAAGCGATTCTGAGGACTAAGTCAATTTGGTCGCCTAAATGTAGAAGAGATTGTATTGAATCTGGAATCTTATTGTGTGGCCATATCCATGAAGTTTTCATTTTTAGTAATTTCGCGGAGGGAAGATATGTTTTTATCATCTTCACTATAGTTGAAGACGTATAATGCCAACGATGGTCAACAGGGTTCAATGCCCCCCAAGAAGATAGATTTCTGCGAGCGTTCAAAGAAGTTAGATTTGGGACAGCAATGTATATCATGGCATCTTTTTCTGAAACAGAATCTAAAAATTTAAAGAACTCTCCATAGTCGTAAACATGTTCTAGAACATGTAATAATAATATGTTATCAAACTTACGGCCAAGTTTGTCCATCCTGTCCGATTTATTGATGTAGGTATCATTTATAGTCGCAAGTGCGTTTGTATCAGTGTCAATTCCGTGGAAATAATTGAATAGTTTGGAATTATCGTGTAGTTTTTTCAGCATAAGTCCAGTATTGCAACCTATGTCCAACAAAGAACCAGGTCTTGCATATCTGCATATGGTTTTAATAGAAGCTATATGCCTATAGCTCAATTCAGAGTAAAGTTCGCCAACGGTTGTGATTTTAGGGGCGACTTTAGCTGTTCTAACTGTTCCACAGCGTAAGCATTTTACAAGCAGAGCGTCAACCTTGCACCTTTCTCCGTAGAACCAGGGCCCCTCGTAAAAAATGCTTGTATCCTCGCTTCCACACCAGCATGAACAGGCATATTTATTGATGTTATCAGACATAATCCCAATCATATGTATTACGATACGAGGACCAAGGGATCATTGTATCTTTGAATTTTTTCTGAATTTCATGGATTTCATGGATTGGTGGATCAGAATGAAATCCCCATTTCTCATAGAAAAGCTCATCCACCCTGGTGGCATCTTGATGAATAAGATTAAACGAACGAGTTTGTCCGGCTTCGAGAATACCTCTTTGATGGAAATACTCCAAGTTAGGTATCCAGATATTGGGGATATTTCTTGCAAGGCATCTTAATCCCCAGTCTTCGTCAACAAGAAGAGCATTCTTGGTACCCCAATCCTCGCAAGGGCCTATTGAATTCAATGTTTTCATTTTTATCATTACAAAATGGTTAAACGGTGCATGGCATATTACCGGAGCCTTTGGCATGTCAGGATGCAAAAGAGATATTTTCAACAAAGGTTTTGGGTATGGGGGAGGAGGAAGAGATAGTTTTCTCATAGTAAATCGCTTTACACGATGAAGGGAGTGTATTGGAGGGGATGCCTGCCACCAATTGTCTGGGAAACTATGGAACTGAAAGACTTTTTTTCTATTCCAGGCATTATCATTATATACGTCTGTGTGATAACCAGTTCTCACCGGCGGACTGAAATCACCTCGTTTCCAACCAATGTCAGTAAAACTGATCCAACCAAGTTCGCGAGATATCTCTTGAACCTGAGAGATAGCTTTTTCCAAGAAATTGGATGTGATTATTTCAATATCATCATGTGATTTTATGAAATAGTCGCAATCGCCACTAAGGCCTATCGCGGAGTTTATAAAAGAAGCCCAAGACATCTCTCCTTCCTGAAAGATAGATATACGTTTGTCGCTTTTCGAATATCTCCGCACCATTTCCTTGGTGTCATCAGGAGCATAGGTCCCTAGAGAAACAAGAACTTTCCATTGATAAGTTGTTCCTAAATTAGATTGGATTGAGTCAAACGTGGCCTTAACCACGTTGGCTTTAGACTTGGGAGATCCTACCCTGATGGCAATTGCCACTTTCATTTCAAAATATTTTTTTTTATTCTTCTCAGCTTGAGGTACAATGGCAAATAGCCTGGCACTAATTTCATAAGGCGGTCCGCCAGTTCAAATCTTCTTGTAAATTGTCGCTTAAGATCAACGTTGCAGTATTTGCACATCGAAAGTTCAGTCTTTGCTGACGCAAGATATTCGCGTTTTAAAGCATTGGTCCTGAAAATCTCGAAGATATTTGATTCCGGTAAATTGAGATCGCCTATAATTGCGGATGCATGTTCTTTGAACGAGGACATTGTTTCGCAACAGAGCATGCATAATCCCGATGATTCTATAACAAAATGATATATTGGTTTTGTACATGCGCACAATCTTCGCGTGTGAACTTTCTGGACAATTCCACCACGTGAATTTGGGATAATATTGGCAAATGCCTTGTGATATAGTATGACTTCGAAGGGAGCCCCTGAAAGAATGATTTTATCGTTGTCGATGCGGATGATCTTAAGGTTTATCCGGGATATGAATAATTCTATTTCATCAATAGGATCTTTCTTTTCGCTATAATAACTTATTCTAAGTATGTCAAGTTTTGCCTTGGCGAGTTGTTTCAGAATATCAACTGTAAGATAGTCGCCATTTGTGATCAGCATGGCCTTGGCATCTGGTAAATTTGATTTCACCGTCGCTATTCTTTCAAATATTGAGTTGTGCGCCAATGGTTCATGGTATAGTGACCAGAGAACCCTTCCGTTATAGTTTATTTCTTTTAGAGATCCAACTATTTTATTAAATATCGCTTCGTTCATAATGGTAATATTAGTGTGTCTGTCAACTTTTGAATTAGGACAGAACCAGCATACTCTGTTGCAATAATTATGATTCTCGAGTTCTACGGTATTGATGTATTCCTTAAATAAACGCCGAGTTGTCTCGATTGAGATGTCTGTTTTGAAAAGCTCAGATGGCATTAAGTTCAAAGATATAGTTTCAAGCAAACTTCTCATATAGGTGTTTGAAGGTTAAGATTTGTTTGAATTATAAACTTGAAGAAGATTTCGCTTGTGTGTTTCATCAGTAAAGACTAAAAGTTCAGGGTGAAATTCAATGTTTCCTGATCCCTTGTCTGCGGAGGATGCGCATAGGTTGATGATTCTTGTGAAACTGCCGAGGAAGATTTCAACCGGATACTCTGCTGGAATAATCTTCACTTCGCCAATCAGCGGGGTTTTATCAAATGATGTGTAGTCATATGCCGGATGCCCTTTGATATAAATATTCCATTTTTCCGATATCATTTTTTCGATAAATGCGACACATAGATTTAATGATTCCTTAAGCATGATTCCAGGTATTGACTGAAGAGGGCCATCAATTATAAGTAAACTCTTTGGTCCCATCGGCATATCAAGGTTAGAAAAATATATTTCTTTGATTTCTTGCCATGTTTTAAGGATAAGATAGGTTGCTCTAATATTGTGGTCATAGCGATATGTATCAAAAAATGGGCATGCAACGGGAGTAAGCGGCATGCCAACGAGATTAAGATACTTTTTCCTGAGCTGATTTTTTATGCATTTATTGGCGATATCAACATACTTGCTCGGTTGCGCATCTGAGAAAACGCAATTTGTCCCTAATTTTCTGTAATGTTCAATCAACATAAAAAGATTGACGGCATTATAGGAGTCGAAAAAAAACAACGAGTCAAGAGAGGGAATATTTTTGAGATTGTCTTTTTTCCAGTTATATAGATATATCGGATTGCATATCTGCCACCAACGCATTGAGAATGGACTGACTGGCGAAATTATATCTCTAGGGGATAAAGATGATGAGAGGAGTTTAGTGAGGCTTTTCTTGTCGGATGGGATAAATACGTAGTTGATATTATCTCTGTCATATATACTGTAAAAAGACCTTAAATTCGTATGTGCGCTTATAAAATATCCAACTGTATTTGATGCTGGTGACATTATTTTTTAAAATACGCAATAGTTTTCTTGAGTAGTTCAGATTGCCTATTCTGTTCCAACTCATCAGGCTGATTGGTGGTGAACTGCATCAAATTGCGCTGCAGTTTTTCTGCGACAGGCACATCTCCCCAGCCGATCTTGTTCTTCTTAAACGCAGGTTCATTGTTGACGGTTTGCCAGGCTGCATAAATCCCATCACCGCCATTTTCAATATACTTTTTAGTGATCTCAAATAGTTAATTGGTAGTATATCTTGGAAGAATTACAATGTTTATTTTAAATTGATGTCGGCACTCCCCAGAAATCGCAATATGAACATAGAGGAATATCCTTTCTACGTCCTTGCTTGTGAAGCTCAAGCCACTCCATTCGTTTCGGTGAATTCCATATTTCAGAGAGCGTTTGTTTGGATGCATCGCCGATGACACCAATATCCTTGGGGTCGAAGCGAACGCACATTGAGACTTTTCCGTCATGTCTTATGGCCAGATGATGCAGGAAGTCAAGACAGATTCCGATTTCCGGCACTGTCGGTTGACGGACTTGATAGTTGAAACTTCCCATTGGCGAGTGGAGCACTCTTGTGGCGATCACTAGACCTAAGCTTTCATACTTGGGTTTATCAACTTTTCCGTTAAGCCTTAAAATCGTATGCGGTTTTTTATTCCCCTTGATTTTGAGGAACTCCTCAATTAATTCGAACTGCTCGTCAGCCTCTGGATCATTTTCAATTACAGAAATTGCCATCGCATCGAGATTGCCAATGATTTCATCGGCCTTCTTGACGATGAGCTTGCCGTTAGTGTCAAACTGAGTAATCTGTTTCTTGAAAAGCCTGATTGCATCGCCAAGTCTCGGATATAGTGTCGGCTCTCCGTTGTTGTGGAGTTGAACTACAACACTCGGAGGCAGTTGGACTGCAATCCTTTCGACCAGATCAAAGTCCATGTCGCCGTATTTGAGCTTGAGTTCGGGATAGTCGCGATCAACTTTTCTGCGACCACAGCACCAGCAGTTCTTGTTGCAT
>DYLQ01000044.1 GCA_020722015.1 Thermotoga sp. | reverse complement strand
TATTCAATTCCTGCAATCTTGCAGAAATCGATAAGTTCATCAACCCAATCGCCGTAAACACCGTGCGTATGATTCGAATCGTACGTCGAAAGGAATTCGCCCGCATCGACTTCCAGCCTTGCAAATGCATGAGGCCATTCTATTTGTGTTGCTTTTGCCTTTTCTTCGTTTTTCTTTTCACCGAAATCCAAAAACTCTGCCGGCAAAATCGCCATCCAATATTTTCCATTTCTGCGTGTAAGTCTTGCAAGCGTGACATGGCCAGGGGCTGCTATATGTCTTACGGATGCTCCGCCTGCCGGGAAGTAGAATCCTTCCGGATAGAGTTCTACCTTTTTCAAATTCTCTTGCGGTTCAAAAGATCTGTTTGCAAAATACGTCGCATGTTCACCAGAATTGCAAAGATCGAAGAAGTTGTCTTTTTCATCGTAGTGGCGTACATCGGCAAATAAAACAGGCGTTTTTGCGAGTGATTTGAAGATCTGCATGGTAAGTGCGCCATCGGAATCGGCTTCGGTTGCGAATACAAATGGCTCATGCGATCCTTCCCAATCGTAAGGATCGTTCATGAATGCTTCCGCAACATCCATTGTCGCGAAATTATCAGTTAATTCCGGTTGGGCTTTTATCCCGGCGAAATCAAGTTCGTTGTCATTTATTATCTTTTGAATTGCATGATAACTTTTGATCTGCAATTTCAATTTTTCCTGGGTAAGTTGTTTTCCGTCGTAGTGGATCTTTTTAACATGGGATTCAAGCCATTTGAGTCCTGCTTCTGCCCTTGAATCCGGCACTTCAGATGATAACCTTACAACGTCATATTGATCGATGTGTTCTATATCTATGCCAAAGATGGAGTTCCACAGATCAACATTTGGGACAGCCGTATACATGCCCATTGGCCTTCCACCTATTATTCCATACCTTTGACCTCTTAAAGAGTTAAAAGCGTAAGATGCTTTGATGAATGAAAGTACATCTTTCAAAACTCTTTGATCCTTTATGTCTCCCCACACTCTTTTGTGAACGACTCCCGTTTGATCCAAAGCACCTGCTGCGGCAAGCATGCCGACCATTCCAGGATATTGAGGATTGACATTTCCGAAGAGCAAAAAAGGACCCGGAGCGAATTTGGATGCTATAACAGAGAAATGAGGGAAGGCCCAAACGGCGTAATTGAAAATGGTCAGATAGACTCCGGCGTTTTTCATTCTTAATCCCTCAGACTTGGCAATTGAAGGCTTTGAGACGATCTCTTTTGCCTCAACAATTTCGATTTCGCCACTTGATTCGAGCGCTCTTGCAAGTTCACTTTGAAATTTCTTGTTTATTTTAAGAAGATCGGCGTTAACTTTCGGGCGTCCGTCTGAAAATGTTATAATTCCGACTTTTATTTTCTCCATAATTACCTCCAATATCGAAAATATTAGGAAAACGTTTAACTAAATAATAACTCACATAAATGTCTTTGTCAAAGGCATTTATAGACGATAAACTGTGATTATAACCGAATTTTGATACTTAAAGATGATTAAATTAAGCTTACAAAGAATATCTGTTAATTACTATTAAAAGCTTTGATTATCTTTTATGACAATTTCATGAGTATCAGAAATTAAAACTTTTCCACTGTCAAGCAATCTTGAAAGTGAAATTCTGATCTCCACTGAAGCAAAATTACCATCTGGATAAAAGCATACGGAGATCGGATAGATGGCCGATACTTTTTCCGTCAGAACTGATTCCGTGTATGGATGATTTTTGAGCACTTCGATTATGAAATATTCAATTTCTTTCATCTAAAGTCCTCCATATCTGTTATAAGTATACTTATTATTATCTATGTATCGTAGTATAACATAGTGAATCTATAAAAACAAGACATATTGACTTTTTGTATCTATTTATTGTAGAATTCAATGAGGTGATAAGATGAATTCTGCCTTTTCTTTACGACTCAAAGAATTAAGGAATCAAAGGGGAATGAGTCAAAAGGATCTCGGTATTTTAATAGGTCTGAGCGATAAAACGATCTCTGCTTATGAAAGTGGCAGGAATGCTCCAGACTTTGAGATTTTAAAAAAGATCGCAAAAATTTTCGGGGTTAGCGTTGATTATATGCTTGGCGCTTCGATCGAAAGCGAAAATACGGCAGCAGAATATTCACTTGAAACAATTCCCATATTCGAAACCGCATCTTTTGAAAATCCAATTGATTATCTGAAATTGCCAACATGGGCTGGATGCAATTATGGTATATTAGTATCAGATGATACCTCTGAACCGGTACTTTCTAAGGGTGACATTGCCCTTGTCAGGAAAGGTCCAGCTATCGAAGGCAATCTCGTGATCTGGTTGATCGAAGGTAAGCCTAAAATATTCCGACTTTATTTTCAGGATGACATGGTTATACTAAAACCCGATAATCCAAAATATAGACCTGTTATAACGAGTTCGATGGAGATCACCAAATCCCTAATTGGAGTTGTCGTTGGAAGGTGGCAGAAGTTCAAATGATTTGAACTTTCGGGAGGGAAATCATGGAAATTAATGGGATTGGTGTTTGGAGAGTTGATCTTGGTAAAAAGATATTTTGGTTAAAAAACTCTGTTCAAAATCCATCCGGGTATTTTGAAATATGGTGTTCAATTCCAGAAAATAATGGAAATTTTAAAGATAAAGAAGAAAGAAAAAATGAGGGAGCACAAAATGAGTGTTGAATTTAAAAAATTATCAGATATACCTTTAAGTAAAACGATAAATCTTGTGAATGAAGTATTTTCGGATTACATGATACCTGTAAAATGGGATATCTTTTCTTTCAAACTTGATATGAAAGAAAATTCCATTTCTCTCGATGATTCTTTTGCAATGTTCGTAGACGATCAAATGGTTGGTTTTTCTATAAATGCGCTGAGACCGCCACGTGGTAGGATAGACGCTTTTGGAGTTCAGAAATATTTCAGAGAAAAGGGAATTGGCAGTTCGTTGCTACTTTATTCGCTTGATCAACTTAAATGGAAAGGTATAAAGGAAGTTTTTCTTGAAGTGGCCTATGGCGATCGTGCCGCGAAATTTTATCAAAAGCATGGATTTGTGATGAGAAGAACTCTTAAGTCTTTTTACACAGACCAAATAATGAGTGCCGAGATATACAAATTTGATTCGGCAACGATTGATGAGATATACGATGAAGCCATTCAAAATGAAAAGGAATGGCGTCATCCCAACTGGCAAAGAGAAGCTTTAACCTTGAAACTTTCAGATGACAGGTATAACCATGATTTTGTAATCAAAAATGGTCAAAGAATTGGTTATGCCGTCTGGGGAGTAAATGAAAATGGCGCTTACATAATAGATGCTGCTCCAAAAAGCAAAGAACAATTCAACGATTTTTTCAAAGATCTTTTGTCTTCGATTCAAGCGGTAACTAAAGCTTCAAATATGCTTTTAATGAATGTACCGGAAAACGATCCACTTTATGAAGCGGCTTTCGAAGTTAAAATGAGGCCATTTATAGTGCAATGGGAAATGTCAAAGATTTGATCGTACCAAAATTCAAAACGCCAGAGCATATGGAGGTAAAGCATACCCATGCTTCAATTGTGCTTGGAGTTTTATCACACATGGACTCAAAAACAACAAAGGTCGTCGAATTGGGAAGCGGAAATGGAGTTGTGCTTGTGTTGATGGCAAAATTAAATCCCCATCTTGAAAATTTGGTTGGAATAGAGATAAACGAAAAATATTGCGAGGTTGCAAGAGAAATTGTGAAGTTAAACGACTTGTCAGAGAAAATAAGGATAATACAAGGAGATGTCAAAGAAGCTCCAGATTTGCTTGGCTATGAGTGGGCAGATTGCGTAGTTTTTAATCCACCTTTTCATAACGATGGTAAGACAAGCAAGAATAGTGGAAGATTTCTTGAAAGAAATGTTGATATTTTTGAATCATTTGTTTCATCGGCAAGAGATATTCTGAAATACGGACACAAATTCTTTGCCATAACATCACCCAAAAATATGATAGTTAATATTGATACTCTTGTGACAAATCGGATGATGCTCAAATCAATAGTACCAATATATGGAAAACCAGAGGTTGACTCAAAATTACTATTTTTAGAAGGGAAAAAGGGTGGGAAAAAAGGTGGTTTCAAGATGAATCCCCCGATCTTTCTGAATGAACTTGTATATCTGAAGTGAACTATCCTCAGCTTTAGCTACGAACTTCCTGTTTCACAGATCTTTGCTTTCTTGCCGACAGGTCTTACAAGATCTCCTTCTGTTTTATTGTACAGGGCGTGCAGGCGCTCAACTTGATTGGCAGTTCGTGCCGTACCGATGATATTATATCATTGCAATTGAAATTTAATTCAAACGCAAATTACATAAAAGTACCATAAAGATAAAAGCATACGATAGCGATCGGAGGTGAAAAAATGAAGGTTGAAGATTATCTTGACAATGCTCAACTTAGTAGACACCATTTTAAAGCGATGTTTGTTTCCGGTATGGGTTTTTTTACGGATGCTTACGACTTGTTCATAATAGGTATC
Organism: Thermotoga sp.; assembly: GCA_020722015.1. GTDB lineage: Bacteria > Thermotogota > Thermotogae > Mesoaciditogales > Mesoaciditogaceae > Athalassotoga. The sequence continues at coordinate 3,770 of DYLQ01000044.1, read as the reverse complement.
GCCATATCTTTGATAGCACCGATATGGAAGTTAAACACCTCGCAAATAGGCTTACTCGGAAGTATCTCTCTTATCTCCGCACTTATAGGTTCGGTTATTTTTGGGAGGATAGCCGATAAATTCGGAAGAAAAACCGTCTACGGAGTTGAAGCCATGATAATGGCGGGAGCGGCTGTTCTGTCCGCATTTTCTCCAGATTTTACGTGGTTGTTGGTCTCGAGATTCATACTTGGAGTTGGAATCGGTGGAGACTATCCGGTAAGTGCCGTTATAATGAGTGAATATTCGAACAAGAAAGATCGCGGTAAACTCGTGAGCTTGGTTTTCTCAATGCAGGCTCTTGGTCTTATAGCAGGGCCGCTTGTGGCTTTGGGCCTTTTGAGATTTAACGTACCTCAGGATCTTTCATGGCGTTTGATGCTTGGAATAGGCGCTATTCCGGCCCTCATGGTGATCTACTTAAGAAGAAAGATTCCGGAATCACCCCGTTTCACAGCACAGATGCTTGGAAAGGGAAATGAAGCTGCGCAAGCCGTCGGGAAATTCATTGGAGTAAATGTCGAATTAAACTCACAATCTTCTGAAAGAAAGCATAGCAATTTAATGAGCTTTTTCAAAAACAAATCTTTGATGTTGACACTCTTCGGGACGGCAGGCAGTTGGTTTTTGTTGGACTACGCTTACTATGGAAATACGATTTCAACTCCTATGGTGCTTAACGCAATTTCTACGAGTATGTCTCTTGAATCAAAGGTATTTTACACGTTTTTGATCTTCTTGATCTTCGCAATTCCAGGATATATTCTTTCGATATTGCTCATAGATAAGATAGGAAGGAAATCCATTCAATTGATAGGTTTTATAGTCATGGGGCTTTCTTTCCTTTTAATTGGAATTTTTCCGGAGATCGAAAAACAAATTGGCCTTTTCTTTCTCATTTACGGAATAAGTTATTTCTTCACAGAATTCGGTCCGAATACGACCACATTCGTCTTGCCGTCAGAGCTTTTTCCGACTGAATACAGAACTACAGGGCACGGATTTTCAGCAGGAATAGGAAAAGCCGGAGCTTTTTTGGGAACTCTGCTTTTCCCGGTAATCGTATCTTCCGTAGGCTTTAGCACTACCTTTGTCATAATTGCCGCTATATCCTTTGCAGGCATAATAACTACTCTTGTCTTAAAAGAACCGCGCGGAGAAAGTCTTGAAGAAGTTTCGAAAGTGAAGATATCCCCCCGATCCGTGACGAACGAACTTTGATAAGTTGGTTTAATTCAATCGTAATTCAAACGTGTTTTTTCATCTGTTAAAGTTGGGATCAACAATGTTTTCCATTCGGATGATTCCCAGCTTTTCAAATTTAAGTGTGTTGTGTAGTATTTTTGAGGTATCGGATGTGTACCAACTACGACTTTTATTCCATATTTCTCTTCTATGAATTTTTTGAAGTAATCGATATAAGGACACGGAGGATATCCGACGATCATACCTGTGGCCAAGTGAATCACTTCTGCACCGTTTTTTATCATTTCGGCTGGAGCGTACTCAATGTTTCCGCCGGGGCATCCGCCGCACGTTGTGTATCCGACAACTTCAACATCTTTCCCTTTGTAAATGCTGAAAGCCCCTTCTCTGTTTTCAACAGATCTGAAACATTTTCCTCCTGCACAGGTACGATAGCGATCGCATATTATGATTCCCAATTTGATCTTTTCCATCATTTGCCTCCAAATTAATCGAAAGTTTTCTACTCCGAAAAAGTATCTCCGGCCACCTTTAAAAGACATTTGTCACCGAGAGTTTCTTTAAAAATATCAGTTGCCACACTTCCCGTACAATGTAATGGGACGATTTTTACATCATGATCCGCAAAAAGCCTTGATATGCTTTTTATTCTTTGAATATCGGCATTTATGAGATGAAATCCTCCGATGATCATCTTGATCTCGTGTTTTTCAATGGCTTTTTGAAATATATTTTCTATGCCTCTGTGGGCACATCCTGTTATAAGGATTTCGTCTTTGATCAGATTTATCTCATCTTCAAAAAGATCGTGACGGCCATTCACTTTGAAGTTTGGATCTATATTTTCTTCAACAGTTTGAACATCGTTTAAAATCGTAAATCCGTCTGCATCGGTATCTCCATCAAGCAGATGAACGTTTGCCATTTTTTCTATATCTTTCCATTTATAAGAAAAGCCGGCAAAGCGCTCTCCTGAATACTTTGGCATAATCGCTTTTTTGTGAAGATAAAGATCGACTTTTCCCGTTTTTGCAAGTATGTTGGGTAACCCTCCGATATGATCGTAATGGCCGTGACTTATGAAGATCCTCTTCGCTTTCGAAAAATTTACACCCAACTTTTCTGCATTTTTAACGGCAACGTCACTTGTTCCGGTATCGAAGATCGTTTCATCGTCGATCAAAAGAGATAAACCATGTTCGGCAAAAAAACCTGATTTTGCAACATCGTTGCACAATATCGTGATTTTCATGCTTTTACCTCCATTTTGGGCTTAACGACGAAGAAGATCTTTTCTTGATAAGAAATCTCCTTGACGTTTTTATCTTTTCTCAACTTTGAAATCATGCCGTCCGGATCTACATTGAGCTTCATGCAAACTTGTCTTATCTGATCTTCTCTCATCGGGTGGCGCTCACATATTTTCAAAATCTCATCGTAAAGTTGAGTCGGATCGGATATGTTGAATTCTCCCGTTTCGTATCCAGATATGACATGACTTTTGAGTATTTCATGGGCTTTTACGATTGATTCTTCATCCGGTATTTCAACCCAAGGTTCTGCCGGAGGACGAATCGGAACGTTTATGTAAATTCTGTCCGCATCGAGGTCTTTGAGGATATCTCGAATCTTCAAGATCTCCTCTTCGGAGTCGTTCAGATTCTTCACAAGCATTACCTCGATCCAAAGTTGTCCATCTCTCATCTTCGCAAATTTCTTAAGCCCATCGATCATCATTTCAAAGCTAATTCCTTTGTAAGGTCTGTTTACACTTGAAAATGTTTTTTGGCAACCTGCATCCAAAGACGGTAATACAACATCCGCATTTTTCAGATCCATTCTAACATCTTCATCGTACAAAAGAGCTCCATTGGTTATAACGGCAACGGGAATATGCGTTGATTTCGCCTGATTTATCAAATATCCTAATGACTTGCAAAGTGTAGGCTCTCCTTCTCCGACGAAGGTTATGTAATCGATACCCGATTTGTTTTCATTTACACTTTGAAAAATTTCTTTGAGAATTTCTTGAGGATCGAAGAAATCTTTTCTTTCATTTGTAAAATGATCTGTTCGTCCCAACTGACAGTAAACACAAGAGTAATTGCAAGTTTTTGAGGGGATAGGGCTTACTCCCAAGGATCTACCCAATCTCCTTGACGGAACAGGACCATAGACGTATCTCATCACCACTCGCCCGGATCGTGTCTGTGACGGCCCATGCCTCTTCCTGTACCTCTTCCAAAGCCTCGCAATGACGGATTTTCTGAATTCGGTCTTATGGCATCGGTAGGACAGACATCCATGCATTTTCCGCACCTTGTGCATATGTCGTTGTGTATGTAAGCCTTTTTATCCTTCATTTCAATTGCTCCTTCAATCGGACATGCTTTTACACACACCGCACACCCTTTACACAGATCTTCTTTAACCCATGGCATACAACATCACAAAAGATTGGTGCTGGAAACTATGCCGTTTTAACGGCAGTAGAGGAAAGCACCTCTTTTGTTGCCTCCTTTCGT
>DYLQ01000139.1 GCA_020722015.1 Thermotoga sp. | reverse complement strand
GTAGAAATCGAATGCCAGTTGAGCGCTTTTGAAGAGTGAATTTTTGATGGCCTGCATTTCTTGTTTTCTTATTTTGCAGTACGCAGGGATTTGTTGGCCAACGGATTTGACAAATTCTTCTTCTGATAAGTACTTGCTTAGAGGAACCGCACCAGAAATCCTTTGGTTTGCAAACAGGCTTTGCTGCCATTGCTTTTGCTTGTAATGCATCAATAGAAGGTGCGTGATCAAAATGACATAGAACTGGATCGTCACACCATTAGAGTCATGGTTGAGCAAATGAATAGCGTTAAGAGTCCTTTTGAAGAAGCGAAAGAATAGCTCAATTTGCCAGCGCAAGGCATAGAGGCGGATGATATCAAAAGTTGTCAGATCAAGTCTATTGGTTACTATGACAAAAAGAGTTTTAGCAGTGCGAAACGAAATTCGCCTGTATGTTTGTTCATGTTTGTCGGCGCCAAATTGAACCAGCTCATCGGTGACTTGAAAGAAAATATATTTGACCGCCTCTATAAGCTCGACCGCCAGCGGCGTTTTGGGTTGATAGTCTAAGTTTTTGCGAACTCGAATGATAAAGTAAGCCTGTTTATCCACAAGGTTTTTAAAGAGGTCAAACGAAAGGTAGCCGCGATCGGCGATATAGGTGATTCCTTTCTCAATAAGTTTTGCAAAAGCCTTGCGTTCATCAAATTTTCCGGCAGTGACCAAAAAGCAAGTTGGGATCATTTGCTCAAGGCTAAAACTAAGATGTAATTTCAGAGATCTGGCATTTTTTCTGAATTCCGCCCAAATCTCGGAGATGGCCATGGCGAAAAAGGAGCCATCTATCACCACAAATCTACCCAACTCTTTGAATTCTTCAATCTGAAAGACTGGTAGCTTGTTCAATAGCTTCAAATAAAGCTTTTGAAATAGGGCCGCTTGGTAGCGATGAAAAGCATCGTGTATGGTGCTCAAGCCGACTAGAGAAAGGTTGATTTGGCAAATATGGGCTTCGGTTTTTAAACAAGTTATTAAGGAACGAAGCGAGTCCAATCCGGCCAAATAAAAATAGACTAAAAGAGTTAGGAACTTTTCAAAGATCAGCTTTTTCGCCGCATCCTTTTCAACCGCCACTTTGTCATTGATGAGCTCGGCAAGAGGCTTGAAAAGGACACAGAAGAGAAAAGGATCTTCTTTAGTATTCATACCAACCTTCCTTGAACAGCGGTAAGCAACCTTATGATTGTTACTTAAACCGCCTAAATTCTCGGAGGTTTCACTATCATTCAATAATTGTGCCGAACACTATTG
>DYLQ01000138.1 GCA_020722015.1 Thermotoga sp. | reverse complement strand
TTATCTCGTTCCTAACCAAACTCATAAAATCCCTATTCCTTAGCTTGCATGTTTCATATAGAGATTGCATGACTTCAAGTCCATGCAAGCCTTCCATGCTCCAGTTATGCTGGCTTACCTTTCTCCTAACCACAATTGGCCTTAATGCTCTTTCACATCTGTTATTTGTAGGTTCTATGCCTTTTCTTTCAAGGAATGTAAACCACTCTCCTTCATACTCAAGTATATAATTCATAACTTTCAGTAAGTTATCCTCTTGTTTTCTTGGCTTCATAAGAAACTTTTTCAAGCTTTTATCAAATTTTTCCTTTAGCTGGATGCTTCTATCTGTTGTATCCTTTGCTTTTCTGTAAATTTTAACAAGTCCTTCTACAAATTTCTTATATTGCTCTATTTCTTCCTCTGAATTGAAGGGATATTCTGGATCTCTGGCTTTTCGCAGCAAATGGGCCCAGCACCTTTGTATGCTCTTGCCTACGCCATCATATGCCCGGTAGCCATCGCAGGTTATGATTTTGCCAGTAGGTAGTTTCTTTGCCCTATGATACCTTCTGTCCTTTTCTATTCTGTAAAATACTGTCTTCGCATTTGCCACAGCCCATATCCAGTATGTTTTGCCGTGGTATCTATGTCCTGTTTCATCTGCTCCACATGAAATAGATTTTTTCAGTTGTTCTTCGAGTTCTTTGTATTTTTTATCCCCTAAATACCTCTGCATCCTGTGAACTGCATTATTCACTGAGGCATTTGAAAGAGAAACCCCAAACCAGCCTAGAAATTCTTTTATTTTTCTCTGTGTTGTGCCAATAGAATATAGAAGAATAATCAGAAGCGAGATATTCAGGTCAAATTTTGATTTTGGCAATGTATCTGGAACTGGTGCTATGATATTTTTCTTGCAGTTTTCGCAGTAATAGGTTTTGCTTTCATGAAGGACATTTTCAACTTCTGGAAGTTCTAGATGCAAGACTACACGTCTTATTCTCTTTTTTCTCTCTTTAAGTGGTGAATTACAATAGGGACATTTTTCTAAAGTATGAACTTCTTTTCTGTCGTGTTTTTTTCTTCTGTTTCTCGGATTGAATTTTGCTGATTTTGTGCTTTCTTCTTCATTTTCCTTATGTTCTTTTAGCGTTATTTGTTTTAGCTCATCTTTCAAATAAGGGGGCAGTGCACCTGAAGGTGTATTTTCGTTAAGAAATTTTCTAAGCTGCCTGCGCAACTTTTCGTTTTCTTTTTCCAATCTTGTGATCTACTTTAATGCTTCAGCTAACTGCTGCTTTAGCTGAGCATTCTCA
>DYLQ01000043.1 GCA_020722015.1 Thermotoga sp. | reverse complement strand
GTGGCGGGTGGCAAGTGGCCTTTCATTCATGACTTGATCGAGAATCCAATTCGATGAAACCAAATGCGATCCCCGATGAACTCGGGGATGACGTGGGACGCTTCCTGATGAACTTGTATACATAACAGTGAGAGAAAGATGGTCGTAACAATGCCAGATCGCATAAGATCTTTCCCAAACAAAATGCTTTTCACAAAATCATCGCTTCTTTTCCGGAAATTATAAAACCTATTTCTTCATCGTAGAATTTACAAAGTTGATCATTTGCCACAAAGTAAAACGATTTGCCTCTTTGATTGTCTATTATCGGAGGGCCATTTTCTATCAGATTTTTGGTTATGTTGACAGAAATCATGTATTGATTCATTTTTTTGAACAAATAATTTGCTTTCATATACCATTCTTTCGGATCCAACGATTGAATTTGCTCAAATTCATTCCAAAGGTCAATTGCCTCTTTATCGTACTGCACATAGATATTTGCCTTCAAAAAACCTTTTATTATGGAAAAATTGGATATCGGTAGATCTTCCGATGATCTATTTTGAGAAAAATACAAAAGGTTTTTTAAAGATTCCAGATACTTTTCGGATTGTTCCATGTTTTTTGCTACTTTGTCAAAGTAAGGCTCAACTAAAAATTCCTGCATTTTGTCTTCGGAGATTTCATATATTTCTTTAAAAAGCTCTTTTGAAATGGCTATTAAAAGATCATCGTAAACCAAATTTGAGTAAGAAACGCCATTTTCATTTTTAAGATCTATCAGATGAACAACACCCATATCAGTTTCATAATTTCTGTTGCATCTTCCGCAACTTTGAATTACCGAATCAATCGGCGCCATATCTTTGTAGACAATATCAAAATCTATGTCCATGCCCGCTTCCACAACTTGGGTACTCACGAGCAATCTGACGTCTTTTTTGTTTATTTCATCGATGATCTTTTTTCTAAGTTTAGGAATCACGCCGGCCGACAGATAAAATTTCTTGATTTTCAGATCATCAAACATTTTAAAAAACTTTTGAGACGAGGAGATCGTATTCAAAATCACAAGAATTCTTTGGGAATTGCGCAGATCTTTTTTAACACGTTTATAAAGGTCTTCCAAAGTGTTCAATCTGTCGCTTTCATTCAAAAGCTTTATTCTGTTGAGTTTGAATTCTTTCTTTGCAAGTTCTTTTGATTCGATCAATATTTGGGGCTTTGTGGCCGTTGCGAGTATAAAATACGTTTTAAAATTTTTTGCCATGAAATTGAAGATCTCTGAAAGTAACTTCCAATACTCGTGAGGGATATTTTGTATTTCGTCTAAAATAATCACGGAACCAAAAATTGTATGCAATTTTCGGATATTCGATCTTCTGTTTGATATCAAACTTTCAAACAAACTCACAAAGGTTGTGACAATTATCTCTGAATCCCAGCCGGATATTAAAAGAGAAGAAAGATTTTCATCGAGAGGTCCGCTTTCATCATCGGTATATTCGTTTGGAACAAGATGATGCTGAACGAGCAAAAGATCTGTGCTTACGTCATCGGCTGAAAGAGTTTCTTTTATTCTTTGGGCATTTTGATCGATCAAGCTTGTAAAAGGAAGAGCGTAGATTATCCTCGGCATGCGCCCCGCTTTTTCTTTAACCATTTCTCTTATCTTCAGTGCGAGATCGAAAGCCGTAAGTGTCTTCCCACCGCCTGTCGGAACTGTTACGGTGTAAAAATGATCTTCCAAAGATATATCGCAATCAAGGACGTCTTTGTGCACATCTCTTCTTAAAACATCCATTATTTTATTCGAATCTTTGAAATGTGTCTGCATGTAATTTTCAACCGCTTTTGTGTTGAAATCTATTCTTTTTGTGGCTCTGCCACCATAAGTCGCAGCATCTATCCAATCTGCGTCTATAAGCAGAGAATACAAAAAATTGATCGCAAAATAAGACGAAAGATCATTTTTGGATTTCAATATCTTTTCCATTGCCATATCCATTTGACACAATTCTTCTATGATCTTTTCCGTGTTTTGCACGGAGATCTCTACATGTGTTTGTTCTTCAAACCATTTTGAAAAGTCTTCATCTATTTTTTCCGTCATTTTGATAAGTTTATCTTTACCTTCAAACAAGTCAACAACTTCATCGATGTAATTTTTTAAAAAACCATGATGGCGTCTGACGACCAAAAAAGCATAAAATGAAAATTCTTTGGCCTTATCTTCGTCTATATTTTTGAGCAAAGAGTATTTGGCTGCAGCGTAAGCGTAAATTGCGGATATTTCTGAGTGTGAAGCTCTAACATTTGATCCAAGAAGTTTTTCCTGAAATCTTTTTGTCGCTTTTCCAAGATCGTGAGAGATGGCCACAGCATGGATCAAATCTTTAAAGACATCTCGTTCAAGCCCAAAGGCTCTTTGAGTGTCGATCTTTTGATCGTCAAAAAATTCAATCATTTTCTTTTCGACACTCTTGAGATGATCAGTCAAAAGCCTATTCGGATGAGAGTAAATCATGGTTACATGAATATACAAAACTTGCCGTTTATTTCTAAAACCGTTTGTTCGTCACCGGTAACAATTTTTATTCCTCCTAAGGCCGGATTGTACACGTAGTCTTTGTTTAAAACAAAATTTCTGTTTTCGTCTATATCATATGGCAACGTATCAAAGATGTACTTTTGGTCATTCATCGGCTTTAAAGTTATGTTATCGAGTTTTGGAATAACGCTGTTGACTATAACTTCCGTTCCGGATTTTACCGATTCGAATGAAAAATCTCCCACATATTCTATTTTCGCTATGTTCGAAGCCGTGCCAAGATATGGAGTGTAAAAACTCTCACTGTTTATTAAATTATTTTTCAATTTAGATAATTTCGATTCTTCCCATGAAATGTAAAGTCTGTAAGAAGGTTTGTATATCATCTCGCTGAGAGTCAGTATGTTGTAACTCGGAGCGCTCTTTTTGGTGTTCAAATTTTTAAATGTCATGGTTTTTTTCTGAATCGGAGCTAAAAATTCAAGCGCAACTTTGAAATTTTCAAAAAATGATATGTAGTGATTCTGTTGATTTCCCCAGCCCAAAACGGCGGCTATCATGCCGATGATAGCCGTCCTCGGTGGAAAGTCGTACGTTAAAGAAGATGTCGTGGTGTAAGGCTTTCTGAATATTGCAAATCTTGAAGAAACGTCAAAAGCGGATATCTTTCCATTCATACTCTCAATCCTCCATTTTGAATTTCTCGATATTCACTCCTTCTAAAGTTTTCAAATCTGGCGTTATGTTCAATTCATCGCTTACGAAATATCTTACCTTTGATATCCTATTCGAATGTTTTTTGATGAATTCGATGAGCTTTTCGATGTTTATGATGTAGTCGGAAACAGATCTTATTTCATTCTCAGACTTTTCGGTTTTTAAAGAGACAAAAGCATCAAGGCCCCCGTTGTGAGTGTTGTCGTTGTATTCAATTTGTACCAAAAATCTTGGAAGTTGTTCCATCTTGGATCTCGTTATGAGATCTTTTGTGCCGAACCAGAGAGATTTGAAAAATTCGTCTACGTCATCCTGAGTTAGTTTGGTGTTAACCGATGCGTTTTGATTCACGACCCCGTAGAAGGATATCAAAGCATATGGAACAAGCCATTCTTCACGAAACGAAGACATTTGAGCGCTTTCTCTCGATGCAAAGGCTGCCGTTCCTTTGATGAAAGAAAGATCGATGGCATGTAAAGATTCTCCCATTCTCATTTGGATAGGTCCCACAAGAGTTACAGAGTCTCCGGCACTGCCTTTTTTCGATAACTTTATAGGAAGCATTCCGCCGAACAGCCTTATGTCTATGGCTTTATCGAGTATATCGTTAAGAGGATCTTTCGAATCACCTATAAGTTCTTTTGTCCTGGCCTCGGAAGTTTGAACATCACCTTTTTTGGAAATGAAGATCGTTTGTCCATTTTGCTCAAGATAATCTCTGACAGTCCTTTTAAGTCTAACATCACTTACAAGCACATGAGATGTTACCTCATCATACCTTGGTTTGTTTTCATCATTCGGATCCCCGTTAGGGTTTCCCCACTTTACATCGTAAAGAAAGACGAACTCAGATCTCTTCAGATTTTCCATCACTATTTTCTCCTTTCATGATTTTAAAAGGTTCTGCAAAGGTCAAAGTCATACCGGAAGCAAAGACAAAATTCGCTTCGTCAATGTTTAAGTCCCATTTTTTAGTTGAATTAAGATAATACGCACAAAGTCTTTTGATCATCTCAACATTTTTTGAATCCAAATAACACTTTTCAGATGAGTATTCGATCATCTTGTTCAAAACCTTTGAGTATAGTCCTTTAAAATCTTCTTCCTTCATCCTCAAGCCTTTTAGTTGTGAATAAAACGGAGCCTTTGATTTACCCATTTTGCTTTGTTGACATGCCACTAACCTTCCCACAAGTACGCCTAAATAAAACAATCCTTTTTTCTCACTCGTGTCAAAACCATTGTTGAAAAATTCATCTACCGTTTTGTCCATTTCGGCTTCTTCATCGCTCAAAGTTGAAACCATTTTTTTACTCCTTTCTTGTTTATTTAAAATTTCGAAAAGTTCTAAAATTGCCATGGCATCGTAGACATATTGGCTGAAATTACCGTTTTCAAAAGAGCCATACAAAGATGAGCGAATCCTTACCAACGCATTCGAAACGATAAGACTTCTGACCACTTTCCTTTTCTCAAAGATATTTTTGATTATGAGATAAAAATCTTTCATACTCGGATTTTGAGATTTTTCAACTGTGAGATCGTAAATCGTGCGAAGGCTAAAATTGTACCACTCTCCTGCCATCTGTTTGAAAAGATCATCAACGTGGTTTATGGCTTCGGCTATCTCTTTAATCCATGTCGGAGGCATATCCTGAATGTTCAAAATGATCTGTCTTTGAGAATTTTTGGCCCTGTAAAAGATGAAATCCATAGTCACGAGATCCGAAAGGTTTTGTGCGTTGTTTAATATTCTTTCTTCAAACATGGATCTTCGTTTAAGAGATGTTTTATCTATGTTGGCAGATCCTATCTTTTCCACATTTTCTATCGTTTTTCTCAAAACTTCCAAATTTCCGTTGAAAGATTTGGGTATGACCCATACTTTGTCTTTTAAATAAAATGGAAAATCGAGCTTTTTCAAAATCACCTTCGATCCGAATTGCATATCTCTATAACAGTCTTCACATATCGGAAGAATTTTGATGACATTTTTCGGATTCATATTGGGCAGAAATCCGAGTTTTTCAACGGTTGCAAATTTAAAGACTTCTATATCACTTAATCTTTCCTTTGAAATCGGTGCATGTTTTCCGCACACACAGCATGAAGCCGTTTGGAAAACTTCATTTTCGTTCAATTTTAAAAAAGCATCTAAGATGTCTTTTAAGTCAGATGGATACGAGATATTTCCATCCGAATCGAAGGCAAAGGTCACGACTGCACTTTTATTTGAGAAAATTTGTATCTTCTGAGAAACTTCCATAGATATTTTGTCGGCATTTTCATCTAAAAAAGCTGCAAAATCCCTTAAAAATTGTGAATCCATCTTTTTTATAGATTCCGAATATTTTTTCAAAGGTATCAAAAGAGGATCTGGATTTCTTTTGCCGTATTCGTAGAAATTTAAAACTACGGTTGGAGACGACAGATTTTTATCGTTTCCGCTTAAGGCCTTGTAAAGAAAAGGAGAGGGATCGTTCTTTAAATACGCAAAATCTACATCTTTAAATTCCATTTTTGCGCCCATTTTGACATTTATTCTTATAACCTGAATGTTTTCTGGATTATCCTTTACCTTTACATAAGAGGGAAAAGCATTAAGCAATCTGTTTAAATCATTTCCACTGTAAGCTCTTCCTATATCTCTGACGGATTTAAGCATTTAATCACCTCATAAGTCTTTCTTCACTTTCATGAGCAATTAAAAGTTTCCATATCGGTTGTTCAGATTCTTTTTCTTTGGTGATGTTTTTCTCGTCTTGTCTCCGAATGATCCAATCGGTCGCAGTAATTATGGGTTCACTATCTAATGTGGAGATGATTCCTATCGCTGCCCCGACAGGACCGGCCATTAAGCCGCCAATCAAACTGTTGACAGCAACAACTATGTCTTTTTTAGCTATCTTTTGTTTCAAATCTTTTGTCAGCATTTCCATTTTTATCACCTCCCTTACCCCGCCATTCCCGATCTAATCGGGAATCCCATCCGACATCAATCAGTTGGCAATTTAGCTTTGTGAGTTTTCATTCCTAAAAGGAATGCCCTGTCAATATTCATTCTCCAGCATTTTTTTGTTGCTTCGTACAAGCTGATATTGTTGTATGTTTTATTAACGTTGATAATTACAGATCTTCCTATTTGCGCGTTAATTTCTTCTAATGTTATCATCGATTACCCTCCTTATACTTTACGTTCTTAAAAAATCTCTTATTTCCTGAAGTTTTTCCTGGTTGAGATTATTTGACAGTTTATGATTAGATACGCGCGCGTTTGGATGCGGCAGAAAGGCTATGTATCTTTTTATGTTTTCTATCTTAACAGGGCCATATGAACTTTCATCTTTGTTTAAAGATATACCATAATTAGAACATATCGATATGCGTGCTACCGAACCAAGTACTATTATGACTTTTGCCGTGCTAAGAGAAATAACCGATTTTAAATAATTTTTGGTACACGTCTCAAGTGCTTCATGCATCACGGTTTCATTTTGTGATTTACAATGAACGACTTCCGTTAATGCATAGTCTTTACCCGGAATAGCATTTTCTATGAGTTCATTTGCTCTGTTTCTTATATTTATCCAAAATCTGACATTGGGACTGTATTCACCGTTTTTCATTAAGTATTTTTTTCCGTCTTTTGTGAATTTGGAATCTTTATCAAAGCAAGAGGTAAAAAATGCCTCTGTCGAGTCAAGATCCCAATTTAGCGTGGGAAAATCCTCATCATATTTTATGCCTGGGTTCGAGCTCACAAAAAGTATCGGAGCTGTATCTATATGTCCTCTCCATGGTTCTGGCACCTGAAAGTAATTCCGGTCAAGATTATTCTGAGATCTGACTATAACGCTACACTGTCCGCCGGAATTTCCCAAGGCTTCTGTTACCAGCGGACAACGAACTATCTGTTTCATCACATCATGCATACTCACAAACATTCCTCCTCTCATATGGTTACTCCATAAGCATAATGCAATATAAACATCAATATGGGCATTATTCCACAAATAAGTCCAATCGCTGAAAGCTTCATTCCCTTTTTGTTTAAATCCTTTGCTTTATTTAATCCCTTACCAGCGTAAACGATTGAAATAATGGGAATTGTGAGAATTATAGCAGACACTATCATGATCTTGAGAATCGGGGCTAAAAAAAACAAGAAAAAAGAAAGCAAAAATAAAAATACCAATCCGTACCCTATATCATCACCATTACGTTTGGATATAAAGTAAATTATCAAAAGTATTGGACCTATTACCAAAAATATTACCACAGTGATTATACTTGTTGCCAATTCAACGGTTATAGGCAAGTTAAAAAATATGCCAGACAAACTCATAATAAATACGCTTATCATTCCGAGTACAAATGCCGCTATCGACGAGCCGTTTTTGTCATCAGCGTAAGATTTCGTTTGCTCTTGCGAATATGTTTTATGATACGTATTTTCTTTTTCTTCATGAGTTGCTGTTGTGCTTTCTTGATATTCTTCTCTGGGTTGCTCTGCAGTAGCATCGTTAAAGTGCTCTGAGATGTATTTGTAGGCTTCTATTATTTCTCTGGTCTTCTTTTCAGCTATTGGTTTCATTTCAGGAATAGTTGCGAACTTGTCTGGATGATATTTTTTTATCATCGTTAGATAAGCCCCTCTTACCTCTTCCATGGACGCATTTTCGTTTATCCCCAATACCTGATACGGATTCATCATAACCTTCCTCCTATTCATTACCTTACCTAAATGAAAATAAATCAATCAAGCCTATCTTCAAAACCACTATTTCTTGAATTTTTCAAAAAGGCTTTGATTGTTAGATAAGAAAGATACAGAACGAAGATCTGCATAAATGTCAATCTTCGTATATAGAAGGTGAAACTGAAGTAAATCGAAATTTACAGATATCTTCAGACCAAATGGTATTCTTGATCTTTAGCTTTAAGGTCTTTATATTGAATATTTATAGACTTGTTCATTACGCATTTTTAAGCAGTTGTCAGTTTCAATCTGATTATAGATCTCATCCGATAAAATCAATGCGATCCTCGATGGACTCGAGGATGACAAGCATGTGTCATTCCCGATCTAATCGGGAATCCCCTTCGATATCAATCAGTATTTTCTATTAACAATTGAGCTTTGTGAGTTTTCATTCCTAAAAGGTAGGATAAGTACC
>DYLQ01000137.1 GCA_020722015.1 Thermotoga sp. | reverse complement strand
TCCAAAAAGGCTGGCTATGCCAAAAGCGGAAAAACTGGGAATTTTGTTTGAAAGCATTTCTTCCTTCATTTTCTCAATCCAAGAAATTCAAGATTCAAGAAACGAGCCCAAGATTCTACGACTCCGATTTTTCCGCTCAATTAACCTCAATCTCAATCTCATTTGAAACCAAAGTTCCGTTAAAGACTCTAGTCAGTCTGAAAGGAATATCTGCTTCTGCTAGACCCATCTTTTTCATATGCGCAAGAAGCCAATCCTTAGAGTCTGTTGTATATACAGCCTTTATTCTGTATTTCCCTTTCTTTCCAATTGAATAGGCAAACTCTCCTTTATTCAGTGAAATCGTCCTTCCAAAGAAGCAGTTCGAACCTAGAGAAATGTATTCGCAGATGTTTGGATAAGCATATTTTGGGTAGTAAGGATTGCCAGAATACTTGCAAATACTGCCGTCTGGAGATTGTATCCAAAACGTAATCTGATTTTTCGAAAGATTCGGCGATACGAAAGCAAGCGGGAAAATATGTGAAAAGATGATTGTATAGCAAGTATCGGCATTAAAAAGCCTATATTCAACTTGAATATCACCATCCAAGGGGACTTTGTTCTTCACCGCAGATATTTCAAGCCTGAGACCATTAATCGTCTCTGGCGGTTCAAGCGGATCCTTGTTTTGGTTCCATAAACCCACAGTTAATAGGCAAAAGATCACAAACAGACAACACAATAAGATTATTCTACTCATTTTGCGCCTTCCTTTTTTTACAATCCGCTACATTTAAAACATTTTTTTTCCATTGCGAATGCGTTCTTTGCGCCAGAATGCCCATAGCCGATTTGGTGCAAGACCTCGTGTAAAATGGTAGATTGAAGGCACCCGCAACCAGATGATTCATCTATACCCTGCGGAGTTAGTGTGATATCCCAATCCCCTGTCTGTTCTCCACAAATGGATTCCCCTTCTAAAGATTCATTATGCTTAGAGCAGAAAACCAGAAGATTTCTTATGTGCTTTTTAAAGTCTTCTCTATCTTCACAGGGAATACATGTTTTAGCGGCGGCCTCGGCTTTGCCGGCCGCTGCCAAAATGTTTGCAGTTTGCGAAGGCGAACAGCTATAGGTTGTAACTGCAAGCCCCATAAAATCAATATTTCCTATGGGATTGTTTACACCGTAAGAATAAGGGTACCCCTTTTCAAGGCGGGCCCATTTACGGCAAGTCTGTTTGGCTACTGCCATGCCATTAGATGTTCTGCTTCTTGGATCCACCTCCCAATACCTCCCTGTCCTTGCGTCATAATTCCTGAACCAATTCTG
>DYLQ01000136.1 GCA_020722015.1 Thermotoga sp. | reverse complement strand
TCGTAGTAGGTGCGAAATATATTGGTGTAGAAGATAGTGCCTATGGTCATCTGCCAGAGGATGCGGCGTAGATGTCGGTTGCCTCGTTTAGAGATTCTGAATTGACCTTTGAATTTGCCGGATTCCTGAATGATTGGGTCAATGCCTGCACTGGCAATGATTTTTTTATGAGAAGGCATCGCATCAATGTTTGGCATTTCAGCAACGAAGTTAGCAGCAGAAAAATCGCCAATGCCCGGGATAGAAGTGAGGATATGCATCGGTTCTTGATGTTTGGTATTTACTTTTGCGATAAATTTGGGCTTGAGCCTGGCCAATTCTTCTTCCAGATAAAGGAGTTTTTTGATACAGCTTTTCAGGATTTCTTCTCGGTTTTCATCGTCAATGCTGATGGTACTATGGGTGATTTCCATAATTTCGCTGGCGGTGAATTTTATTTTTCGACCTTTGCCTCTGGAGATTTCTTTGATGATTTTAGTAATTTTTTCCTGTCCCAATTCTCGGGCGCAGCGTGCCGAAGGAACCAGCAACAAGAAATCAAGTATGGTTTTGGTGAGAATGTTATGTTTCGTTCCCAATTCATTAAAGATGTTGAAGGTGATTTGTTTAATGCGGTTTTTGAGTTTAGCGATTTCGCAGGTGATTGCTTCGCATTGCCGGGCGAGGAGATTAGTAGTTTCAGTGGGGTTATAGGGTTTGATTTTGTGGGGTTTTTTGAAGAGGAAATGGGCGATGGTTTTTGCCGAGATTTTGTCGGTGGTGGTTTTTCTCAGAGTGTCGCCTTTTTTGAAGTTTTTGACCAAAAGTGGATTGAGAAGGGTAATGTTATAAGCATTGTGGATAAGGAAATTAAGGATATTGATATGATAGCTGCCCGTGGATTCAATGCCGATGGCAAGGTCTTGTGGGTTGCCGATGGTTTGCAAGTATTCCAGGAGTTTGTTAAATCCTTCTTTGTTTTGGAAAAATCTTTTTTCAGAGATGATTTTTTCCTCTGTGTTAAGGACACAGATGTCCAGGGTATTAAGGGATACATCTATGCCAATAAAATATTTATAGTTAGGCATGATAAGACCTCCTTTTTTGCCTTGGATAGATTAAATAATGGAAACAGAATGCTTTCTCTTCCATCCTCCATAGTGATACGGGATCGATGTCCCAACCAACTTATTGGGAATGGAGAAAGCAGGGGACAGACTCCTTTACGGGCTCTTGGCCCAGGATTTATGTCGTCCCCCTGTTTCCAATTTTTAAATTCCATTAGTTCTTTAATCATATCTAAATTATACTCAAATTCAACATAGGAGGTTTTATG
>DYLQ01000015.1 GCA_020722015.1 Thermotoga sp. | reverse complement strand
TTTTCAAAACCAACTTATAAATTTAAATTTGACGGAGAGCAAATTGTCTTGCAGCGCAGCGAGGACCAGACACCGAAAGGCAATTGCTGAAGTCAAATGACTTCATTTTTAAAGTTGGTTTAGTATATGATAATCCTAAAATTAGTTTTAAGTCAAATGGAAATTTGATATGTGGACATACAAAAAACCTTTTTCAAAACTGAAATATAATTTTGAATTTAACGAAGGGCGATTGTCATGTAAAACCAAATGCGATCCTCGATGAACTCGAGGATGACAGGGGCGATCCCCGATGAACTCGGGGATGACAAGCCAAATAGATCTGGCAAAGCGATTGCCTTGAAGATGACCTTTACAGCAAAGCCTGAAGAATTTTTATATCTTCTTTTGTCGTGATCTTTATATTCCTTTTGTCTCCTTCAACAAACTTGACTTCAAGCCCTTCGATTTCGAAGGCGGAGGCATCGTCTGAAAGATCGATGTGAGAAAATTTTTTGTAAAGCTCGGCAAGTTCTCCCGCAAAACAACCTTGAGGCGTTTGCATTCTGAAAACCTTATTTCTATCAAGAAGGGTGTATTTCCCGTCCATTTCTACTCTTAACGTGTCTTCGATTTTGATGGCGGGCACAACGCATCTTTTAAGTTTTATCTCAGACAAGACATTTTTTACTATTTTATCTGTCAAAAAAGGCCTTGCTCCATCGTGAATCAGCACTTCACTATCCGGTGGCACAAGATCAAGCGCATTCAAAACTGAATCCTGTCTTCTTAGACCACCATAGGCAATTTTCAATTGAGGAGAAAGATATCTATCAAACGATTTTTTTTCTTCCGCTTTTATGACAACTACAATGAGGTCAAAGTTGAGTTTTTGAAAAAGTTCAACCGAATAAAGAAAAATTGGCTTACCTTCAAAAAGGTAGAGAGTTTTGTTCTCTCTACCCCCAGAAAATCTACTTGAATTTCCGGCACAAACTATTATGGCAGATCTCATGATTTGGGATTTATACGTGCAAAAAGCAATTTACCTGCATTTGTTCTTAAGATATTCGTTATTACGACTTCTTGCTGATCTCCAACATTCTTTCCACCGTCTTCAACGACTATCATCGTTCCATCTTCTGTAAATCCTATTCCCTGCTCTTTATTTTTACCGTGTCTGATTATCTGTAATTTTATGTGTTGACCGGGCAAAAGTGTTGGTTTGAGTATTTCTGCAAGATGGTTAAGGTTCAAAACTTTAACTCCCTGAAGCTGGGCTACGCGAGTAAGGTTATAATCGAGAGTTACAAGTCTTCCATTGTATTTTCTTGCAAGATTGACGAGATCTTCATCTACCTTACCCGTTCTGTAAGTTATCGAATCATCTATCGTGATTTTCAGATCGTCTAAACCTTGCATTTTTTCGATTATTTCAAAGCCCTTTCTGCCTTTGTCCTTTTTTTCATCGTCAGAACTATCTGCCAGTTTTTGCATCTCAATCAGCACAAATTGTGGTATCACTATTTTACCGTTGAAAAGTCCTATGTCGAATAGATCTAAAAGTTTATCGTCGAGAAGGATAGATGTATCGAAGATGAAACTCCCGTAGTTTCCCGATATTTCCCCAACTTTAAACATCGACAGAACGGATTTTTGTGCGATAAGCCATGAACCCATGAACGAAAGAATCACTATTATGGATTTTCCTATTGTGACGGACAAGAAATTGTAATTCGTGAAATCTGTCATAAGATAATTTCCGATTACCATGAAGACGACGAAAGCAGCAAGAGCGATAAGAAAATTAAACGCATTTATTTTGTTTTCTTTTACACGTTTTGCGAGAAAATAAAGCACGATTCCGATCAGAAGGCCAGCTATTCCGCCAATTAAGATCATGAAATAAGGGTACCACCATCTTGTATCGAATAGCGCATAGTTGGGGAACCATGCGTAACCAAAATAAAGTCCCAAAAATAAAGGAAGTATCAACAACAACCATTCAATCATGATTTATTCCCCCTTATGAATTAGTTACCGTGATTAACCCTGTTTTTCAAAGACGAAATTCCACTTATTATAACAGTTGCGCGTTTCTCTGCAACACCATCGACACTCATAAGATCATCAAAAGATGCCTTTAAAAGTCCTGATATGTTTCCAAATTTTTTGACGAGATCATGGGCTATATTCATCGGTATTCTTGGAATACTCCTCAAAAGTCTATATCCTCTTGGCTGTAGCGTTAATTCGAAGATTTGATGTTCTTCTATATCGTATCCCATATGATGGATGAACGAAAAAAGATCAAGATTTTCCTCTTTTTGATTGGAAAAAAGTACTTTTATGATTTGATCTGGATCATGTGTTTTCCCTATGACCTTTTCACTTGCATAGTCCATGATCAACAATTCAATGTTTTCATCCACGCCATCGTTAAGTTCATCCATGTGCAATTTGGTGAGATTTCCTTCATTTCCAAGTTCGGCAAGATAAAATGAAAGATCTCTGTACAAATTTATTATCTTTAAACCACGGTTTATGATCTCGAAAACATCGAAAAGCGTAACCCTGTTTTCCATTTCTTTTGTGTCCAAAGATGTAATGGAACTGTCAAAATTTGTTCTGTATCTTTCCATAAGCCTTATTCCTTGATTCATCTGAAGCACAATAACCGAGACATCTTTTACCATGTATTTCCAATCTTTCTGGTAAAGCGTTATCACCTTCCTTCTTTGAGAAACGGCTATCACCAATTTCCCAGTCTGAATGGCAAGTCTTTCAGCGGTTCTGTGTCTTGTACCTGTTTCGTTCGTTGAGATTTTTCTGTCGGTAGAAAGTTGAACGTTGGCATACCATATCTTCTTGAGATCTTCCGAAAGGACTATTGCTCCATCCATTTTTGCAAGTTCATAAACTTTATTAGGATTAAAAGAACAATTAAGATCGAAACCGCCTTGAATAATCCCATTTTTTAAGTACTCTTTCGGATCCTGTACGACGAAAATAAGTGCCCCCTTATCTGCCCTTATTATGTTGTCCATAGCTTCTCTCAATGGTGTCCCAGGAGCTATCATCGAAAGTATATCTTTCACACTTTTGTCGTCAAGCGGCATTTTTCCCTCCGAATGATTTCAAAATGGCTTCCTTTAAAGTTTTAACACTTTCTGTCTCGTAAGATTTGTAACCGTTCGCAACGATAACACGTTCTATGCCCATACGTTTTGCCTCTGATACTCTCATTTGCATTTGAGGCACACTCCTCACTTTTCCATCAAGACCTATTT
Organism: Thermotoga sp.; assembly: GCA_020722015.1. GTDB lineage: Bacteria > Thermotogota > Thermotogae > Mesoaciditogales > Mesoaciditogaceae > Athalassotoga. The sequence goes on along the minus strand of DYLQ01000015.1, from coordinate 39,462 downwards.
CTCCTATGAATGCGATTTTAGATGGAAAATTCAGCTTTCTGACGGCTGAAAATATCGCAACGGCAACGGCAAGATCGATTCCAGTATCCGTTGTGCGCAGTCCTCCAAGAATGTTAAGATATATGTCTTTACTTTCAAGTGAAATTCCAAGATGACTTGACACTATGGCAGCGATGATCATGAGTTTCGTGTTTTCAAATCCCCTTGTTATCCTTATGGAACCATTTCTGTAACTTGGAGTTGCAAGTACCTGAACGTTAACCATCAATGGTCTTGAGCCTTCTACTATGACAGAAAGCGCACTGCCCGGGCCTTCAGAATCAACATCCGCAAAGATTTTCGAAGGATCTGGAATTTCAATCATGCCATTGGTTTCCATATCATAGACTGCTATTTCATCCGTAGGACCAAATCTGTTTTTAATAGATCTTAGGATCCTTCTTCCAGATCTTGGCTCACCTTCGAGATAAAGCACACAATCGACCATATGCTCAAGTATCATAGGACCGGCTATATTTCCTTCCTTTGTAACATGTCCTATCATGAATATGGCAACATCGTTGACTTTTGAGTAATCTATGAGTTTCATCGTACACTCTCTCATCTGAGGAACGCTACCTGCAAGAGCACTCATTCCTGATGTGTAAAGTGTTTGGATCGAATCAAAGACCATAGCCACAGGCTTTTCTTTTGAAGAAACGTATGACAGTACATTGTCCACATTTGTTTCAGAAGAAAGAAAAAGATGCGCATTCTCAACTCCAAGGCGCTTTACTCTTAGCAAAGTTTGTGGAACTGACTCTTCTCCACTCACATAATAAATATTTCCGTAAGATGTTAGTGCACTTGCGTATTCAATGGCCAAAGTAGATTTTCCTATACCGGGGCCTCCTGAAATGAGTATCACACTCCCAGAAACAACCCCGCCACCTAAAACTCTGTCTGTCTCCTTCATGTTGGTTGTCATCCTTCGAGGAACAGATATGTCAGATGTCGATGGCTTAAATTCTATCAAAGAAGGGGTACCAATTTGTACCCCTTCTGAGACTCTGACTGCGGAATCCCATACACCACAATTAGGGCACCTTCCAAACCATTTCGTAGATTTGTACCCACATTCAGAACACACGTAAACGGTTTTATTTTTGTCCCGATTCACTTAGTACAGCCTTTCTTTCTCTTTTCCTTTTAAAAACGATCTTCCCTGATGAAGCTCCTACCACTATGGTATCTCCGTCTTCAAACCTGTCTGACAATAAATCTTCGGAGAGGGGGTCTTCTATCATCCTTTGAATTTCCCTCTTGAGCGGCCTTGCACCATAAATGGGATCGAATCCTTTAGAAATTATGACTTCCTTTGCTTGAACGCTTACTAAAATCTTTATGCCCCGTTCGGCGAGACGCTTTCTAAGATCTCCAAGCAGTATATCTATAATCTTCTCTATGTGCTCCTTGCTGAGTGGATGGAACACTATTGTTTCATCAAGGCGGTTCAAAAACTCGGGTCTGAATGCTTTCTTAACTTCATCCATGACTATGGATTTCATATTCTCGTAATTACTCTCAACACTTTCTTCTACAAACCCAAGCCCTCTTTTAGTTTTGTTTATGAATTCTCCTCCGAGATTTGATGTCATTATCATTATCGTGTTTTTGAAATCCACTACATGTCCATGAGAATCTGTCAATCTGCCATCGTCTAATATCTGAAGAAGTAAATTGAAAACATCCGGATGTGCCTTCTCTATTTCGTCAAGAAGCACCACAGAGAACGGTCTTCTTCTTATTTTCTCGGTTAAAGTTCCTCCTTCTTCGTATCCAACGTAACCAGGAGGTGCACCAACAAGTCTTGAAACTGAAAACCTCTCCATGTACTCGGACATATCGATTCTTACAAGGGCATTTTCATCACCGAAGAGATATTCCGCAAGGGACTTGGCAAGTTCAGTTTTACCGACGCCTGTTGGACCAAGGAACATGAATGATCCTGTCGGTCTTCTCGGATCCTTAAGACCGGACCTTGCGCGTCTTATGGCGTTTGAAACGGCTTTAATGGCTTCTTCCTGAGCTACGACACGTTTGTGAAGTTCTTCTTCGAGTTTCAAAAGTTTATCACTCTCACTTTTTTCCAGTTTTGTAAGAGGAATTCCCGTCCATATTGATATCGTCCTTGCTATGCTGTTCGAATCAACGGTTATTATTTCAGTTTCTCTGCGTTTCTTCCATTCATTGTATTTATCGTTGAGCAATTGCTGAAAATCTCTTTCTTTAAATCTCACCTCGGCAGCACGATCGTAATTTTGCTGGGCTATTGAAAGTTCTTTTTCTTCCTGAATCGCTTTTATCTTTCTTTCGAGTTCTTTTATCTCATCCGGTACCGTCATACTGTTAAGTCTTGCGCTTGCTCCCGCTTCGTCTATAAGATCTATGGCTTTATCAGGGAGATAATGATCTGTTATGTACCTTTGAGAAAGTTTAACGGCTAAATCGAGGGCATCATTGGTATACCGTACCTTATGATGCATTTCGTACTTTGATTTTAATCCCTTGAGTATCTCAAGAGTTTGATCTGTCGTCGGTTCTCCAACGTAAATCTTTTGAAATCTTCTTTCGAGTGCTGCATCTTTTTCTATGAACTGTCTGTACTCATCCGGTGTTGTTGATCCTATCATCTGGAGTTCCCCGCGTGACAGCGCTGGTTTGAGTATGTTGGCCGCATCAACGGCACCTTCTGCAGCACCTGCTCCAACTATGGTATGAACTTCATCCACAAAGAGAATTATGGAATGATCATCTTTAACCGTTCCTATGACTTTTTTGAGTCTTTTTTCAAATTCTCCACGGTATTTTGTACCGGCAATAAGAGCTGCTATGTCGAGAGAGAAAATAACCTTTCCCCTTAACAACTCAGGTACATCGCCTGACGAAATCCTTTGGGCTAATCCTTCGACTATGGCAGTTTTTCCGACACCGGGATCACCTATCAAGACGGGGTTATTTTTCTTTCTTCTCGTTAAAATTTGCATTATCCTTTCAATTTCCCGTTCTCTTCCTATGACGGGATCAAGTTTCCCGTTTTTGGCTTCTTCTGTAAGATCGACTCCGAGTCCCTCGAGATTTTTGACGGATCTCATAACGTCTTGTGATGGATTAGGATTTGTAAAATCATCGTCTGAATCTTCGTTGTTTTGTGAAGCACCACCCATCTCATCTATCAACTCACGTCTGAGATCAACGAGATCTATTCCAAATTTTCTCAACACATGTGCCGCAACGCCTTCTCCTTCTCTTAAAATGGCAAGTAATATATGTTCTGTTGATATGTAATTTTGTCCTAAAAGTTGAGCCTCTTCGTAAGCAAGTTCTATTATCTTTCTTGCCCTCGGTGTCATCTGAGGTGAAGAAACATTTTCCCTTGGGATGCCGGCACCTACAATGGTTATGATTTCCTGCTTTAAAGACGCATAATCAAGACCATGTTCTCTCAGAACATTGTAAGCCTCCCCATTTGCCGATTTCATAACGCCTAATAGCAGATGCTCGGTTCCAACATAAGAATGCCCAAGAGCCCTCGCTTCATCTTGAGCAGCCACAAAAACCTGAGCTGCACGTTTTGAAAATTTATTGAACATGATAAACCACCCTCTTTCAAACCCTTGGCAAGTAAGAAATGGAAAGATAAATCAGACTAACCATAACATGAACTGTTGAACTTACCGTCAGGGTTCCTCTCTTATAGTATAGCAAATTTAACAGCATTCCGAAAACAAACATTCTCATCCAATCTTCAAAAGGATGCACAACCGCAAAGGCTACAGAGGTCAAAATCATGGCCAACTCCGGAGAAAAGAAATGTTTCAGATATCCATAAATTGCTCCTCTGAAAATGACCTCTTCTGCAACTGGAAAAAACAATCCTAAAGATATGACGGCCATAACGGCATTTGGGTTCATGTTCATCTTTGAAAATATGGGTTCAGACCATATAAAGAAAGTTAAAAAACTCATCGCAAGGTAAACAGCGAAAATACCGGGGAATACTACGACGCTCCATACAAGATCGGGTCCAAAAGAAGATATTCTAAACCAAGATCCAATCCCATATCCCTTTTTTTTCAAAATAAAATGGAAGCCCAATATAGTCAGGACAGAAAGTAGTATCAGCAGAAAGGCAGAGAGAGTATCGGAGGCCCAGCCTAAATATTTGGAAATCGCAAGAAGTAAAAAGATCGGGAAATCAATTGCTAAAATTAAAAGCAAATCAAAAAAATCGGTGTAAATCCCATCGTTTTTTTCTTTCACGAAATAATTATATCATATCACAGGCTCACAAAATCAAAAATCCAATAAGCACAGCTCCTTCTCCGGCATTCAAAGCTATGGCAGGACTTGCCGGACTAACGGTAAAAGTGTAATTTTTGAGCTTTGAGATGATGTAATTCACGCTTTCCTGTGCGTTAACGTGCGATATGTAAATTTTTTTATCCATGACATCGTAAGATTCGATGTAGTTGACAATTTCCCTCAAAACTCTTTGAAAACCGAGAACGATCTTATGAAATTTTATTTCCCCATCTTCTCCTTTCAAAACAGGTTTTACATTGAGCAAATTGGCAAGTTTCCCGGCTATAAGATATGCCCTTCCGCCTTTCGAAAGATTTTCAACTGTTTGAACACCAAAGATTGTTTTGACGGTCAAAGAAAGCTTTCTCAATTCATCAGCGCTTTTTTTTAAGTCACCTGTTTTTGAAAGTTCAACAGCCTTTGCAACCATGGCACCAAGCGCAGATGTTGTTGTGAGTGAATCTACGGTTTCAACTCTGCCTTGAAATTTTTTGGCTGCCATTGTTGCACTGTTATATGTGCCACTCAATTTAGACGATAGATGAACGGAAAGAATCCCATCGTATTCTTCGAGAACTTTCTCGTACAATTTTTCAAATTCGTTTGGGATAGGCTGAGAGGTTGTTACTTTTCTTCCCTTTTTAAATTCATCGACAATTTCATCTGAGGCTATATTTTTTTCCTGCCCGTCGATAAGCGTTTTTAATTTGATAACCTCAACATCATTTTCCTTAAACCATTCCGAAGGCAGATCACAGGAATTATCGGTTATGACTTTTATCTTTGCCATAGTCGTCAAACGTTTACGATTTCATTGTCTATAAGTCTTGTTTTTCCAAGAAAGATCGCAGCGGCAACTATTACTTTAGAGGTTATCTTTGAGACCGGTACAAGTGTTTTCTCATCTACGATTTCAAAATATTGGATTTTGATGTCTGGATAGATTCCCAATTTATTCATGGCTTCCCTTTTTATCTTGTAGGCATCTTTTCTCCCCAATTTTATCTGATCAACTGCATATTTTATCGCCAAATGAAGGATAGGAGCTTCCTTTCTTTCTTCAGGAGAAAGATACATGTTTCTTGAACTCAAAGCAAGACCATCTGCCTCTCTGACTATAGGCATTTCGATCATCTCAACGTTCATGTTCAAATCACAGACCATGCTTTTAAGTACCCTGAATTGTTGTGCATCTTTCTGCCCAAAATAAGCGCGAGTTGGTTTTACTATGTTGAAAAGTTTGTTCACAACCAAGACAACGCCATCAAAATGGCCGGGCCTGTAATAGCCGCAAAGATAATCTGTAAGATTTCCAACGTGAATTGACGTCGAAAAATCTTTCGGATACATCTCAGAAGTCTCGGGCGAAAACATGTAATCGACGTTCTCGCCTTCAAGCAGTTTTTGATCCTTATCGATCATCCTTGGGTATGCGCTGAAATCTTCTCTCGGACCGAATTGAGCGGGATTGACAAAAACACTCACAACGACGATATCGTTTTGCTTTCTCGCCTCTTTTACAAGAGAAAGATGACCTGCGTGAAGTGCTCCCATCGTCGGAACGAAGCCTACACTTTTACCACCGTAATCCTTTGATATCTCAATCATCTCACTTACATGATTTATCGTTTTCAAACTTTTTATCTCCTTTCAGATGCTCAACAACAAGATCTTTGAGAGTGGAAAGAATTTTCTCCCTGCTTACCGTTGAGATCATTTTCCCATCCATGTAAATTACGCCACCACTTTTGGTACCAAAAACGGCCACATCCGCACCCTTTGCCTCCCCAAGCCCGTTGACAACGCATCCCATGACGGCAACTTTTATCCGACCTTTAACATCCGCAAGTGACTTTTTGACATCTCTTGCCAGTTCTTCGACATTTATCTCAGTACGGGCGCAAGTCGGACATGCGATGATCTCGGGACCGTCAAAAATCCTTACACTTTGAAGTATAGAATGAGCAATTCCTATCTCGTTGACGGGATTTCCTGCGATCGAAACTCTTATCGTGTCACCTATTTTCTCGTAAAGCAAATGGCCGAGTGCAAAGGCAGACTTAACGATCGCATCTTCATAAACACCGGCTTCCGTCACGCCGATATGCAATGGATAAGAAGTCATCTTGGACAATTTTTCGTTTGCGACTATCGTTTCAATCGGATCCGAAGATTTAACGGCAACGATTATATCGTTGAACCCGAAGGATTCAAGTACGTTCACCTCATCTATTGCACTTTGGACAAGAGCATCGGCAGGGTCGTTGAATTTCTTAAGGTAAGATTCATCTATTGAGCCAGCATTCGATCCGACTCTTATCGGGACACCATGATCCTTTGCAACACGCGCAACTTCTTCGACCTTCCATTTTGCACCTATATTTCCGGGGTTTATCCGTACCTTATCTACCCCTGCGAGAATCGATCCTATGGCTATTTTATAATCAAAATGCACATCTGCGACAATTGGAATTTTGACAAGGGATTTTATAGTTTTCAAAGATTCAACGCATTCTTCGTCATAGACGCTGACTCTCACTATTTCACATCCTGCCAATTCCAATTTCTTTATCTGTTCAACTGTGGCAACGACATTTTTCGTATCCGTATTGGTCATGGATTGGACAGCCACAGGATTTCCGCCACCGATAAGAGTATTTCCGATTTTAACGACTTTTGTCAAATCATCACCTTCGTCATTAATTATAACATACGACGAATGACGTATGGCACGAATTAAGAGGCGAATACACTAAACCAATTTTAAAAATGAGGTCATTTGACTCCAGCAATTACCTTTCGGTATCTGGTCCTCGCTTCGCTGCGGAGGCCACCTGCAAGGCAATTTGCTCTCCGTCAAATTTGAATTTATTATGCTGGTTTTAAAAAAGATTTAGTATATAATAAAATCGAGTTACCTCGATTGGAGGAACAGTATGGAAAGAAGTCAAGATTGGCTTGATCAGGCTAAAAAAGATATCGAACATGCCAAATTTGACATGGAGAACGGTTTCTACGACTGGTCGTGCTTTTCTTCCCAACAAGCGGCCGAAAAGGCTGTAAAAGCGGTTTTCCAGAAAATCGGAGCCCAAGCATGGGGTCATGCAGTAGCAGATCTTCTTGAGGCTTTAAATCAACATTTCGATGTTTCAAAGAATTTGATTGAAAAAGCTTTGGAACTCGACAAATCTTACATACCAACGAGATATCCAGATGCCCATCCGTCAGGCAGTCCATGGAAAAAGTACACGAAAAAGGAGGCGAGAAGGCTTGTCGGATATGCAGATGAGATCGTCAAATTCTGTTCAGATATTTTATCCGAAATACAACAAGGAAGAGATGATAAATAAGTTGAAAGACAAATCCTCGATTCTTAAAGCTTTACTCCCTATCTCAAAAGTTATCCTTTTTGGTTCGTATGCCAAGGATAAGTACACAGTTGCAAGCGATGTAGATGTACTTGTCATATACAAAGGAAAAGTGCGATCAGATGCTTACTCAATTGTTAAAAACACCTTTGGTATTCCACGAATAGAACCCCATCTTTACACCACAAGACAATACGAGAGAATGAAAGATACGATCTTAAAGATGATCGATGACGGATATATTGTGATTTACGAAGAAAATCCTGAACAATAGTGAACTACTCTCCATTGAAATGAGGAGGATTCTTGCCTTCGCTTCCTAAAAACTTATCCTTAAATAAATGAGAGGATCGCCCCACGTCATCCTCGAGTTCATCGAGGATCGCATTGGTCTTTTCGTATGGGATTCACGATCAGGGCGGGAATACTGTGGGAGAATGATTGCTTTTCCATAAAGAAATCCCCGGTGATAAACCGGGGATTGGATTATAACAAAAAGAAATTTTATCAGAAAGCAGTGGAAAGCGTAGTTGTTACGTTAACAGAAGAAGACGGTGAATAAGATACCGCTAATTCGCCTTCCACATTTCCGACGACTGTCTTATAAGCTTTAAGATTAAGATCGCTGAAACCTCCATTGCTGAAAGAAGCGCTAACTTCTAATTTGTCTACCACATTTCTGTCGAATGTCATATAAGCCTTAAGATTAAGATCGCTAAAACTTCCATTGCTGAGAGAAGCGTTAACTTCTACGTTGTTTCCAAGATCAAACCAACCAAGTAAGTTATTTCCCATAGAATATTCAACGCCAAGCTGGTTTGAACCCATATTTGCAGCGGCACCAACTGTATAGGAAGAAAGTGCTCCAGAAGCGTAATTAAGTGATCCAAATAGAGTAGCCGGTCCTACCGATGCATTTGCTCCTGCATAAAGGGATGATGTATTAGAGTAAGCTCCAACATAGAGATGCGCAGGGCCAACTGGCATGTCTGCGACTGCACTGACACTGGTTGCGCTTAAGCCCGTTGTCTGAACGTAGGCGTTAAATGCAGATGATGTGTATTGGAGTCCTGCGTAATTTGCCACACTATATCCAAATCCAACCCATCCCACGTTACCAGAAGGGCCAGAGTACTGAGATCCACCGAAAACAGACTCTCCAAAGTTACCTTCATAACCAGTCACAAGAGAAAGATTGGTCATCAAAGGAATTGTAAAGTAAAAACTGCTGATGCTGAAGGGATTCAGATTTGCGGTGTAAGAATACCCTGTGCCAGAGCCAGTAACCTGTAACCACCAAGTAGAGCTAGAAATGCTCAAACTCACCGGACTTGCACTCATCGTCCACTGAACAGCGCCGCCGCCTGAAAGACTCAACGATGCAAATGACGCAACCGCAAATATTGCGATCGCAACTACAGATAGTACTAATACCTTTTTCATGCTTTAAAGCCCCCTTCTAAAAGAATTTTGAAAAATACAAAATAAGGAACTACCAATACTTTCAAACTCACAGTCGTGCACTTTCACTACCACCTCCAATTTTAACCTGATGCTCGCCCGTCAGGAAGGAGTTTATATCAAAATCAGTAACTTGGATACCAATAATACCATATGAAGTACAACAGTAACCCGAGAGTAGCTCCACCAACGGCAATTCCAGCAGCACCAAGCCACGTTGCCGTGTTGGCTTTGCTGTTAACCGTGTTGATTTCACTTTCAAGAGTTGCCTTGGTATTGCTTATCTGATTTGTAAGTTCTGTTCTGGTGTTGTTTAAATCATTTTTCAAGAAGCTTATCTGGTTGTCGAGATAATTTCTCGTTGTGGAAAGTTGCGTTGTAAGAACTTGAATGTCGTTTGACTCTTTTGCGCTGAGATCGTTAAGCGCTGTCGTCAAAGATGCTATGGCCGTTGTATTCTTCGTGACTTGCTGGTTTACAAGATCGATCTTCTTGTAGAGGAACGTTGCGTTGTCGTTTATCATCTGTGTCAATTTATTCGTCGTCGATGCGACCTGAGTTTTGAATTCCGCTAAAGAGGTCTGAAGGCCATTGACTTGCTGTGTTAATCCGGCGATTTCTTTGTTCATATTCGCAATCATCTGGTTGTTAACATTGGCAAGAACCAAAGCTTTCCCAGCCGTTTCAGAGGCTGCGGCTGTTGCCTGCTTTAACTGTTCAACGACAGTTGTTAGGATTGAAACTTGATTTTCCAGCGTCAACACGATGGAATTACTTGAAGATAAATTTTCTTTCAACGTGTTGACCACAGTTTGTAATGCCTGGAGATCGCTTTCCTTTGCCAAAGATGGATTTTGCTCGATGTAGTTGATGAGGTTGTAAGCAACCTGAGCCAATGTATACCTATCTACAGTTTGTGAACCCTGGAAAAGGCCGTTGATTCCTGTCATAACGTTGTCATTGGTTACAACATTTACCGGAGTTGCGTAAACACTTGTAGCCGGTACATCTGAGAAAGTTGTGGCCATAACCAATGAACCCATTAAAATGACAGCAACGATAACTATACTTACGATCAGGGTCTTTCGCATTCTTAACCATCCTCCTTTGCTTTTTGAAACAACTTACTTTTTATACCTTAATATGGGACAACACAAATTCCCCTTACATTGAAAAAACATAATTTTTAAAAATTATACCACTCAAACGTAAAGAATTCAAGATCCCAAAATTATCCTGTATATTTTTCTTTTTCCAACCTTAAGAATATCTCCATCCTTGAAATTCGTCGTCATCATGACATCTTCAATGGTATCCTGATTTATTTTAACACCATTTTGAGTTATCAAACGTTTTGCCTCACTCGTTGAATCTGCCGCCTTTATATCTTTCAAAAATTGTGTTAATTTGATACCGTTAATCGCCGTTATTTCTGGAATATCATCCGGAATCTCTTTTTTAGAAAACGTGGTTATGAACTTATCCTGAGCTTTCTTGGCATCTTCTTGCGAATAAAGCCAATTTACAATTTCAAAGGCAAGACTTTTCTTGAACTCCATAGGATGGAGTTTTGAAGACTCTATATCTTTTTTTGCCCCTTCAACGTCTAAATTTGTAAGCAGCCTGGCGTATTTGAACATCAAAGCATCTGGTATTGACATGATCTTACCATACACTTCGTCAGGTGGATCGGTCAGACCAATGTAATTTTCATAACTTTTTGACATTTTCAAAGTCCCATCAGTTCCTTCGATGATCGGCATCGTTAAGACCACTTGAGGAGATTGACCAAACTCTTCTTGATACTTTCTTCCAACAAGCAAGTTGAACTTTTGATCCGTACCACCCATCTCCACATCTGCCCGCACTGAAACGGAGTCGTAAGCTTGGGCTATTGGGTAAAGCAGTTCAACTATGCTTATCGGTTCTCCTGCTTTGTATCTCTTTTCAAAATCATCTCTTTCGAGCATTCTTGCCACCGTGTACTTTGACGTAAGTCTTATGACATCTTCGAATTTCAAAGGATCAAGCCACTCGGAATTAAATCTCAACTCAGTTTTACCTTTGTCAAGAATTTTAAAGGCTTGTTCTTGATAACTTATGGCGTTGCGTTTTGTCTCTTCGGCGGAAAGCATAGGTCTCGTTTTAGATCTGCCGGATGGATCTCCTATTCGGGCGGTGAAATCTCCTATTATCAGCACAACGATATGCCCTAAATCCTGAAACTGCCTGAGTTTTCTTAAAACAACGGCATGTCCCAAATGAAGATCAGGCCTTGACGGATCAACACCAAGTTTAACCCTTAAAGGTCTTCCGGCTTTCAGTTTTTCCAGAAGTTCTTTTTCTTCTATAAGATCTTCTGCGTTCTCTTTGAGAATTTTAAGTTGATCTTCAGGAGACAATTTAAAATCTCCTTATCTCAAAGTTAAAACGTAAGCCGTTATCACACTCATCACCATGAAAGCAACGGCAAGCACAATGGTAACTTTTGCAAGTGTATCAAGACCTTTTTCACGTCCAAAGACCGTATACAAAGATCCGGATCCGAAAGCACCTCCGAGTCCGCCGTGCTTTGACATCTTCATCTGGACAACCCAAATAAGGGCAACAGATATCACAAGATCAATTATCATGACCAAAAGGAAAAGAAAACTCAATTTAATTCCTCCTTTTACTTATCTACATTTTCTTATTATACTCACAAAGCGCTAAAAATACAATATCTTATGTTCAATTATACTAAACATCTGTAAATTCCGAATCTTTTAGCTAACGCCAGCTTTTTCGTCGGGCTCTACTTTCCGCTATCCACTTGTTATTCTTGGTCTGATCGTGGATTTTTTTGGATTATTTTTGCCATTCGCTACCTGCTTTTTTTAAGATATCTTGTACCTTCTTTTTCCAGAAAATATAAGTTTTATACCATTTTCTTCGAGTTTTTCTCTTACGATTCTGTCTTCTTTGACGCCTCCGGGTTCTATGATCGTCTTTATACCTGTACCGATGACACTATTTACAACATCTATGTCTTTTATAGGACCATCAAAGGCACATATAGCACCATCCAAATTCATCGATTTTTTTTCAGCTTTCCGTAAAGTTGTTTCAAGCGCATCAATCTGTTCGGCCTGACCTGTGCTAATGGACATCAACTCGTAATCTTTGAAGATACAGCAGGCCATTGATCTTGAAAGTGCCACAATGACGTTGGCAAATTTGTACTGGACGTCAAATTCGTCAGAAAGAAATCTCATGTTTGAAAGATCATCTGGAGTTTGAATGAGAAAATTTCCGTCCATAAATCTGTATTCTTTTTCAACCTCAACGGATGGTATATCTTTTATCTTTATGAATTTTCTGATTTCCACCTTGGAAAGATCCGGCATTTCAGGAAGTATTACGATATCAAAATCATTGCCTTTTAATCCTTTTATCAGTTCGTCGTTCACAAAGTTCGCCGCCATGACACCCCTTAACGATTTGAAATTAAAATGCTTTTTTCTCACATTTGTTATTATTCCATGATGCACTTGGACTGCGAAATTCTCTTCCAGGTATTTCAAAAGTGAGAGTGCGAGATGAATGTCAATGATTTGATTGTAACTTAAACCAACAAGTGTGTCTTCATCGAAAAAATCAAAAAAAGCCTGCGTTTTTGCAATCTTTGCCAGATAAGCAAGTTGTTGCGGATTTTCTCCATATCTTAAAGGAGATCTTTCCTCAAGAATAAGCGTTTCAAACTTTTCAGATGCAAAAAGTTCACTCATTTCTCTGTGAATGGAAGAATTATACCTCAAAAGTCTGTAAAGAGCCTTTAAAGAAAACATTCTTCTGTCTTGAAGCGTCACGTCTCCACACTCTTCAAGAGATTCTATTATTTTGTCAAAATCATCCGGATCGATTACAACGACAGAATTTCTGTAATTTTTCACGCACGAATAAATGACCGCTATTTTCCAGGGTTCTATGGAGTTGAGGATATAACTCTCTTCGAGCCTTTGACTTTCTCCAGGCATCTCAAGTACAACAAGATCTATGCCTTTAAAATCACTTCCGCCGGATTTCTTGATTTCAACGTTGAGATCAAATACATCATCAAAATCTCCGACGGTGTAAATTTTTATGCCGAACTGAATGAGTTTCTTTTGAAAAGATTCAAATACTCCGTCTGTCTTTTCAAAGAAAGCGTAATTTACGTTCAAAAAATCACCCCGTTATTTTCTACCTTGAATTGGAATCCTCAAAACACCGTAAAAAACATACTCTGAATCGAAATCGTTTATTTTTTCTCCAACCAAATTTTCAAAATTCTCTTTTTTAAAAATGCCAACTACGTATTCTTCACCCTTTTTGACGAGTACAAGCCCCTTAACTGTTGTTCCAGGGGTAAAAACAACGTAATCTCCCTTGAAAATCCCAAATTCAGGGATATCAACAAGCGATTCAAAGGTTAAAAGCGCTTTCTCGTTAGAAGGAACTGGAATGTAAATCCGTTCCGTGTTCTTAAAAATTTTACCACTTTTATCCATTTTGCCGATCATCTCGGCAAAGGTTACGTCGAAAGGACTCTTTGCTATGACTTTTATTCCACGCGATGCGTGATCTCTTTTTATGTATCCTTTTTTCTCAATAGCCTCTATATGCACAAGTGCTCCCGTTGGAGAGGAAAACCCAAAATGATCGGATATTTCCCTTATCGTTGGGGGATATCCCATTTTATCATGAAAATCTTTTATGAATTGGTATATTTCTCTTTGACGCTGCGTTAATTCCTTTATTGATATCACCTCTTAAAAGGGATGAACAAGAAAACCACTTCTGAGTTTCGGTTCAAACCACGTTGACTTAGGAGGCATTATCATATTTTTATCTGCAACTTCCATAACACTTTCAACCTTTGTCGGATACATGTAAAAAGCAACTTTATATCCATTGGTATCAACTGCTTTTTTTAAATCCGCAAGGCCGTTAATTCCTCCAATGAAATCAAGCCTTGGATCTGTTCTTGGATCTTTTATGCCAAGGATCTTATCGAGAATTCTCTCTTGAAGTATAGAAACATCAAGCGCATTTATCGGATCTGAATCATCGACATCCATTGCTTTCAGTGCATACCATTCTCCTTCCATGTACATTCCAATGGTGTGTTGGGAAAGTTTTGGAGATACGCCATACATTTTTTTTACATCAAATCCGGCCTCTTTTATGTCTTTTAAGAAATCAGATCTATCACCGAGATCTTTGACAATCCTGTGATAACCCAGTATTTGAAGCTCATCGTGTGGAAAGATCGTTGCCATGAAATAACTCCATTCTCCGGTACCGCCGATTTCCCGTGCGACTTTAACAGATGCGGATGCTCTGTGGTGACCATCCGCTATGTAGAAATCATCAACTGCTTGAAATGCCTGAACAATATCTTCAATCAACGCATTATCTTCGATACGATAGACATCATGGATTGTGTCAGGATCTTTTGTTTTGAAATTGTAAAGATGGTTACCAAGATCGATTCTCATCAATTTTTTTATCTCTTTCATCGATCTGTATATCAAAAAGACATGTTCCGTATGGGCACGACTTGCTAAGATATGTTTCATCCTTTCATCTTCTTTTTCTTTTCTTGTCAGTTCATGCCTTTTTATGTGTTCTGGATATGCACTTGCAGGAACGCATGCTATAAGTCCGGTTTGCACATGAGAGTCCATCTTCTGTGAGTAGATGTAAAGGGATGGCTTTTCGTTTTTCACGAACAATTTCTCATCGATGAATCTGTTGAGTTCTCGAGCGGCGACTTCGTAAATGTCTTCACCTGGTTTTGAGATCGCATCCGGCCTTATAATTCTCATGAAAGAATGAGGATCAGCCGCAAATCTCTTTGCCTCTTCCAAACTAACCACATCGTAAGGAGGACAATTCATCCTGTCTATATCTTGCGCTTCCAACCCACCAAAAGGTTTTACAAACATGGGAATCTCTTCCTTTCTCTATTCTAATTTTCTCATGATCTCATCAACACTTTTACCAAATTCAATTCTTAACTCCCCTTCACTTCTTGTCAAAAACAACTTCGAAATTCCTGTATCCTGACCTATTTCTTCGATCAAAGGAGTTCTTGCCATGATATCAACGCCAGTCCTCTTCGCAAGATCGTCTGTGCCATGACCAAAGAGAAAATGTTTTTTACCGCAATACTTGCAAACGTAATAAGACATGTTTTCCCAAATGCCGATTATGGGAACGTTCATCTTTTTAAGAAAGTTTATCACCTTTTCCACATCACCGAGGGCAACCTTCTGTGGTGTTGTGACAACCACGGCGCCATCTATTTTGTTGTTGTAAAGGCTTAAAACTTCAAGCGGTTCATCTCCACTACCGGGTGGGAAATCCATTATCATGTAATCGAGATCTCCCCATTCCGTATCTTTTACGAATTGATCTATCAATTTTGCTTTAAGAGGACCTCGCCATATGATCGCCTTATCTTCACCAACCCCTGACGCGATCGTCATGAATTTAAGGCCACTTATTTCCATTGGAATGAAATGTGTTCCGTCGGTCATGATTTCCGGCTCAACACCAAGTATTATATGATCCGTTGGGCCATGAATATCAACATCTATGAGACCAACTTTATAACCGCTTAGAACCATTTCTACGGCGATGTTAACCGCTATCGTTGATTTGCCAACTCCACCCTTTCCGCTTGTTACCATCAACGTTTTCATAAAAATTCCTCCAATCTTTGGGGCGCGATCTTTGCAATCCCATTAAGTACTTCTATTTTGATCTCAATCGGTTCGAGATCGGATCTCACAAATTCGATCAACGTTTCAACATCAATATCGCCTGACGAAATAAGTGCTTTCAAAGTCTGAACTCTGACACCGATCGTGTGATCGAAAAGTCCATTTCTTATCCTTTCATCCTTTATCTTCAATCTTCCAAGTACTTTAAGGGACTTTTCCATCATCTCTTCGTCATCGTCTTCAAGAGATTCAAGAAGTACATTTACATTCCAGTTTGATGGATATTTTTCTACAAAAGGTATCACCGACAATTTCAAATTTCTGTCTTTACCTTCAAGAAAATCTTCTATTATCCCCTCAACGTTTTGGCTTTGGACGCTGACGAGCACCTTCAAAGCCGCCATTTTCAACGATTTTGAAGGATAATTAATGTATTTAGCGGCCATTTCTTCAATTTCTTTATGATCACCACACGCACTCGAAGCGCTTTTCAGTGCCGATTGAATTGTTTCTGAAGGCAAAGAATCATTGGAAATAACCGCTTTCAAGGTATTCCAAACTTCATCGCACGGAAATTTTCCCATCAAAGAAATTGCAACCGAATTCATCTTTGAATAGGTCGATTCGGCCATTTTTCTTAGAAGTGGCAAGGAATTATCGAAATGTTCGACGAAAATTTTTAAAGCCGAAGTTCTAATTTCAAAAGGTAATTTCGTGTCCTCAATTATCTCGGTGATGATCTTTTCGTCAACATCTTCGCCTAAATTCAATAAAACCCTTATAGATTCAAGTTTTACTTTGAGATCTTCATCTTCAAGGAATTTCTTTGCTCTTTTAACACTCTCATCACATCGGACCTTTTCAAGTTGCTTTAAAGTTTGAATTTTAACCGCAGAAGATCGATCTTCAAGTAACATGGAAATCAATCTACATCCGTCTTCGGGTGACATATGCTGAGCAAAGTTTCCAATTTCTTTTCTTACTCTTTCGCTTCTCTTCAAAAGATGATCGATCTCTTTAAAAGAAACAGGATATTCAATGGATACCAGATACTTTATGGCAGCTATAACGGACACATCTGACGTTGTAGAAAGTGCTTTTATGGCTTCTTGTGCATGCCTTCTGTCTTTTAGCCTTTTCAATTCACTTAAAGAAACGGCAACGGTTAAACTGTTGGAAGAGTTCAAATCTGTTGATACGATTTTTATCTGTTCTTCGATAAGCCTTTCCTTTAAATTCCTTAAGATTTTTTTAGCGTCGTATTTCATCTTCCCTCTTTTCTGCCATTTGCTGGGCAATGGGCTTTTGAAGGTAAAATGGTTTAATGCTTACATGATCGTAAATTCTATCTGAGCTTTCAAACGATTTTATGGTATTTTGAATAAGTGTATATCCTGAAACCAATGGGTTTTTGTAAATGTAAGAAGAAATCCCATCTATCTCTTCTTCAGAAATGATCTTACCTTTTAACTGGTAAAGTGTTTCTGTCGAAATCATATCAGATGACCATTTCTCCCCGTCAAACTCGGATACATACCACCAATCTTTTCTTGCCTTTCTGACAAGCGTAACAGGTTCATCTGTTTCAAAACATTCAAAATATTTCAATCCTATTATCGGTATGGATAAAGAAAAAGATATGGCCTTCGCGACGGCAATGCCACTTCTTAATCCTGTAAAATTACCTGGCCCTATAACACAGCCAATTAAGTTTATATCAGAAATAGATATACCATTCGACTTTATCAAATTATCCATTTCTTTGACAAGCACGTCTGATTGCCTTTCTCTTGAAAAAGATTGAAGGAATACCATATCATCGTTTAGTCCAAGGGCGACGGTTAACCATGCCCCCGATGTGTCAAATGCCATGACGTTCAAAAAGATCAACTCCTTTTCACATTTTAGTATATCACATTGATGGATAGCGCATGACAATTGCAAGTCTGTAAGTATACTAAACCAACTTCAAAAAACGAAGTCATTTGACTTTATCAGATGAGGTTCCCGATCAGGTCATGAATGAAAGACCACACGCCATTTGCCACTTGCAACCTGCCAAATTCAAATTTATACGTTGGTTTTGAAAAAATAACATACGTCGGTTAATCCATTCGCAATGCGTGTTGACGAAAGGTAAGACTCAGTGTATAATAAGTATGAATAGTAACGAAGACTTAAATTTTTGGAAATAGAGGAGGCGTGATCTGTATGGACAATCTTTTGATCTTAGAGATAGAAGGCCAAAACTACGGTATCGATTTTTTCGATCCGTTTTTCTTTTTAATAAGGGATCTTTTTTACGAAGGTACATGGGAAAGATTTGCCGCAGATGTAAGCATTCACAAGAATCATATCGAAAGAATCCATAAGTTACAGAATATTGAAGAGCGAGTCGGTAAAATTTCCGGATCGCTTTTTCTTCCGATTTCCACAGAGGAAATAAAAAGTTATATCAAAGAATTAAATCTTAACCTTTTTGAGCTAAAGAACGCTGTACCAGATGGCTTTTATGAACTTGCCCAGGATGAGGCAGAATCGGAGGAACTTGATGAAGCTATAAAATTGATGGATTTCGTCATAGAAACATGGCCTATGTATGCCAAAGCTTATGAACTTAAAGGTACATTCTTAATAGAAAAGGGATTTCAAGAAGATGGAATTGCCTTTCTCAAAGAGGCAATAAAGATAGAGCCCAATCTCGCTGAGGCTTATTCTGAACTTGGTCAGGCTTATTATAACCTCGAAGATTACGAAATGGCAATAGAAGAATGGGGAAAAGAACTTGAGTACACTCCTTACGATAAATTTGCGTATTTCATGATAGCCGATGCGTACAGAAAGATGGGGAAGATAGGAAGCGCGATTGATATATTGAAAAGGTTCGTTGGCGAGGATAAAAAGACAATACTGGCCAGATACGAATTAATGGATCTTTACAATCAACTTGGAGAGTACGATTTGGCAAAAGATTACGAAGATCAGATATTGAATATGATGCCTTATTATCCTGGAGACATAGAATCGTGGGCTAAAGTGCTTTTTAAAAATGAAAGATATGATGAAGTCATAAAAGTTGTAGAAGAACATGTTCAAAAATATCCAATAGACTCCCATTTTAAAATACTTCTGGTCGTTCCTTATGCAAAGACAGGACGATACAATGAAGCAAAGAAGATATTAAGCGAATTTAAAAGCCAAAAGGATTGGTATTATTACGGCAAAAAAGAACTTTTTGAGACAAATCTGAGTGAAGAGGAACTCAATCTGTGTGGAATACACTGATATTCAGTGTCATAGGTGTTATCTTTGGATTAGTACTTGGGAGTTTCTACAACGTTTTGATATACAGAATTCCGAAGGGGATTTCTTTAATCAATCCTAAGAGATCTTTTTGTCCTGTATGCAAACATCAACTGTCATGGAAAGATAATATTCCAATTTTGAGTTATGTTGTTCTCGGTGGAAAGTGTAGGTATTGCGGGACTAAGATTTCTCCCATATACCCATTAATTGAAGGAAGTACAGCTGCTCTTTTTTTGCTTGCAATTTTTCTCACACAAAATATCTGGAACGTTTTTTCTTTGTGGATACTCTTTTCCGGTGGTATAATTGTAACTGTCATAGATCTTCAAACCATGATGATCCCCGATTTCGCAGTCATAATGACGGCAATTGGTGGTGTTTTGTGGGCAATTGTAAATGGACAATTGCTTTTATCTTTTATAAGCGCTGGCATCGGTTTTGGTATCTTTTTGATCATACACCTTGTTTCAAAGCAGGGAATGGGATTTGGAGACGTTGAATATTTTGCAGCCTTAGCCCTTTATCTTGTACCATTTTCCCTTATATGGGCCATTTTGATAGCATCTTTATCGGCTATAATTTTTTCTTTGCCCATGTTGATAACACGAAAGGCAAACAGAAAAACGCGTGTTCCATTTGGCCCTTTTCTTTTATTGGGAGTATCGATAGCGATTTTCATACCATGGAGGTAAAGTATGGTTAACTTTGAAGTTGTGAATCTTACCATCCCGGAAGAATCAAACATAATCGTTGGACAAACGCATTTCATAAAAACCATCGAAGACCTATACGAAGTGATGGCGACGGTTTCACCAAGTTCAAAATTTGGAGTGGCTTTCAACGAAGCATCCGGAGTTTGCCTTGTAAGACATGACGGTAACGATGAAGCGCTCGAAAAAATTGCCATAGAAAATGCGCAGCGTATAGGAGCAGGACATATTTTCGTCGTGGTCATGCGTGGTGTTTATCCCATAAGTGTTATGAACGCCATAAAATCTCTTCAGGAGGTTTGTAACGTTTATGCTGCAACCTCGAATCCCCTTCAAATCGTCGTTGGGATCACGGATCAGGGTCGAGGCGTTATGGGTGTGATAGATGGATTTCCTCCAAAGGGCATTGAAAAAGATGAGGATATATCAAAGAGAAAAGTGCTTTTAAGGCAGATCATAAAATATAAAAGGTGAAGAAAGGTGAAAAGATGGAAGTAAGAGTTAGATTTGCACCGAGCCCGACGGGGTTTTTACATGTCGGAGGTGCAAGAACAGCTCTTTTTGGCTGGCTATTTGCGAGAAAGGCGAAGGGAAAATTCATTCTTAGAATAGAAGATACCGATACAGAAAGGTCCTCTAAAGAATCAGAAGAAAGCATAATTGAAGATTTAAAATGGTGCAAACTCGATTGGGATGAAGGACCAGATGTAGGCGGTTTTTACGGTCCTTACAGACAAACAGAAAGGATAAAAGATGGAATTTACGATATTTACTCCCGTGAACTTATAGATAACGGTAACGCTTATTATGCACTTTATTCCGAAAGCGATCCGAAAGAAATCACTAAAGAGTTCAACTCCCATGATGAAGCGACCTTTTACAGATCAAATGGGAAAAGTGTGACGGTGAATTTCAAAATACCAAGGGGAAAAACCTATTTTCACGATATAGCGAAAGGTGATATGGAATTTGACAATTCAACTTTTGAAGATATGGTCATAGTCAAATCCAACGGTTTCCCGACTTACAACTTCGCCGTTGTCATCGACGATCATCTCATGAAGATCTCTCACGTTATCAGAGGTGAGGATCATCTTACCAACACGCCAAAACAGATCATGATGTACGAAGCTCTCGGATGGGAGTTACCTGAATTTATGCATATACCACTCATCTTAGGACCGGACAGAACACCTCTAAGCAAAAGGCATGGGGCAACGTCCGTAAATTATTTCAGATCTTATGGGATAATCAACATAGCATTCATAAATTATCTTTCTCTGTTAGGTTGGAGTGTCGATGAAGAGGTATTCAATCCTCTCGAAGAAACTGAAACTTTTGATCTGTATTCTTTATCGAACAAACCTGCCGTTTTTGATTACAAAAAGGTAGAATGGATAAACGGTCAGCATATGAGAAAAATGAGTGTTGAGGAACTTATAGACAACTTCAAAGCATGGGCTTCGTCGCAGGATCCAAATGCTCTTAAATGGTTTGACGATTTTGATTATTCAAAAAATGTTTTTGATATATGCAGGCAAAAAGTGAACACTCTCAAAGTTCTTGATGAATTTGCAAGACCATTTTTCGAAGAAATTCAGCCGGATGAAGAATCTAAAGCAATTTTAAAAAGGGATGAAACCAACAAATTTCTTTTGACTTTCAAAGATCGAATACAATCTCTTGATAATTGGTCTGTAGAAAATGTGGAAAAAACTCTTCGTGATATATCTGTAAACGATACGTCTCGAAAAGATTTATTTCAAATTTTGAGGATTGCACTTCTTGGTCAAAAGGTAACTCCTGGCCTATTTGAGTCGATTTACGTGCTTGGAAAGAAAAGAGTTGTCGAGAGAATTGAAAAAATTTGATACCATCTACAATTTAAGTTATGATGGAACAGGCAAATCAAATGAAGCACTTGTTAGTCTTGATGATGAACAACGTAAAGCCGTCCTTGATGAAGGAGGGTTTTCTATTGTCATCGCAGGACCCGGTTCCGGAAAAACTAAAGTTATAACCTACAAGATAGCCTATTTGATCTCAAAGGGAATCGATCCCAGACAAATTTTGCTTGTTACGTTCACCAAGGCCGCCGCAAATGAGATGATTCACAGAGCGCAGCAAGTGTCTAAAAATCCTCTCGATGGTATGATGGCAGGCACATTTCATCACGTCTGCAATTATCTTTTGAGAAAATACGCATCGCTTCTTAAACTTGATCCTAATTTTTCTATTTTGGATGAAGAAGACAGTCTAACGATTGTCAAGCATGCCATAAATGAATACGTGGAAAGAAACGAAAAATTTCCTTCTCCTTCCGTTATTTTGAAGATAATCTCTCTCGCGGCAAATACCCAACGATCCGTTGAACAAACAATCGAAGAAGATTTCATCTATTTTTATGCTTTTTCAGATAAAATAAGAAAGATAAAAGACGAATACAACGAACTCAAGGCCGAGCAATCATCTTTGGATTACGATGACCTGCTTGTCTACGCCAATGATCTCCTTGATATACAGTCTGTTAGAGAAAAAGAAGGATCGAATTACCTGTGGGTACTTGTCGATGAATTTCAGGACACAAACAAAATTCAATACGATATCGTTAAAAAGTTCTCTTCAATTCACGGTAACCTTATGGTTGTTGGTGATGACGCACAAAGTATTTACTCTTTCAGAGGTGCAAGATACGAAAACATCATAGAAATGTCAAGAGAAAAAGACGTGAAAGTTTACAAGATCCAAACGAATTACAGGAGTACACCTGAAATTGTCAATCTCGTCAACGCAATGATACCTAATAACATCTTTTCGAAGATCTTAAAGACTGTAAAAAATAATTTTGAAAGACCTATTGTTGTCAGCACATGGGATTCTCTCGAAGAATCTGTTTTTGTGTCGAAAAAGATAAACGAACTCATCAACTCTGGAATTTCTCCGTTTCAGATAGCCGTGCTTTACAGAAATCACAGCCAATCAATGGATCTTCAAATTGAACTTTCAAAATCCAAGATACCTTTTACCGTTCGATCTGGTGTTAAGTTCACAGATTCAAAACATGTCAAAGATGTGCTTTCGTTTCTGAGGGTACTTGTCAATCCAAAAGACTCTATCTCATGGATGAGAATTTTTCAACTCTTTTATGGAATTGGAAAGAAAAGCGTGGAAAAGGTGTTATATGACGAGACGTTTAAAAGAGAACCCATTGATTTTGTAAAACACATATCGCAATTTGGTGATAAATACGAAAAAATAGAGGAAATTTTCAAGAAAATTTCTGCCGAAGATAAACCAGATGATGTCTTAAATCATGTTTTTGAAAGTTTTTACTCCGACTACATAGCCTTTACCTTTGAAGACAGAATCGAAAGGCAAATGGACATAAAAAGAGTCATTGAAATAGCCGGCAGATACAAGGATATAAACGATTTTCTCACAGATCTTGCCATAACAGAGCAGATAGACATAGATAGAAAGGAAAAAGACAAAGAAGAAAGCGTTACGCTCACAACTGTGCATAGGGCAAAAGGACTGGAATGGGATGTGGTTTTTGTCATCTCTGTCAATCCTGGCGATTTTCCATCCTCCTTTGCCATATCGGAAGGAAAATTAGACGAAGAGGAACGCGTTTTCTACGTTGCGATCACAAGGGCAAAGAAATATCTTTTCATATGCAGACAAATGTCCGGATCGAGAACACCTTATTATGGAAATAGAATTCAGATAAATGGTAACAAGTACGATTTTGTGGAAAAGATCCCTCCAGCGCTTTACGATCACTGGAAGATAAATTGAACCAAGGGGGCAGAAAGGTGGCAACCGTCAAGATAAAAGATCGGCCAGAAAACAGAGATATGCTTTCGAAATTTTCTTACTGCGGTGCGCTTCCAAAATTCGAAGGTTTCAAATTTGGCGATGGATTTATAGAGTTGTCATTCGAAGATATTGAAAACCATCCTGTTCATATAACTGAAAAGGCCTTTATCCAATTTTTCAAAGACGTTTATGAATGTGCCACTAAAGGTATCTCAATAGGTCCTGTTGAACCAGAAAATGTCTTTGTCAACAAAGAGAGAATCATAGTTATTCCTAATTTTACAGAAGAGTTAAACATCGTGAATGGCAGAATAGAGAATCCTTTGTCCTTCTTTACGACCATCAGAACCTTTGCTCAGGCGTTTAAAGGTGCTTCTCCTTTTCTTATGAAAATTTTTAAAGAAGGTATACCTGCGATCCTTGATATCATGAAGAATTTGAAATTAAATGTACCTTCAACCTTTCTTTTTTTGCCATCTCTTGGGGTATGGAGACATGGGCCGATTCTCGAAAAAATTCAATCCGACAAAGGGTTTACAAACATTCCCATAATGGATGGTGGCATCTTTTCGAAATTCCTGAAGGGTCAGGTTTTTTCGTCTATCGAAGAAATAATCGATCATCTGAAAGAAGATTTCAAATTCCCTGTTAAACTGAATTTTGAATCAGCCGATCCAAGTGCTCTTGCGTTCTTCTTCAAAACGGACGAGAACACAACTTACATCTTCAATTGCGGCGGATCGGTTGAGATGATAACTTTTGTCAAATCATTCGTTAAATTCAAAAAAGGTTTGAAAGTCATAGCAATTCACGATCCGATCTTCGACTTTGAAGACGGCAAAAAGATAGAATTCCCCGTCATCTCTCCAAAAGAACTTGATTGGTTCTTTAACACTTTTTTCACTTCTGATTTCGTTTTTGACGGTGACATCAAAGCACTCTTTGAAATTTCCAACGGCGAAAATTTTGCGATATCAAAATTCGTCAGAGAAGGTGAATGGAAGTTTGAAGACGATAAATGGCATGTTAAGCCCAAAATTCCATCAAAACCTTCGGCTGCATCTTATCTTCTAAAAGCACATGAACTTATGACAACAGGTGAAAAACCGTATTTGGGTCTTGAACTTGTCAACACATCATCGAGAGTAGCAAATAGAAACATTGAATCTTTTGAATCGGCGAGAGCCTTTTTCCATAAGGTACTCGGTGAGTACAATGTCATGGTGAACGATCTCAAAAGAGCCAATGCATTTGGAAGAAGAGCCTTCAGAAATGCTTATTTTGGAATCGTCATGGCAATGAATGGTTTTGATCCAGTTTTGCCCGAAGAATCTTTGTCACCATTAATCGAAACGTGCGATAAATACGCGCAACTCGTTAAAAGTGGCGAAGATTACGATAAGATATACGATCATGTGCTCCGACCTCTTGAGAATTTCAAAGAAAAGATGGCAAGAAGGATTGAAGTCATGGCAAGAAATTACGTTGGAATTCTGCACCTTGAGAAAATGGAAAATGAGGAAGCCATAGATGAATTCGAAACCGCACTTTCAATGGCACGTGAAGAAAATTTCAAAGATCTGGCCCCTTTAATTGAAATGAACCTTGGGTACACACTTTCAAACGCATCCCCACGTGCTTCAAAAGAAAGGCTTGAAATTGCATTGAAAGAGGCCATCGAAGAAGGTCTTTGGAAAACTTTTCAAATCATCAACCTTGCAATGGCAGAAAATTTTATGGAAATGGGAAGTTTCAGCAAAGCAAGAGAAAGCCTTGATTTGGTAGAATCTTTGTCGGATGATTTCAGCCCGGAAGTTGAATCGTTGAAATCGAGAATGATGGTTGAGGATCTTGAGTTTAACGTTTCAAATGCAAAGGGCAACGATGAGATGATGCTGGAATTCATAAAATCACTTTACATGGATGATGAGAAAAATGCTCTCGAATCTTTGAAGTTGATCAAATCCAAAGATGGTGATTATTTAAGAAATGCCGCTAACGATCCTTTGAAAATCGTCGAGACTATAACATTTCCTCAGAACCATTTCGCCATTTATTTCATTTCAAATTTGAAATCGGTTCGCGCACTTAGAATGATGAAAAAGTACGGAGAGAAACTTTACAAAGAGGGATTCCTCACAAGAGCCATATTTTACGAAGAACAACTCGCAAAAATTTACAAACTTTTCGGATGGCAAAAAAGTGCCGATTTCCATTTTGAAATTGCATCAAATATTGCTCAAAGCCTTGGTCTTAGAAATCGTGCAGTTGAGATAAAGAAACGTTTAAAGAATTTACAGGGAATTTATGAATTTCTAAATATCTCAAATTCATGCCTTTATTCCATAAATCTTGAATCTGTGAATGATGTGATCGAATCCTTTGCAATCGATGTTTCAAAGTATGTTGGAAGTAGGGTGCTTTGCAGGATATCTGGGATAGAGGAGATGGGTTATGTTTGTGATAAAGATGGTATATCTTATCAAACAGATGAGGCTGTAAAAATTGATCCGTGGATCATAAACGATGAAAAATTCGTTTATGATTTCTCAATACGAGGGGGCAATGTATTCATTCAAGTTGACAAAACAAATGTTGATTTAGATCAAGCCATAGAGACTTTAGATGCCATTACCTTCATTTACAAACTTAAAATTGAGAAAGTTATCGCATCCAAGATATCTGATTTCGATCAACTGACAAATCTTTATACCCGTCGTTATGTATTTGAAAGGCTATACGAAGAAGTTGAAAGATCAAAAAGATACAAAGAATTTTTAAGCGTTGCCATGATTGATATCGATAATTTCAAAAGAATTAACGATACTTATGGGCACGACGTCGGGGATGAAGTCTTGAGAAAAGTTGCCGATACTTTGAAATCGAGCACGAGAAAAATAGACATAATCGGAAGATATGGCGGAGAAGAATTTCTTGCGATCTTTCCTCACACTCCTCTCGATCAATCTATGAAAAGTGCACAAAGGATGTTAAAAAACGTAAGAGAAAATTACAAATGGATGAAACTCACACTCTCAATTGGCATCGCAGAGGTAACACCTGAGTGCAATAACGTAGAACAACTTGTAAAGTGTGCAGATATAGCACTTTACCGTGCAAAAGTTGCCGGTAAGAACAGAATAGTAAAATATAACGAATCGGAGGTATAAGCATGCATTTGATTGTCGATCACCCCTTAATACTTCACAAATTGACTATTTTGCGTGATAAATCAACGGGTCCAAAGGAATTCAGAGAGCTTATAAGAGAAATAGCCACTCTCATGACTTACGAGGCAATGCGCCATCTTGCACTGAAAAGAAAGATAGTTCAAACTCCGCTTGAAGCATGCGAAGGATACGAAATAGACGATAAAAATATAGTGGTGGTTCCCATATTAAGAGCTGGCCTTGGCATGTTGGATGGTGTACTTCAACTTGTCCCAAACGCATCGGTCGGATATGCGGGTATGTACAGAGATCCTGAAACGAAAATGCCGGTTGAATATTACGCAAAGTTTCCCATGTTTTTTGACGATACAGAAGTTTTTATACTCGATCCGATGCTTGCAACTGGAAATTCAGCGGTTAAAGCCATAGAACTTGTGAAAGAAAGAAACGGAAAACACATCACCCTACTTTCGATAGTTGCTGCACCTGAAGGCTTAAAAGTTGTGGAATCAAAACATGATGATGTTAAAATTTTAACCTGTGCCGTTGACAGAGAACTGAACGATCATGCTTACATCTTGCCCGGTTTAGGGGATGCGGGAGATAGACTTTACAGAACTAAATGAATTTGTGATATAATTTTCTACTTGTTAAAAATTTCGTGAGGGTGGAGTGATCTTATGCGTAACAAGATGCGTTTTTGGGAAAACGTCAGCGGTTATCTTTTCATCCTTCCAGCACTTGTTATAATGTCGATATTCGTTTTTTGGCCCGTAGGTTATTCTTTTTACCTCTCTTTTTTTAACTGGGATTATGCTCACATAAAAAATCCAAATTTTATAGGGCTTCAAAATTACATTCAACTTTTTGAGTTAAACACACCGCCGCCTTACTCTTTTCTGAAAGCTCTCGCTTACGATGGATTTTACATATCCATATCGATATTGGCACTTTTTACCATCTATCTGCTTGTAGATATCGTGATTTCAAAGCATGTCAAAATCGCAGATGCGATTTATATTTTTGGAATTACGATTTTCAGTTTGATCTTCTTCAACATCACACTTTCGGCGATGAACGTATTTCCGTATCTAACTTTTATTTTCATAGCGGCAATGTTAGGCCTTATCTTTTTTAGAAAACATCAATTCATATCAAGAATGGCAGGCCATTTCTTCACGCTTTTTATTTTAAGCGGCATCATATACCTCGTGCTAAGGTTTGCTTTCCCGAGCCCGTATGGTGTTTATGAATGGTTGAATGTCATCAAAGAAAGCAGTAATTTCATCAAATCTTTGTGGAATACGGCCTATTACGTGATCCTTTACGTGCCAGCAGATATAATAATCGCACTTTCGGTTGCACTCCTTTTGAACAGGCTAAAATTGTTCAAGGCCTTTTTAAGAACTTCTTATTTCATGCCTTTTGTAACCTCCATAGTTGCCATAAGTCTTGTGTGGCAATGGCTTTATAACGGTCAATTCGGTCTCATAAATTATTTTCTTTCTTTGATAGGCATATCTCCAGTTGCGTGGCTTACGAATGAAGTTTGGACCATTCCCACAATAGCCATAATGTCCATATGGAAAACGATAGGATACAACGCTATAATTTTTCTTGCCGGCCTTCAATCGATAGACAGATCGTATTACGAAGCGGCCGATATAGATGGTGCCACGAATTCTCAAAAATTAACGTATATAACCTGGCCATTGCTTTCACCGATGACCTTTTTTGTTTTAATCGTCTCCGTCATAGGCGCATTTAAAGTTTTCACGGAAGTTTACGTGCTTTATCAGGCAGTTCCTGGGCCTTACAACAATTCTGGACTGACAATTGTTTATTACATCTTTCAGACATTCTACACCAACCAGCAAATGGGTCTCGCATCGGCTGCCGCATACATACTCTTTGCCATAATTCTCGTCTTTACCCTTGTGCAATTCAGAGCCGGTCAGAAAAGAGTTGAGTATTTATGAAGATCAAAGGAACGGTTTTCGAGATCATACTTTACATCATAGCATTTGGCGGTGCCGCAACAATGCTTATGCCTTTCATTTGGATGGTCGTCACATCTTTAAAATTGCCTGAAGAAGTTCAGATTTTTCCGCCAACATGGGGCACGGTGAATGCTTTATCCGTGAGAAACATAAATGCCTCAATAGACCATTCGAGTTACTCATCTGTCAATTATTCTGCATTGAGCCTTCAACAATTTTTGAACGTCGGACAGGGAAAAACTTCAAGTGCTTCGAATGTTTTAACCGTTAATTTCGCAGGCACACCTCCCATCAGAGGGACCATATATCTTACGTTGGGAAACGGTGGCGCTGTAAAATATGCAACGGAAATTAACGTACAAAAATTTCAAGATCTTGCAGCAAACGTTGATTCTATGATTTATCCCTCCGATTACCAGAATCAGATAAGTGAACTTAAATCCCTTTCCGATGATCCGGATGAATACATGAAAGCCTTTTTAAACATCTTCAAATACGGATCGAATCCAATATTGTCAAGGATGGATTTCACAAAAAATTTTGCTCAGGCCGTCAATTCTGCCACCACAACGGCAAAGATGTTCATGCCGGCACTTTTGAGAAATCAAGCTCTGAATGTGAGCGATCAAGATGCGTCTTCCGTTGTGGCTCAAAAAGATTTCGTGAAGTCGTTTTTGTCTTCAAATGATTTTCTCGTGGCATCTGATTCCATGCTTTCAAACGTTTTGAATTACAAAAAGGGAACGGGGACGCTTTCGCAGGATATCCCTGCCGTTTCAGAGATAATACA
This sequence comes from Thermotoga sp., assembly GCA_020722015.1. GTDB lineage: Bacteria > Thermotogota > Thermotogae > Mesoaciditogales > Mesoaciditogaceae > Athalassotoga. Next base: position 9,745 of record DYLQ01000015.1, on the reverse strand, counting down.
AGCATTCCTGGACAAATTCGATTTAAAAACGATCCTTATTTCCAAATTTGGGAAAATTGATCCATCGTTGAATGTGCTTGTCAATTTTTACGAACAAAGGATCATGGATCCCATAATTGGTTACGACCATCTCCTTAAATCTTACGATCTTATCGTTGATTTTTACAACCATTCAAAAAATCTTACCATCGAGGATCCTCAGATGATCTTCACTTTTTTCACACCTTCCGAGCAGGCAGTAAGGCTTGAAAATGCGATAAAAAGCTCAAATCTTCCGTCGAACTACAAGCAAATAGCACTTGATATCGTCGATACCGGCCATGTTTCTCACTTCATAGATGATTTCATAAGCAAAACAGACGCAATTGTTAAAGCCAATTTGCTTTCACTCGGATTAAACACGTCAAATGCAGACAACGTTTTTAGGGGCATTTCAAGCGTTGTGACCAACATGAAGATCCTCTACGGTGTGCTAAATTCATCTGAACAATTGGAATTGAACAAGATGATCTCGGAATATTCTGGAAACTGGAATGAACTTTCGCAAAAAATATCCGATGCTTTCGGTACCGAACATCCAAGCAGTACCGGTGTTCTAACTGGAAGCTCAGGCCAGCTTGCCTACATCGGAAACGGATTTTCATCTTATAAAAACCAGGCGGAAATAGAAAAGTTGCTTTCCGTGGTATGGTCTAATTACTTATCCGTGACAAACGTAACGGATACTTACAACAACACGTATTACATGATGAAAATCGTCAGAGCACCTTCTATGGTTTCGAATATTCAATATTTTCCTTCAAATGGAAGTGTCAAGATATTCTTAAATGGTTTAAACAGCGTATGGTTTTTGACTTTGCCGGTTAAGGTGGAAGCGCATTTCAACTTTTCTCAGATTTTCGCTAATCTTTTTGAGGCTTACGTTCAAGCATGGAATGCAGCCCCATTTGCGAGGTACTACATAAATACGATCTTTGTCGCAATCCTAACGACATTTTTGAACATCGTTTTCGGAGTAATGGCCGCATTTGCCTTTTCGAAACTCCATTTCGTCGGAAGAAACTTCTTTTTCATGCTTTTCATAGCAACGATGATGATCCCCGGAGAGGTTTTGCTCGTACCAAATTTCATAACCATTGTCCATTTTGGTTGGCTAAACACTTATTACGCTTTGATAGTTCCATGGGCCGTCAGTGCATTCACCATCTTTTTGATAAGACAAAATTTCATGGGAGTACCGGATGAGCTATTGGATGCCGCAAAGATAGACGGTGCATCGAGATGGAGATTTTTGTGGACGGTAATGGTCCCGATCTCACGTCCTGTCATAATAACCGGTGCGCTTTTGAATTTCGTCGGAAGTTGGAATGCCTTCTTGTGGGTACTTATAGTCACAAACGAGCCTTCAATGAGGACATTGCCGGTGGGTCTTCAAAATTTCAGCAGCAATGCCGGGACCATTTACAATCAATTGATGGCCGCTTCAACCTTTACGATGTTGCCGATAGTCATACTCTTCCTATTCGCTCAGAGATATTTCATAGAAGGAATTGCGAGAACTGGGATAAAGTGATCATGATGAGAATTTCTTTATGAATTCGAAAAACTTTCTGAATCGTCTATTGTGAAAGGTACCATGAAATGCCCTTACAACGAGGATTGAAGATTGGACCTCTTCAAAAATGAGATCCGTCTTTAATCCCAAGAAATTCTCTTCCGTGTTCCAATCCGTTGATATGCCAAGTACTATAAGATCGTAATCTTTTGAAAGTTCTACGATCTTTTGCCATGCAGATGGACTGTATTCGACAAGCACTTTCCCATCTATGTTGAGTGTTTTCAACACGTCGGAAAGTACCTTTTGGTATTCTTCTATTTCCTTTTCATCTTCTTCATAAACTATTCTTAAAATCGTTATCTCTGCATTTTCGTAAGCGGCTGCAATTCTTTTGACGACTGTGCCGGCCATTTGTGAGTAAATGCTTCCGCTGTAAGGGAAAAGTATTCTTTTGAAATTCATATCTCTGACAATTCTCATAATGCCGACATCGACGCGAGATCTTTCTATGATCTTTCTTTCCCATTTGCTTAATGTACGTTTGCCGGTTTCTTCTTGCCATCCCATGAGAATCATCGTGATCTTGTTTTCAATTACGAATTCATCCACGATCTTTTCTCTGTCTTTTGACATTATAACCGAAAGATCGATATCGATTCCTTTTGCTTTTCCAAAATCAGACGTACGCTTCCTTATTTTTTCAAATTTTTCAACGGATTTTTTCAGCATGACGTAATTATCTTTATTTTTCAAGATATCTGGTACATCCACAATTCCAACCGATGAAATTTTCCCATCGTAAGATAGATCGAATCCAAATTTCAAAAGATGATCAACATCCTTTTCATCTTCAAGAACAACAAGCATGTTAAACGGTTTTGGACTGTTCTCGGCTTTTACAAAGGGCAAAGGTTCGTTCGAAATACCCCTTGGAGCCGTTTTCAACTTCGGACTGAGAAGATAATAGAATATTCCTATCGCTGAAAAGGCTATTACAAAGCCCAAAGCAAGTCTATCTGTGTAAAGCAAAACGAAAATCATGACGACGTTGAAAATGATCGCGAAGATCGGAATATAAGGATAGAGTGGAACTTTAAACCCTTTTTGGGTGTTTAAATTCCTCTTTCTCGAGTACAAAAGAGAAAGATTTATGAAACCGTATCCCGTAAGCGTAAGAGCACTTGCTATTATCGATATTTCCTCCACGTTTTGTGTTATCGTTGCAACGATTACGATCGTAGACGCCATTACGATACTAAAAATAGGAGATTGCGTTTTTGAATTTATCGATTGAAAAAAGTAAGGCATTCTTTTGTCTCTTGAGAGTGCAAAAGATGTCCTTGACGATGCAAGAAGAGAGGTATTCATACAAGAAAGCGTTGCGAGAATTCCTGCCGCCGCGAAGATGTATCCACCAAATGGTCCCCCGATTACTTTTGCCGTGTTCACCATGAAATTACCTGCCGTTTGTGTGGTTATCGTTTGAACATTTAAAATGGCACTCCCGATAAAGAAAACCAGAGTCTTAATCACAAGTACGGCAACCATCGAGATCATTATCGCAAGAGGAATCGTTCTCTTCGGATTTTTAACTTCTTCTCCAAGTGTTGTCACAGCGTCAAATCCTATGTAAGTCATGTAAAGAATACTCATAGCCTGAAACATCGGGACAAAGCCGTTGGAAAAAAACGGTGTTACATTTTTTACATCGGAGAATTTAAACCCATAAATTATATATCCTATCAAAATGGCAACGAAGGTTGTTACTATTAAATTTTGAAGGAGTGCCGAATTTTTTATTCCGCTTATCTGGTTTGATGCGATGTAAACGATAAGGATCAAAGATCCTATGATCCCAGGCAAAAACGGTATGAAATAGTTAAGAAAATTTCCAAATCCTATGGCAAACAAAGATGCCGATAAAGCATATCCAATCCATAGAATCCATCCTGTAAAAAAACCTATGAAATTGTTTCCAAAAGTAGCTCTTACGTAAGAGTAACCTCCTCCAGCTTCTGGGACAAAGGTTGAAAATTCCGCAAAAGAAAATGAGGTCAACAACGTTGCTATGCCTGCAAGCAATATCGCAAGAGTTGCCGATGGACCTGCCATTTTGAACGTTGTACCGGCGAGCACGAAAATGGCCCCACCTATCATTGAACCAACGCTTATCATCGTTGCTGAATACAATCCAAGAGATCTGTTAAGTTTTTTTCGCATCACTCGCACCTACTTTAGACCTGAATTCAAAAATCATCGTGATAATTCCCAGTAAGATTGGGAGGTAATACGTTGATATTCTCCAGATAAGGATTCCGGCCATAACGGCTGAAGGTGTTCCGTACATCGACAACACAAGGTAAAAAGCTCCTTCAATCCCACCGGAAGAACCGGGAGTGGGAAAGTAGTACACGACAAAGGATAACAATATGAAGATCGCACTCAAAGACCAAAATGAAAGGAAAAAGTTGGTGTTACTTTCGTAGGATGCGGCCATTATCGACCTGTAAAGTATGTAATACAGAATGCCAAGATCAAGAATTCCACTCGCACCGTCAAAAATTATCAAGAGTGGTTTTTTAATCCAGATCATATGCATTGCATCATAGAAATTTCGGATGTTATCTTCAAATTTTGTCAGTACTTCCACATCATCTTTTTTGAAGATTTTGAAAATCAACTTCAAAATGCGACGACGTTTGAAGAAGTTGACAAGTCCTATGCCGACTCGCGGCACTAAAAGCATTAAAACAATGGCAAATGATATAAAAACGCCGATTAAAATTATAATCCATATGATCTGGCTTAAGACGGGAATTCCTATTTGAATGTAGAAAAGATATTTTTTCAACAACAAAATAGACGAGATCGAAAGAAAGATCATCATCGTGCTCCACCGGGTTAAAATGATGGCCGATGAAAATTCAGGCTTTACCTTCCATTTTGAAAGATGATATATCTGAAAAGGCTGTCCCCCAGCCGAAGAAGGCGTTATGTCGGTATAAAAATATCCGAGAATCGAATTTGAAAATGCAACCGGCCAGCTTATCTTTTCGCCGAGAAAATAAACCATTACCTTTGTCCTGATCGAGTCAATGGCGATTATACCCAAAAAAAGCCCAAATCCTATGAGAATATCCACGGGAGAAGCGAATAAAATGCTTAGTATCCGAGTGCTATCCTTGGCAAATATCAAAAACACCGCAAAAACCGATGCAGTTGATAATAAAGCTATGAAAAGGCTTCTGTAAAGTTTTTTCCTTTCATTCTTGGATTCATCTTTAACTTCTGACTCCCCCTTTAAAGGGTTTTTAATTATCAATTCCAGTATATTTTATCATACATTGAACTTCTTACTCTTAAACTAACTTTAAAAATGAAATCAAACGACTTCGATAATCCGCTTAATTTTAAGTTTTGGCTCTTAAAACGAGAATATTCGGAGAATTTGACCAAAATCGGTCAAAAAAGGCTAAATTTGGCATTTGCATTTATGTTCTTTATATGGTTTCATTTAGTTGTATTTAGTTTTATTTGGAGGCGTAGAAATGAACGTAAAGAAAGAAGAAATAAGTAAAGTTGTAAAAAAAGCCGTTGACGATGTTCAAATAATCGATCTTCACACGCATATCTTTGATTTGAGATTCAAAGACTTGCTTTTGTGGGGAATCGATGATCTTTTAACTTACCACTATTTGATAGCCGAAGTTATGAGATTTTATGACATGCCATACGACGAATTCTGGAAAATGACAAAAACGGAGCAATCGAACCTTATATGGAAGACCTTGTTCATCGAAAATTCTCCCGTAAGTGAAGCGACGCGAGGCGTTATAACGGTTTTAAAATCAGTCGGACTCGATCCTTCCAAAAGAGACCTCGAAGGGTACAGAAGATTCTTTGCCTCTAAAACGGTAGAAGAGTACGTTGACTTGGTCTTCAAAACCGCACACATAAAATACGCGGTTATGACGAACGATCCTTTCGTTGAAGATGAAAGAAAAGTTTGGCTAAAGGGTGGAAAACCGGATCCGAGATTTAAAAGTGCACTCAGAATCGATCCTTTGCTCGTGAAATGGCCAAACTCGTATCTTAAACTCAAAGAATGGGGTTATGATGTTGAGGAAAAATTGACGGAAAAGACATTCGCACAGATAAAAAGATTTCTTGCTGACTGGATAGACAAAATGAATCCCGTTTACATGGCCGCATCATTGCCGCCCGAATTCAAAACTCCTTCCGATAACGAGACAGCATTGATAATAGAAAATGCAATCATTCCGGTATCTTACGAAAAGAATGTACCGTTTGCCATGATGATAGGTGCAAAAAAACTTTCAAATCCGCAACTAAAGCTTGCCGGAGATTCCGTTGGGAAGGCAGATATAAACACTGTCGAATATTTGGCAAGAATGTACCCTCACAACAAATTCTTGTTAACGATGCTTTCTCGCGAAAATCAACACGAACTTGTCGTTGCGGCGAGAAAGTTCAGAAACATCCATGTTTTCGGTTGCTGGTGGTTTTTGAACAATCCATCCGTTGTCGATGAGATAACGCGCGAGAGAATGGAAATGTTAGGTGTAAGCTTTACACCTCAGCATTCGGATGCCCGCGTACTCGATCAACTCATATACAAGTGGAATCATTCAAAAAAGGTTATAGCCGATGTGCTTACGGATAAATATACCGACATAGCGAATGACGGGTGGGCGTTGACAGAAGAGGAAATAAAAAGAGACGTCGAAAAACTTTTCGGCGGAGAATTCGAAGCATTTTTGAAAAGGAAATTTTAGGAGGAAAGATGTTAGAGGAAACTCGAAAGGCACGCTTGATCGACCTCATAAAAGAGAAGGGCGAAGTAACCGTAAATGAATTGTCGAAGACACTCGGCGTTACGGGTACGACGATAAGAAAAGATCTTTCGGAGCTCGAAAATCTTGGAATGATAGTGCGCACGCACGGCGGAGCATTACTGCCGTCCCATACAAAGGTTGAATGGAACTTCATTCAAAAATCTCAGCAACATGTTGAAGAAAAATCCGTTATCGCCAAAAAAGCACTTGAATTCGTCAAGCCGGGAGACAGCGTAATTTTAGACAGCGGTACCACAACGTTGGCAATGGCAAGAGAGATGAAAAAGATGAAATTGCTTCCGTTGACGGTCGTTACAAACAATTTCTTCATAGCGACGGAGCTCGTCGGAACCGGTATCGATCTCATAGTGCTTGGCGGAATCGTCAGAGAAAACAGTTTCTCCCTAATAGGTGCATTTTCGGAAGAAAACATAAAGAAAATATATGCGGACAAAGCCTTTGTCGGGGCAACGGGATTCTCCAAAGATGGTTTTATGACTCCGAACATCAACGAAGCAAAGATAAAAGCTCTGATGATCTCACAATCGAGTGAATCTTTCGTCATTGTCGATTCATCTAAATTCGAGAGACCGTCATTTGCCATATATGCAACCTTTGATCAAATAGATCACGTTGTAACGGATTGGAAAATATCCAACGAAAGTAAATCAATACTTTTAAATTCAGGGCTTGATTTGATAATAGCCAAGGAGGAAAAAAATGATTCTCAAAGATAATCTTATGACAGTTGTCCAGCCTATGGCTTTCCCCGGAAGACAGAATACCAATTCTATGCAAAGAGGAGAGCCAAGTGAAAAGTACCTGATGGATTCACTCAAGACTTTGGCTGAAGACGATTATTTCGGCGGAATAGAGATAACGAGGATAAAGGATCCCATTTTACGCAAAAAGGCCATTGAATACCTCAAAACGACTAAACTTCATGTCTTTTTCGGGGCACAATTTGTACAATCTTTAAACGAGGAAGGATATGCCCCTACGGATATATCGTCCATAAACGAACTTGACAGAATCAACGGCGTTAATCGTCTCAAAACTTTGATCGATCAGGCTTATGAGTTCAACGCAGAAGGATTTACTTTCAGATCAGGACGTGATCCCGGTTTAGAGCTGCGCGATGCGGCAAAATTGTCTTTGGTCAGATCCATTCATGAACTTTGCGAATATTCACAAGAGTCGGCGAAGAAATTAAAAAGGAAACCAATTAAGCTGATATTAGTCATGTTCGACAGGATAAACGATCCGAGAGGCCGCTTCCACGATCAACTCATAGGCCCTACACTTGAAGCAATAGAGATAGCAAGGCGTGTAAGAGACGAATATCATCACGATGATTTTGGGCTTTTGTATGATCTTACTCACATGCTTCTCATAAAAAACACGAAATCGATAATCGAACATATAAATTTAGAGATAACGAACGCAACGGGTGGGGAAACGAAAAAATACGACAATTTGGTAAGAGAAGAAGATGTCGAAGAGCCCGAATTCGCAGAGGTTTTGCAGTATCTCAAGCCATATCTTTTCCATGTTCATATAGGCAATTGCGTACTCGATCCGAGTGATCCGAATTACGGCGATGCTCACGTCTCGTTTGCATATCCAAACGGAGCCATAAAATTGAGAGAAGTAGCCGACTTTGTCAAAGCACTCCATGAGATGAACTACACAGGACCGATAGGCTTTGAAGTCATGCCCCGCGGACGCGAAGGAAGCGTGCCTGTACTTCAACATTCAAAGTCCTTCTACGATGATTCCCGAACATGGCAGGACGTTATCTACTCTGCCGGTAAGTACAAATTTGTAACGCGTGAATATTTTCCGGAATGGGCATTTTACAAGCTCACAGATTTGAGGGTGAAAAATTCGGAAATAATCGAAGAAACACTCAAGGCAAGAAAAAAGAGAAAATCTTTGACGGAAGATGGCTATCTCGTCGTGCTTGCAGCCGATCATCCGGCGCGCAGAGTGACAAGTGTCGGGGATAACCCCACCTTAATAGGAGACAGACTTGAATATCTCGGAAGAATTGTAAGGGTGTTAACTTACGGATATGTAGATGGCATCATGGCAACTCCCGATCTTATAGACGAACTTGCCCTGATAGATTACCTTTACAGAAAATCGGGAAGAAAGAGTTTCCTCGACGGTAAGATCATCATGGGAAGCATGAACAGATCAGGCCTTGCCGGGATTGAATACGAAATGGAAGATGTCATAACCTCTTACTGGCCGAAAGATTTGGTGAAATTCAATCTCGATGCCGGAAAATTGCTTTTCAGACTCGACAGCGGAAAATACTCAAGATGGTCTTTGAAAACACTCGAAGAATGTGCCGCAGCGGTAAGAGATTGTAACGAACTCGGATTGCCGATATTCATAGAGCCTCTTCCCGTGACGAGAAAAGATGAAAATTCTTCTTACGAGGTCATAATGGATGCCGATGAGCTGATAAAGATCGTTGGAGTTGTTTCCGCAATAGGCGGAAGCAGTGCAAAGATGTGGATAAAGATTCCTTACGTTCCCAACTTTGAAAGAGTCGCAAGATCGACAACATTGCCGATTTTGATACTTGGGGGAGAATCGAAAGAAGACCCAACCTACACCATGGAAAATCTTTCAAAAGCACTCGAAAGCGGGCCAAATGTCAGGGGTGCGCTTGTAGGAAGAAACGTACTCTTCCCCGGAGACGACGATCCGGCAGCCGTATCTTACGGAGTATTCAAGACCGTTCACGACGGGTTGAGTGCCGCGGAAGCTTTAGAGGATCTGATAAAACGCAGAAATGACGGATTCGATGAATTGAAGAAAGTATTTGAAGAAACTTTAGAATGAGGTGATCGAAATGGTATTTGACATGAAAGAGGAAAATCTTATCTTCGTGAGATTTGATACAAACGACGATTTTTTTGAATCGTTGTATTCGGTCGTCGAAAAATATTCGATGAATGCCGGAGTTATCCTTTCCGGAATGGGCATGCTAAAAGATTTCGAAATCGGATGGTTTAACACCGAAAAAGACGTATACGAAAAGACAAAGATCGAGACCCCGCACGAACTTGTTGCACTGACGGGAAATATAGCAAGAAAGGAGGGAAAACCGTTCGCACATATCCACGTTGCACTTGCCGGGCCCGACAAAAAATTGGTCGGAGGCCATCTCTTCAGTGCGAAAGTGAACATAACAAACGAGATCTTCATCTACAAGGTAGATTCCATGAAATTCGAAAGAGTCGCTTACGGATCTTTTAACAGACTGGAAGGAAAGTATTTTAAATAACCCGAAAGGGAAATTTCAAGGAGGTGTTTG
>DYLQ01000014.1 GCA_020722015.1 Thermotoga sp. | reverse complement strand
GCCCATTACGCTTTCAATACAGTAGCAGCTACGCTGCAAATACTGTGAAAGACGCATACGCACGGGTGCCCGAAGAAGCTGTGGGGATTTATCCCCGGCGGAGTGTCACCGCAGAAGGTGGGATTATGAAAATTTTGCATTGTTCAGACCTTCATCTTGGAAGAAAAGTTTCAGGTTCCATTTATTCACGGTACTTCAAAACAAGATATGAAGACTATTTTTCATCTTTTCGTGGGATAGCTGATTTTGCGATATCAAAAGATATAGATATCATGATGATATCTGGGGATATATTCGATAAAAAAGATCTCTCACCAGATGCCCTTGAAAGGGCCGAATACATTTTCAAAGATTTAAAAGATGCCGGTATAAAGATCATTGCCGTTGAGGGAAATCATGACAGGTTGTTTGATTTTGAAAATGCCTCATGGCTTGATTACCTAAAAAATAAAGATTACATGATAATTCTAAGGCCTTCTGTCAAAGATGGTAAGGTATTTTTCGAATCATGGGATGGAAGAAAAGGTGGTACACTTGAAGTTAATGGTGTGAGATTCTATGGCTTGGGATATCAGGGGGTGAATTTCCCGGAATACATAGAATCTCTAAGTCAAATTCTCGATAAAAACACGCTTAACATCATCATGATTCACGCAGGTGTTTCCAATCAAAAAGAGATGATCATACCCGGCTTTTTAGAGTTAAAAGATTTTGCCCCTCTTGATGGTAAATGCTTTTACATTGCTTCAGGACATGCTCACGAGAAGGGAATTTACGAACTTGGCATGTCTAAGATTTTCATTCCAGGCGCTCCCGAGTATTGGGATCTTTCAGAATCCGGAGAAAAGGGATTTTTGATCTACGATACCGAAACAGGATGTGTTGATTTCTTTGAATCTCAAAAAAGATTGAAGATAGAAAAAACGATTAAATTGGAGACCGGAAGTGTAGACGAGTTTAAACGCGCTTTTTCAAAGGTGATCGGGGAAGATCCCGTTCAAACAAATTGCATTTACATGCTAAATGTCTACATCCCCTTTGGCACATTTTTACGCATAAATATAAACGAATTTGAGAATGAGTTGGAAAACATGGGTGCTTTGAAAGGGAAGATCACCGTAAGACAGTTCAGCGAGCATGTAAAAAAGGATAGAGATTACGTGGATCTTTACGACATTGAAAGTTCCATCGTGTCAAAAGACGAAAATTTTGGGAAGTATTCTGCCGATGTGGTTAAAACCATAGACCTACTTAAAAGGACAGAACTTCCAGAGGATGCTTTTAAAATCATCGATGAACTTTTCAACAAGATAACGGAGTGATTCGATGTGAAGATAAAATCCGTAAAACTCGAAAATTTCAAGAGTCATGTGGCTTCTAACATATCTTTTTCTCCCGGACTTAACCTGATAATCGGTCCAAACGGTTCTGGAAAGTCAAGCATCCTTCAGGCGATAGGGCTTGCCTTTTTTGGTATTACAAACAACATAAATCTCTCTAAATTCATAACGAATGATGGGAAAAATAACAGGGCAACTGTAAAAATAGAGTTCGAAACTGACGATGGAATGAATTACGTTTTAACGCGAGAGATATCAGGTCGCGGCCAGTCAAGGGTAAGCCTTGTAGATGGAAGTGGAATAGCCGTTGAAAATGCGACAAGAGTAAATGAAAAAATAAGGCAAATCTTTCAAATCAGTTCCAACAATCCCGAAGATATCTACAAGAACGTCATAACGGCTTATCAAAATGATATAACGGACATCTTTGCACGTACTCCGTCTAAAAGAAATGAATTCTTTAACGCTTTGTTTAACACGGAAATATACAAATCCATCTCCTCAACGCATGTTAAAAATTATGCCGACAGGCTTCAGAAGGAATTGGATGACCTAAACGCAAAAGCGCAATACCTGGCGTCTGAAGTCGAGAAGGAAAAAGCACTCGATGAGGTTATGATCCAGACAAAAAATGAAATGAACGAGGTACAAAGAGAAATTGACGAGTTGGAAGGGCAAAGATCTAATGCGAATGATTTCATCGATAAACAAACGAAGATCGGTGACGAAATAAAAACACTTTCTTCAAAGAGAAGCATGCTTCAGGTTAAAGCAGAAGGCCTTCAAAAACAAATGGGAAAACTTCTAAAAGATGCTGATGAATCGAAAAAATCCTCCCAGATACTCGAAAGATACCTCCAAGATTACAACCGTTACGTCGAATTGTCCAAAAAGATCAAGAACTCAAACGATGAGATATCGAAGATCATGAAATTGCTCGACGAAATCGCGGTCGTAAAGGATAACATAAGTTCAAAGAAGATGGAAAAAGAGAGGATCTCCTCTACTATGGAAGCAGACAAAAGTAAAATCCTTGAAAACCAAAAAGAGATAGAGGCCCGATCTCAGGATATCGTGAATTATGGAAAAACGATCGATGATCTGAGATCCGAATTGGAAAGATCGGAGAATTTGTACAAATCGATCGTGGAAAGGATCGAAGAGGTCAAGACATACTTGAATGGAAAGAATTACAGCGCGATATCAAATTTTTTCCGTTCTGAAGACAAAAAGCTTTTTGATGAATTTTGCGGTGAGATTGAAGACGAAGAAAAACTACGAGCTCTTCTCGATCAAAAGCACAGATCAATAATGGAAAAAAACTCCAAGATTGAAGAATTCTCGAAAGCAAAATCGATGCTGTCCGATGGAATATGTCCTTACCTTAAGGAGGAATGTCTCAACATAAAGGGAGACGCTGCTGCTTACTTCGATCCGCTTATAAAAGAGTTGAAAGATGAATTGCTGAATCTCGAAAAACAGAAGTCGGAGATTGAGGATAAGATAAGTAGAAATGTAAAAATTGAAAAAGAAAGAGCAACGCTCGTGGAAAAACTGTTGAATGAAATGGAGCAAGAAGAAAAAGCGGTATATCAAAAGGTGACGAAGATAAAGTCCGACATCGAATTTCAAATGAAACAGGTTGATCTTTTACAAAAGAGAAAAGAAGAACTTAATTCGATGAATGACAAACTCAAAAGGAAAATTTCGGAAACGTCAAAAAAGATCGATCTTGTGGATAAAGATATAGATGAATTATCGGCAAAAATCGTGGAAGAGAAGGAATTGAGGCAAAAGCTTGCACTTCTTCAGGAAGAAAGGGCAAGAGATCAAGAAGAGATGCAAAAGGTGAGTAAGGGATATGAACTTTACAATCAAAACAAGATAACCGCTTCAAGACTTGATGAGATAAACCGTGAATTGGCAGTCTTAAAAGATCAAAGTTCAGAACTTGAGATTGAAATTCAAAAGATCACCTCCGAGATCAAAGAGCTTGATAATTCATACAAAGAACAAGATTTGCAAAAGGCAAAATTAGAGCTTGACCGAATAAACGAAAAGATCGGATCTCTCAGGCAGAAATTCGGCGAATTGAATGGCTCTATGTCGGAAAAGTTGAAGATCAAAAGGGAAATAGAAGAAAAGAAATCACAACTCGAAGAGATCAAGAAGGCCATAAACAAGAAAACGGTTAAAAAATCTTTTGCCGGTTATTTAAGAAATTTGCTCGATAACATGGGTTCCGAGGTATCATCGGCATATCGTGAATTGATCTCCTCGGAGGCTACCGATAAATACAACATGATGACCAAGAGATCCGATATGGTGAGATGGACTCAAGATTACGAGCTGCATCTTTTAACGTACATCGGAAACACACCATCGGACAAGGTCTTTGAAATGCTTTCCGGAGGAGAACAAATCTCTCTTGCACTTTCGATGAGAATGGCCATGGTAAATTTCTTTTCAAGATCTGGATTTGCCATTTTTGATGAACCGACGGTCAATCTCGATTCAGATCGAAGAGGTACACTTTCCGAATCTTTACCTAAATTGCTTGAAAATATGGATCAGGTCATAGTCGTAACCCATGACGATACTTTCAAAGAAATGACTGAAAAGATAATCATGCTTAAAAATATCGACGGGGTGACAACCGTCGAAAATTAAATGGAGGTGGAAGTATGAAGAAGTTGTCCGTTCTTGTTTTTCTTCTTGCCGCTGTGTTAAGCCTAATGGCCTTTTCACAGCCTATCGTGAGTTCACCATCAAGTGTGACGAGTATCTTCTTCGAACCGGCCGCGGGTGAGACACCGTTTCTAAGTGCCATAAAAAGCGCGAAATCGTCTTTGAAGATCGAAATGTACGTTGTGACCGCAAATGACATCTTCAACACCGTTCAAAGCGCGATAAACCGTGGTGTCAAAGTTCAGGTTATACTCGAACAACATCCTTACAACATGCAGGCACAAGCCGATTTTGCCTACAAGACATTCACATCGATGGGTGCTCAGGTCCAATGGGCGCCATCGCGGTTTACATTCGACCATGCAAAAGTAATGATTGTGGATGATTCGTACGCTATTTTTGGCACATCAAACTTCACTTACAGCGGTATATCACAGAATTTCGAAGCAAACGTCATGACCTCCGATCCGCAGATAGTGAATGCGTTGCTTCAGGTCTTCCATGCCGATTGGAATAACACAAAGGTCGGATCTGCTCCGAGAGAATATCTTGTGTTAAGCCCCGGAAGTGAAAATGACCTTGTATGGCTCATAAACAGCGCAAAAACGTCCATTTCAATGGCAGAAGAAGAGGTACCTGAAGGGAAGGTCTTTACAGCCCTTGAAAATGCGGCACAAAGGGGAGTTAATGTCAGACTCATAGAGCCTGAAACAAGCGTAAAATCCATGTCAAACAAATACAACCTTGCCCTACTTGCAAAGGCAGGTGTAAAGGTTGGAATTCTTAAAGAACCTTTTGTTCATGCCAAGATGATCATTTCGGATGACAATTATCTTTTCATAGGATCGGAAAATGTCTCCTATACTTCTATGATGCAAAACAGAGAGGTTGGAATAATACTTTCGAATAAGCCTTTGATATCTCAGGCCACCTCCCAATTTGACGCGTTATGGGCCGACGTTTCGATTATGCCTGCCGAATTACCCACTTCACAGACAGCACTTTTGACCCAAATAGTTTCAAGCCCTTACACATACGCAAATAAACTCGTCAAAACCATCGGAACAATCGAAGGCGTCTTCGGGCCGACGGTCTTCATGTCATACTCTTATGGAGGGAAGATAGCGGGAATAGAGCTTTGGCTCGGAAGTGTTGCCAATCCTGAACTTGTCCTCAAGCCCGGTCAAACCGTTCGTGTGGTAGGATCCGTTGATACTTACAGAGGCCAACTCGAGATAGCGGCCGTTACATTACCTGAAGTCATATCTGAAAACCTGCTTTCTTTTCCATTCCAACCGTCATTTGACAAACTGGCAAATTACGATGGCTTATCCGTACTTTTGAAGGGAACGGTAAAGGTTTCGGACACAGGCACTTATCTGATGAACAAAGATGGTCAATTGGTTAGATTCTCTTCTCTCGGTATGATGCCACCGGTTAGCGATGGTACCGATGTTTACGCTCAGGGAATAATATTAAACGACAATGGCAATTACGTACTTGCGGCAACCAACTTTTACGCCGCCAACACCTACACGCCCATCCTTGAAACCATTCATCTGAACACAAGTCCGACACTTTCAGAATTGCTTTCAAATGTACAGGTGTATTTCAACCAAACCATTAAGTCGACAGGCGTTGTATCGGCCGTTGTGAGCGCTTCCAACGCTTACGTTTTCTCAAATGGATATGGTTTGAGAATTTACGGTCAATATGGAAAGATAAAGCCGGGAGATATAGTCGAATTTTCGGGGAATTTCACTTCATACAACAATTCTTTTGAAGTTGATGTGACATCCGTGAAAGTGATTGGTCATACTGCAGCACCTACGCCTTTAATCATAAAAACCGGAGATTTTGCAAAATATTCCGAGATTTTGGTTGAAGTTACGGGCGTTGTTTCAAACGCAAAGGGAACCATGTTTGACGTTAACGATGGATCCGGTCCGGCAACTGTATATATGTCAAAAGGCACCTTGCCTAAAAACGGAAGTACGGTTACGGTCGTAGGAATATCTGTTCAATACAAAGACATACATGAGATATACGCCGTATCGGTGAATTGAAAAAAATAGGCAGGCTATGACCTGCCTATTTTTTTCGTCGTAAGAATAAGTTGGCGTACCCCTAACGTGTGTTTTCAATTCGAAAATACCACCTGCGTGGGATTGCTTTTTTAGATCTTCTGAACTTAAGCCGCGGCTTGCCGTTGTTATGTAAAGTTCATCGAGATCTTCTCCTCCGAAAACGCATGAAGTTACCTTTTCAACGGGAATATCTACGACTTCCATCAATTTTCCATTACGAGGATCCCATCTTGAAACCCGCCATCCGCCCCAGTGAGCTACCCATATCATTCCTTCTGAATCGGATGTCATACCATCTGGAGAGCCTTGACCATCAGGAACTCTGACCACAGTTCGTCTGTTGGAAAGCGATCCCGTCTTGAGATCGAAATCAAATGCAAAGACAATTTTCGTCGGCGTATCTATGTAATACATGATCGTGTTATCCGGATTCCACGCAATTCCGTTGGAAACCGTTACTTTATCAAACATCTTTGTCACACTGCGATCTCGATCTATTCTGTAAAACGAACCCAAGGGTTCCTTTTCGCCAAAACTCATAGTTCCTGCCCAAAATCGGCCAGCCGCATCGCATTTTCCATCGTTAAATCTGTTGTCTGGTTTATCACTTTCCGGATCGAATACGAAGGTGAATTTCTCCGTTTCAAAGTTGAGAAAATAAATCCCATGGTGCATCGCAAGAATAGCACCTCCTGATTTCTTCGGCGCGATGGCTCCAACGTATTGACCGGCCTCTATGGCCTTATCTTCATTCTTTGACGGATCGTAGATGTGAACTTTCTTCCCGTCTATATCGACCCAGTAAAGCAGATGTTTTTCAACATCCCACGATGGACTTTCGGCGACGATCGCTTTTGCATCAAGCAAAAGTTCCACTTCTTCCATGTCTTACACTTCCTTTCGCCAAATTCACTTTCATACAATTATACTTTCAAAATCATTTTTAAGATCTTCGTGAAGGGCTTTATAAGCTTTGAAGATCTTCATGTAAATATCGTGGTTTTCCGCATTGGGAAGGTACATCCTGGAGGTATGAAAGAATTTTTTGGAATCATCCAAACTATCTATGATATTAAGCGCCTTCATGCCAACGATCGCGGCACCAAAAGCAGAGCTATCTTTATCTTTAAAGATCATTGCCCTTTTTCCAAGGATATCGATGAGTATTTTCGTAGAAAGGATCGATTTTGTCATGCCTCCCGTCAGATGTATTTCCTCTATTTTTCCGTAGACATCCTCAAGAGCAAGGCTTACATCGTAAAGACTGTAACCTATTCCCTCGAGTACAGCCCTCAAAAAATGCGGCCTTTTATGATAAACGTTCATACCGACAAAAGCCCCTCTTAGATTTGCGTTCCAGTATGGCGCCCTTTCACCCGTTATGTGAGGCAAAAATATGAGCCCATCTGATCCGGCCTTTACCTTTGAAATGCTTTTCATCGTCGATTCGATTTCACCGCCTATGAGGTTGTCCGTAAACCATTTAAGGGCAATCCCAGCATTACTTATCGAACCACCTATGGTGAAATGTGATTCGTCAAGTATATAGGTAAAAGTTCTCATCTTTGGATCGACGATGGGCGTGTTGGAAATGGTCCTTATTGCCCCACTCGTGCCCAAACTTACAGATGCTATACCCTGACTTATGGCAGCCGATCCGAGATTTGCCAATGGTCCGTCTGCCCCGCCGATGACAAATGGAGTTTCAGGATCTATCTCCATCTTGGACGCGTACGCACGATCGATTCCTCTTAAAACGTAATCCACAGGTACGAGCTCTGACAACATGTTTTCTCTTATACCGGCAATCTTTAAAGACATATCGTGCCATTTAAGTTTTTTAAGATTCAAAAAACCCGTTCCAGAGGCCATTGAATGATCGACCACGTAAAAACCGAAAAGTTTGTAAAGGATATACTCTTTTATGGAGATGAACTTCGACGTCCTTTTGAAGATTTCATTCATGTTGTCTTTCAACCACATGATCTTGCAAAGCGGCAACATGGAATGAATGGGTGTGCCTGTGTGCTTGTAGATCAAAAGACCTTCATCGCTATTTCTAAGATTTTGCGATATCCTAACACTTCGAGTATCAGCCCAGATCATTGCATTCATGAGTTTATTTCCGTTTTCATCAACGGGAATAACACTGTGCATGGCACCGCTGAAACTCACGCCGACGATCGTACCGTTTTTCCCTATTTGCCTTACGACTGCTTTGATTGAACCAAGTACAGACTTGAAGATCTCGTCTGGATCTTGTTCGATCATTCCCATTTGTGGCATCAAAAGCTTGTAACCAAGTTCAGACCTGGCTACCACCCTACCGTTCAAATCGTAAGCCATCGTTTTTGTTGTCGTTGTACCGATGTCTGTACCTATGATGCACTTCATGAATTATTTTTGATCCATGTAGATATCTCGTCTATAACGTCAACACTGACATGACCTTCAACAAGGTACTCATCCGGGGATGGCGTACCATCCCATTTTATGAAAAGGTGATAAAGGTCCGGATACCATTTAAATGTATAATTTTCATCTTTACCAAATGTGGATTTGAAAATATCAAAGTCTTTCTTTGTCACTTGATAGTCTTTTCCGCCCTGCATTATAATGACGGGCATGTCCAAAGTCTTTAAAATATCAACGGGATTATATTTTCCAAGCTCATAATAATAGCTCGCAGGAGCGCCCATGACCATATCGGAATTTTTAAGGGCATGATCGTTTATGCCCTTAAGTTGGGCTATTACGGATTTCATCACGGATATTTCAGTGGCATTGCGGGACAAAGAGATGAGATATTCAAGCTGATCGATCTCTAAATCCTGTAAACTTCTTGCAGGTGCGGCCAGCATGATTATTCCTGACATATCCCCAGATATTTTGGCAATTTCCGGTGCAAGATAACCTCCTTCGCTGTGACCAAGGATAAATATCTTTCCAACGTAGTTCTGGTTTTTCAAAAAGTTTATGCCGTCGATGGCATCTTTGAAATATTCATTTTCAAGATTAACCGATATCTTCCCATCCTGAAAATCTTTGGGGTAAACGTAAGTACTTTTGTCGTACCTTAGAACGACTATACTCATCGAAGAAAGACCATAAGCGATATCTTCAAAAGGTCTGTTTGGGCCAATCGACTCATTCATGTCTTCCGGACCGGAACCTGAGATCAAGATAACAGCGGGGAAAGGCCCTTTACCTTGTGGAATTGTGATCTCCGCTGGGACTTTCAAATCATTTCCAATTGTGATCTTTCTAATTTCGAATTTTGACAGATCTACGTAAGAAGGGATTGAATAAGTAGGTGTGGCATTTTTAAAAAAAGCCCTGCAACTTTTGAGTTTTGATCGATTGTAACTGTCACGTCAAGCGATGCGCTTGAAAATTTAACCGTGAAGACAAAGACCGTGTAATTTTCCACGTTAGATATTTTGACGCCTTCTATGGATTGAAATTTCCCGACCTGGCTTTCTACTTGATTCCAGATAGCCTCGGTTTTGGATAACGGTAATGCTGCCATCATGGCTTCATCGTACATGGATTCCGCCGACGTGAAATTTCCCGTGGATAGATTCATCATGAATTCCTTGGCAACTTGCAGGTTGTCATTTGCAAAGATGATCATGGGAAAAGTTAAAGTCAAAAGGACAAACACAAACTTTTTCATTCAAATCACCTCTTCTGTTATAATATACATGATGATAGCTTTATTTCAAAACGTCGATGAGCAAGAACTTAGAGAAATAGCAAAAAAAATAGTTGAAATACTCTTCAACGGAAGTATTGTGCTTCTCAAAGGAGATTTGGGAAGCGGCAAGACGACTTTTGTACGTTATTTGGTTGAATCTCTCGATGGAAATGGACGTAAGGTTACGAGTCCAACTTTCACCATAGTAAATGAGTATCAGAGCCGTTTTAAGATCCATCATATCGACCTCTTCAGGTTAAGTGAAAACGAGGTTGAAGAACTTCCAATAGAGGATTATCTTGAATCTGATGGTATCTGTCTTATAGAATGGCCTGACAAACTTGGTACTCATGCACCTGCAAATTACTTCAAAATAGAGTTTGAGTTTGTCGATGAGAATCATAGAAATGTAAAGTTGTCTTCAAATGGCGAACTTTACGATCAATCGTTTTTAAGAGGTGATTTTTCTGTCAAAAAATAAGAAATCAAATGGAATTGCAAATCACAAAGAAAAAGTAACCATGCCTCCTGAACAACTTCCATGTGTACCTTTAAAAGGCAATGATGTTGCTTTTCCGACAGCACTGGTACCTTTTCATGTAGAAAGAGAATCTGCCATAAAAGCACTCGATAAAGTTGTTGAAAATGAAGAACGTTATCTTATACTTGTATCGCAAAAAAACCAGAATGTTCAGATTCCAGATGTTGGAGATCTTTACGAAATAGGAACATTTTCACGTTTGCTTCAACTTGTCAAACTTCAGGACGGAAGTATAAGAGCCATTGCCGAGGGCATAATTCGTGTGAAAATAACCAAATACACTCAGAAAGAACCTTTTTTGCTCTGCAAATACGAAGCACTTGAAAAAAAGGTAAGAAAATCCAAAGACCTTATGGCTGTCATAAGGCTTCTGAAAAATAAAGCCATGAAATATTTCGAGATGACGAAAAAGCTTCCTGAAGACGCTGTATCAGAACTCGCACTTATCGATGATCCAGATAGACTTGTGGACACGATAATTTCTTTTACAGAAATGAATTTGGAAAACAAACAGAGATTTCTTGAGATGGTGGATCCGAAAGATAGAATCATAGAATTTCTTAGATATTTAAATTCAGAGATAGCATTTTTGAAAATTGAAGCCGATATCGACGACAAGGTGAAAGAGAAAATAGATAAAGGTCAAAAAGAATTTTATCTTCGAGAAAAGATGGAAACTATAAAGAGTGAACTTGGAGATGATACTTCCGAAGCTGACGAGTTGAGAGAAAAATTGAAACGTAAAAAATATCCCACAGAAGTAAAAAAGACAATAGAAAAAGAAATAAATAGATTTGAAAAGATGTACCCTTCTTCACCTGAAGCAACCGTTTCAAGAAATTACATCGACTGGTTGTTTGATATACCGTGGTACGAAAAAACAAAAGAAGATGTGAATATAAGCAGAGCCTCAAAAGTGCTTGAAGCAGATCACTACGGTCTTGAAGATGTTAAAGATAGAATTTTGGATTACATAGCGATCAAAAATTTCAGCAGTACGGCTAAATCGCCCATATTATGCCTTGTTGGACCTCCTGGTGTTGGGAAAACCTCGCTTGGTATGTCTTTGGCAAAAGCACTTAACAGAAAGTTCGGTCAAATAACACTCGGTGGCATGAGAGACGAAGCAGAAATAAGAGGTCATAGAAGAACTTACATCGGTGCACTTCCTGGCCGTTTAATTCAAACGATCGTAAAAGTTGGCGTTAAAAATCCGGTTATCCTTCTCGACGAGATAGACAAAATGGGAATTTCATTTCAAGGTGATCCCGCTGCGGCCTTGCTCGAAGTACTCGATCCAGAGGAAAATTCTCATTTCATAGATAATTACATTGAGCTTCCGTTCGATCTATCAGATGTTGTATTTGTTACCACCGCAAATACGGTAGAACCAATACCACCGGCGCTTGCAGATAGAATGGAGATTATCGAAATCCCCGGTTATACCTTTCAAGAAAAAATAGAAATATCGAAAAGATTCCTTATTCCCAAGTTGATAAAAGAATATGGAATGGAAGGCATTAACCTTGAAATAACAAATGAAGCCGTTGAAAAGATGATCGAAGATTACACACTTGAATCTGGGGTAAGAAACCTTGAAAGGGTAATCTCAAAACTCTTGAGAAAAGTTGCAAGAAATGCGATGGGTAAAGACTCTGAACTGAAGATAGGATCAAAATCGGTTGAAGAAATGTTGGGCGCTCCCATGCTTGTCAGATCTCAGATACCAAAAGTACCAACCGTTGGCGAAACCATTGGTCTTGCATGGACGCCTACAGGCGGAGAAGTACTCGTAATAGAGGCAACGGCAGTTCCTGGAAATTCTCAGACTCTGATAACCGGAAATCTTGGAAATGTCATGAAAGAATCCGTAACGATCGCGATGACACTTTGCAAAAATCTTTGTCAAGATAAGGCGGAATTCTTTAAAACGCACGATTTTCACATACACGCACCTGAAGGCGCTATCCCAAAAGATGGTCCTTCCGCAGGGGTTGCAATTCTTACTTCTTTGTGTTCTGTGGTAACGGGAAAGCCAGTAAGAAGTGATGTCGCAATGACCGGAGAAATAACCCTTAACGGTAAAGTTTTGGCGATCGGCGGTTTAAAGGAAAAATTACTTGCAGCAAAAAGATTTGGTATAAAAGAAGTCATAGTTCCAAAAGCAAATGAGCCTATGGTTAAAAAGATGAAAGAAGATGTAATTGCGGATATCAAGATAAATTACGTTGAAGATGTCAGTGAGGCTTTGAAAATAGATTTGGGAATAGATCATGTTCGTTGAAAATGTTGAATTAAGCGTGGATGCACATACTTGTGATGATTTTCCAGAGTTGCTAAAAGGAGAAGTTATATTTGTAGGTAGATCTAACGTCGGAAAATCTTCCCTTTTAAATACAGTCTTTGGCAGGCAAATCGTGAGAACAAGTTCAACGCCTGGCAAAACGAGATCTTTACTTTTTTTCAAAGTGAATGGTTTTTATCATTTTGTAGATTTTCCGGGTTACGGATACGCGAAGGTGTCAAAGGACGAAAGGCAAAAATGGCAATCCCTTGCGAATGGTTACTTTAAAAGTAAACGTCCGGTGCGTGGTATTTTTTTACTTGTTGATTCGATGATACCGAATCAGAGATCCGATTTAGAAGCTTTTGATTTTTTTAAAAATTTTTCAGACGTTTTCATAGTGCTTACAAAGATCGACAGAATCAAAAGAAGCCAAATTTCTAAGAAGATAGAAGCAGTTCGTCAAGAGTTTAAAGGGATAAGAGATATCGTACCGTTTTCATCCGTGACGAAGGACGGATTGACACAAATAGATGAAATTTTACGTGAAATTTTTGAGGAGAAGAGGTGGCGTTTTTGAACAAAGATCAAGCACTTGAATATTTGAGGGAAAATCACCTTCCAACCGTATGGTGCCCGGGATGCGGAAATGGAATTGTACTCAAGGCTATGTTAGAAGCCATAAAAAATCTTGGGCTTCAAAAAGATAACATAGCAGTTGTATCGGGAATAGGATGTTCTTCAAGGGCAACGGGATACATTGACTTTAACACCATGCATACACTTCACGGAAGAGCGATAGCCTTTGCAACAGGTGTAAAACTTGCAAGACCGGATCTTAAGGTCATAGTCATAACGGGTGACGGTGACGCTATGGCCATAGGAGGAAACCATTTCATACATGCTTGCAGGAGAAACATGGATCTGACCGTTATAATTTACAACAACAACATATACGGAATGACAGGTGGACAATACTCGCCGACGACACCGTTTGGTGATAAGGCGGCAACGGCTCCGTATGGAAACCTTGAGACGCCCTTTGACATAGTCGAGATGGCAAAAACCTCAGGTGCTACTTACATTGCGCGGACCACAACTTATCATTACATGCTCATGGTTAAATACATGCAAAAGGCGATTGCCCATGAAGGCATGTCCGTCATCGATGCGGTTACTCAATGTCCAACGTATTATGGAAGATACAACAAATCTGGTGACGGGCCAGGCATGATGCAATATTTCAAAGAGAATGCTATTTCACTGGAAAAGGCAAAAAGCATGGATCAGAAAGCACTTGATGAGAAAATAATCATAGGAGAATTTGTAGATATCCAAAAACCTGGTTATGTTTCTGAGTATTTAAAACTGAGAGAGGATTTGAAGGTGAAATCATGAGCGTCAATCTTTACACTTCAAAGTCCATAGAGATTCCTTTTAGCATAAGAATATCAGGCATAGGAGGACAAGGCAACGTTTTGCTTGGGACGATACTCTCGGATGCACTTTCTAAAGAAGGAAAATGGGTCGTTCAAACTCAGTCTTACGGTGCCCAGGTCAGAGGTGGTCTGACAAACTGTGATGTGCTTTTTTTCAACGAACCAATAGATTTCCCTCAGGCAAGAACATTTGACATACTTTTTGCGATGCATGACATAGGACTTAAGGCACATTTTAAGTACCTCAAAAACAACGGAATACTTTTCGTTGATTCATCGACATGTTCCGGGATACCAGCTTCTGTAAAGATCATAACGAAGAAGATAATCTCTGTTCCTTTAACTCAAAAAGCCGAAGAGCTCTTCGGAAGAAAAGTTTTTTCTAACATCATGAGTCTCGGACTTATAGCGGCAACAACCAGAATAGTAGATCATGATGCTTTGCAAAAATCCATCAATGAACACGTGCCAAGCAAATACATCGATCAAAATCTCAAAGCTCTTGATGAAGGATATAAATTGTCGGACAACATTTTTGAATTAAGAAAAGATCTTAAAATTCCATACTCAAAAGGTACAAACATAAATTTTGAATGAAAAGAAGAAGTCTGATTAGCAGTTTTAAATACGCGTTCAATGGCATAAGTCATGTGTTAAAAACCCAACGTAACATGAAGATACATTTTGCAACGGCCGGTGCAGTTGTAGTTGTTTCTTTATTTTTAAGACTTGAGGTAGATGAATTTCTTTGGATTTTTCTTGCCATAACGCTTGTCCTTGTTTCTGAGATTTTTAATTCTTTCTTTGAAGAATTTCTTGATTTTGTTAATCCACAGTACCATGAATCGGTTAAACACATGAAAGACATGGCCGCAGGTGGTGTTTTGACTGCATCGATATTTGCAATAACGGTAGCCATCATAATATTTGGCAAGAGATTTGGATTTGATCTGTCTATTTACGCAAGTATAGTGCTCTTTGCTTATCTTTTTTTTGTTTTCCTGATATCCATTTTCATTAAAGATAAGAAAAGTTAAACTTTGATTCAATTCGATATATTGACATACTTGTAATTTTGTGCTAAACTTCTTACAAGGTGGTAAAATGTGTGATTTAAGAACATCGAGTCTTAAAATTCAGAATAACTGGTGGTGGCACAAACCCTGATGCTGAAAGGGTAGTGTGCTTTTTGCCATAAAGTATTCAGCATCGGGGATCTTTAGAAAAGATCCCCGATTTTCATTTTGAAGGGAGGAATTTGCATGGAAAGGTTCATAAATTTAAAGGGAGAAGATATACCGAGGTACTGGTACAATGTCAAAGCGGATCTGCCATTCGACATGGATCCACCACTTGATCCTCAAACGATGAAACCCATCGATCCTTCAAAATTAGAGCTGCTTTTCCCCAAAGCACTCATCATGCAGGAAGCAACAAAAGAAAGGGATATTCAAATACCGCAAAAAGTCCGCGAAGCTTATGCACTTTACAGGCCTACGCCGCTTATAAGAGCCTTCGGACTTGAAAAAGCATTGAAGACTCCCGCTCATATTTATTACAAGAACGAAAGCGTCAGTCCTACCGGAAGTCATAAACTCAACACTGCCCTTGCACAAGCGTATTTCAACCTTGAAGAAGGAACGACCAAGATCTCAACGGAAACAGGGGCAGGACAATGGGGAAGTGCTTTGGCATTTGCAGGAGCGTATTTCAAACTTGACATCAATGTTTTTATGGTCAAAATCAGTTTTGAACAAAAACCGGCACGAAAGCACATGGTCAACCTTTTTAACGGTAAAATTCATCCCAGCCCAAGCGATTTCACCAATTACGGTAAGAAAATACTTGAAGTTACTCCCAACTCGACAGGTTCACTTGGAATGGCAATAAGTGAGGCTATCGAGTATGCCCTTTCGAAGGAGAAAACACATTATTCTCTTGGTAGCGTGCTTGATCACGTGCTGCTTCATCAAACGGTAATAGGCCAGGAAACCAAAAAACAAATGGAAATTGCCGGAGAAGAACCAGATGTACTCATAGGATGTTTTGGAGGTGGTTCAAACTTTGGCGGCTTTACTTTGCCATTTATGCCGTTGAAGATGAA
This sequence comes from Thermotoga sp., assembly GCA_020722015.1. GTDB lineage: Bacteria > Thermotogota > Thermotogae > Mesoaciditogales > Mesoaciditogaceae > Athalassotoga. Next base: position 26,658 of record DYLQ01000014.1, on the reverse strand, counting down.
AAAAGAATCACTTGAGATAGTGGCATGCGAACCTACCGAATGTCCTTCTTTCACAAAGGGAGAGTACAAATACGATTATGGGGATACGGCTCATCTTACCCCAATGTTGAAAATGTACACGTTAGGATCTGAATTCATTCCACCCCCAATTTACGCTGGTGGATTACGTTACCACGGTGCTTCACCGATAATAAGTCGACTTGTAAAAGAAGGGTACATGAAGGCTATTGCCATTTCTCAAGAAGAAGCATTTGAATCGACAAGACTGTTTTCGTTGAGCGAAGGCATAATTCCCGCTCCTGAAACAAGCCATGCCATCGCCGGAGTTGTGAGATATGCAAAAGCATGTAGTGAAACGGGAGAAAAGAAGGTCATAGTTTTCAATTTCAGCGGTCACGGATTACTCGATTTAAATTCATACATCAGAGGCGCATGAGCGCCTCTGATGGTTTTAGCGTATTTTAAATTATAAACGGTGAAAGATGTCTGTAGCCGAGTATAAGACCTTTTTTAACTTTTTCAATGCTTCCTTCCCATACCGGATCTTCGTGTTCGATGCTGATGACACCGTTGTATCCGTTTTCCTGAAGCGCTGATACGAAGGATTTCCAGTCTATTTCACCAAGACCGGGAATTCTATATCTCCACCAATTTTTACCGTCTTTAAAAAGCGGTCCGAAGATCCCATTTTCGTAAAGTCCATCTTGCAGAATTTGCGCATCTTTCGCATGAGTGTGAACTATTTTGTCTGCAAATTCATTTACGACGTCAACGTAATCTATGTCAAGCCAATAAAGATGAGAAGGATCGAGGTTAATTTTTAAATCAGGTAAGATTTCAAATATCTCTTTCCAAAGTGCGGGAGAATAGAATAATTCACCCGGTATGCCGGCTTTTTGCCATCCCACCATCGGACAATTTTCTATCATTATTTCGACGCCTTTACGTTTTGCGTACTCTAAAATTGGGGGAAAGACTTTTTCTATTTCTTTCATATTTCCGATGATATCCTTTTCTATATCTCTGCCTATGAAAGTGCCAACATATTTAACGCCAAGTAGATTTGCCGCGTCAATAACCTTTTTCAAATGTTCTATATGGGCAGATCTGATATTTTGATCTGCATCAAGATTGTTATCGTAGTAAGCAAGAGAGGAAATCTCAAGTTCATATTTTTTGAAAAGTGCTTTAAACTCATTCGCCTTTTTTTGATCCAATGTCTTGACATCGAGTGTTGAAGCGGCGTAATCTCTTTTGTTATCAATAGGCCATGCACCGATTTCGAGCGCTTGAAATCCAATTTCAGAGGCCCATTTTGCGATTTCCTCAAGTCCGAGAGTTCCAAGCGGTACGGTTAAAAATCCAAGTTTCATCCATCATCACTCCTCATACGTTCATTTTCTTCAGGTTATCGAAACTTATCTTTATGCTTTCGAATGGATCTCTCTTACACTTATCCTGTTCAACTATAAGCCATTTCGTCCCTGCTAACTTTGCAGCTGAAATGATACCCCTTATGTCCATTATGCCCGTTCCAACTTCCGCAAAATCTTTTCCGACTCTCTCCATGTCTTTCAAATGAAGTAAAGATGCCCTTTTACCGAATTTTGTCACGTATGAAATGGGATCGGCACCGGCATACTCAACCCAGTAGGTATCTATCTCAAAATCAACGAGTTCGGGATCCGTGTTTTCGAAAAGTAAGTCGAGGCCATAAACACCACCAAATCTTTTAAATTCATGAGAATGATTGTGGTAGCAAAGTTTTAGTCCTTCATCATGGCATTTCTTTCCTATCTCGTTAAGTACTTTCGCGAACGACAAAAAATCGTCCTTTGCCGTGTATTTTTGCCATGGACAGACTATGAATTGATTTCCTATTTCTAAGTTGTAATCTATGACATTTTTCAAGTCATTCATCAAGAGTTCTATGCTAACGTGACTTCCGGCCGGCTTAAGGTTCAATTCTTCAAGTGAATTTTTAAGATCTTTTGCTTCCATTCCACCATATCCGGCGAATTCAACGCCCGTATATCCTATTTGGGAAACTTTTTTTAAAATCACTCTAAAATCTTTTTCTGCTACTTCCCTTAAAGTGTAAAGTTGAAGCGCTATCGGAATCAAGATACCAACCTCCTTAAAAGTTGAATTGTTTTCCCGTTTTTGCCGATTCGTATATACCCTCAAGAATCCTTGTGACGGCAAAAGCTTCTTCGGGTTTTACAAGTGGTGCTTTGTCATTAACGATGGCGTCTATCCATTGTCTCGCTTCAACATCTTGTGGCTCTAATCTTTCTCCAGAATAAAAATCAACTCCTTTTAGATCGACTGCAACGTTTTTGACAAAAAGTCTTCCAAACTCTTCTCCATTTATTCTCAATCCGTCTTGCATGTCTGCCCCACCTTCGGTGCCGCAAAGCACAGTTTGAGCTTCTCCTACATCAAGAGAATTCAAAGCCCAGCTTGATTCTAAAACTATAGTCGATCCGTCTTTCATGATTATGAAACCGAATGCCGAATCTTCTACCGTGAATTTCGTCGGATCCCATGGTCCCCAGGCATTTGCAGCGTTCTTTTTCTTCGAAAGTTCATGGTAGATCGTTCCAACAACGCTTTTGGGCTCATAATTATTCATCATCCACAATGTCAAATCCAAAGCGTGAGTTCCTATGTCTATCAAAGGTCCTCCTCCCTGTTCGTCTTCGTTTAGAAACACACCCCAAGTCGGAACGGCTCTCCTTCTTATGGCGTGAGCTTTTGCGTAATATATTTTTCCCAAATCGCCTCTGCGACATATTTCTTTGAGATGAAGAGAATCAGTTCTAAAGCGATTTTGATATCCTATGGTTAATTTCATGCCCGTTCTTTTGGCAGTTTCAACCATTTTTTCGGCTCCCTTTGAATCTTTCGCCATCGGTTTTTCACACATGACATGTTTTCCGTATTCCATGGCAGCAACTGAGATCTCAGAGTGGGATTTATTCGGAGTACATACATGAACCACATTTATAGTTTTATCTTCCAATAATTTTCTGTAATTTGTGTAGATTTTGGCATCTTTGGATCCGTATTCTTTAGCTGCTTTCGAAGCTTTTTCTTCCACGATATCGCAAAATCCCACGATCTCGACATTGTGAATTTTCGAAAGTGCAGGCAAATGTTTTGCGTTTGCAATTCCTCCACAACCTATTATTCCAATTCTAACTTTGTCTTTTACCAATTTAATCCCTCCTTGAGCTTTGCGCTGTTCATTTAATTATATACTTTTCTTTGGTAAAAAGTACGATTTCAATCGATAAATGATATAATTATTAAAAAGCGTTCTTCGGAGGATAATTTTGTGGTAATTCCTTTCTTGGTTCTTTCGATAGTTGCCATCGGTATAATAGTTGTGACTCTAATTTTGGCTTTGAAATGGCGTATTTTTGCCAAAATGGGAATAAGAAATGCTACAAGGCGGAAGATGACTATGTTCTTGATAATCGCTGGCTCTTTAACCGGTACGGCGTTCATAGTAGGTTCTTTCGTCATAAACGATTCTTTTCAGTATTTCATGTATTCCGGCATAAGGCAAAATCTTGGTACCATAGATGAAGTCTTAGCACCTAACAAAAACGCGTATTTTTCTCAAGATGAACTTTCAAAATTGGTTGATTCGATTTCAACTTCAAAATATGTTGAATCTGTTTTGCCGATAATGATCAAAAGCACCGTTGCCGCACCTGTTGGTAAGATAAGATCTCTTGATCCGAGTAAAATAGCGCAAGTTAGTTTCATAGGTTTAAATGTCGGTCAACTTAGAAATTTTGGCAGTGGGAAATTATTTCCAAATATCTCACTCTCGGGAAATGACGTTGTTGTAGGTGAGGCTTTTGCCAATTCTCTTAAATTGCATGTCGGGGATACTTTTGAAGCCATAATAAATCCATTCCAAATTGTCTTAGGTACCCCACAAAAATTCAAGATAGTTGGCATTGTACCTGAAGATGGAGTGCTCGGATATAAAGATATTCAAGGAATAACCTCTCCGATCTTCATGACGACGGAGCAGATGAAAAGCATTTTCAACTTGGAAAATTACAATGAAATTCTTGTTGCCAACAAAGGCAATTACATAAGCAGTGCTCAATACACAAACGAAGTGGATCAAATCGTCAAGAATGCTGGCGTATCGATTAAAATTTACAATTTAAAGGAAGAACAAATTCGAAATCTCAATCAGGGTCAAATTGGATGGCTGTTTCTGATTTTAAGCGGTTTTTCTATTGCCGCGGGTATTTTACTTCTTATAAACATTTACACCATGCTTTCAGATGAAAGAATTGGTGATCTTGGAACTTTGAGGGCAATAGGTTTTTCAAGAGAGAAAGTTGGATTCATACTTTACTTCGAAGGTTTCGTTTATTCTTTAATCGCATCTTTTTTAGGAGTTTTTGTTGGACTTGGAATAGCATGGTTTATGATAAACGAATTCTCAAATCTTGCAAATAACGTTAGCAACGAATTCACGCCTCTTATGAATACCGGAAATTTCTCCTTTTCACTTCATTTCAGCATAACTTCTCTTATCTACGGGTTTCTTGTCGGTTTGATAGTACCATCTGCTGTCTTAATTTACATGGCTTTCAGGACAGGTCGTCTTAACATAGTCAGCGCCGTAAGACAGATTTCAGAAGATAGGAGTGAAAAAAAGCATCAGCGTTTTTTAATAATTATTGCACTTTTTTCTTTAACCGTTATTTTTTCAATTTTGGCGATCCTCTCATCCAATTCCATAATGACTTACGCAAGTATAATGGTTGCGGCATTGATCTTTCCTTTCTTTTTTTACAAAAAGAAGTTAAGACGCGTCGTTGGAAACTTTTTCTCCCTCGGCGTTGTGATTTTTGCATTTGCATCGAATTTAATACCCTACATTGAATCTCAAAGTGATAAGTCGCTTTGGCTTCTTGGCCTTAGAAGCTTTTCGATATTACTTGCAGCTCTGTTTTTACTTTCCTACAATTTTGATATTTTCGACAGTTTTCTCGGTTTGTTTTCAAGCAAAAGAAATCGTGCTTCTATAAAGCTTGCTGTTGCAGAAACAGCGCAGCATAAAAGAAGAACTGGTCTTACAATAGCCATGTACTCAATAGTCATCTTCGTGATATCGTTGATGACCGTTATACCTTATTCTGAGACTCTCCAAATAGATGCTGCCAAATCCACAATTTTTGGTGGATATGATACGGTTGGAATGCCGATAATTGGGAATTTAAACATGACCACCGCCCAACTTTCAAATCTTGATTACATAACTTACTACGCTACCATGTCCATGATCTCTGTGAGGTATCTTTCGAATGGAAAAATTTCAAGCGATTATCAGATGGTATTTTTAAACAAAAAGCTTGTAGATGGACTTGATTTGAAGGTCAAAAGCGGTATTGACGGAATAAATGATCTTAAAACACTTTTTGATTACATCGATGCACATCCCGGGACTGTCGCTGTTTTTGGTTTGAACGGTTTGAAAATCAATCAAACTGTCGAGATATCGAATGAAGGAGCTTCCAATTTCAATTTTTCACAATCATCTCAGAACGTTACATCTTCATCAACTGCACTTAAAAATCCAAAATCCTTTACCGTTGTCGGCATATTTCAAAGTCAGAGTAATTACAATGCCATTCCAGCGGGCTTTTACACATCTATGAAGACGGCTTCAACTTTAGGTAAAATTTCACCAACGGAATTTTTACTCACGAAATTGGCGGGTAACAGCGATGCACAGCAATACGATAACTTTCAAAAATTAACGGCTTTTCTGAAGACGAGATTCATTTTTGCCTTGTTTTCAAAACAAACCGTAGAGATATTCACGAACATCCTGAACGGGTTTGTCAATATAATAAACGTTTTTCTCTACTTTGGGCTTTCGGTTGGAATAATAGGCCTTGCCATACTCATAGTTAAGTCTTTGCATGAGAGAAGAAGAACCGTTGGAATTTTGAAGGCCTTAGGTTTTAGCCGTGGAATGATTTTCAGAAGTTTCTTTCTTGAGATAAATTTCGTGGTTATTCTTGGCATACTGATAGGATTTATTTCTGGAATAATCACGTCTTATTTGATATATTCGACGCTTAATCTCGGTACTCTTTATATACCATGGCAACAATTTTTGTTGCTCGGTGTGGTTTTCTATCTTATATCTATCTTGTCTACTTTCATACCAACAAGAAATGCCACTAAAGTACCGCCTGCGGAGGCTTTAAGGTACAGAGAATGATCATGGTCGAGAAGACAAAAGAGATTCCAAATAACCCGGGAATTTACATTTTCAAATCAAATGGCAAGATCATTTACGTAGGAAAAGCGAAAAATTTGAAAAAAAGGATATCTTCTTATTTTTCATCACGATCTTCTGAAAAGGCAAAACAAATAGTTTCGGAAGCAAACAAGTTGGAATACATAATGGTTTCAAATGAAAGAGAAGCTTTACTTTTAGAGGCAAATTTGATATATGCGAATAAACCAAAGTTCAACGTCTTACTCAAAGATACCCGTGTATATCCTTACGTGGTTTTCACAAAAGATGAATTTCCTTACATTGAGATAACGCACGATAAACTTCCGGATGCAATAGGACCATTCACAAGCGTGCATTTTTTGAAAACTCTCATAGAGATAATCCAGCCAATTCTTCAGATAAGAAACTGCAATTACGATCTGGCGAAGATCAAAAGACCATGTATAGAATACGGAATGAAAAGATGTTCAGCACCATGTGTGGGTTTCATATCGAAGGAAGAATATGTCAAAAGAATAGAGCTTGCAAGATCTTTTCTTACAGGCAATTCCGAAGAATTGAAGAAATGGATAGAGGAAAAGATATCCCTTTATTCTAAAAGAGAGATGTTTGAATCAGCCCTTAGATTGAAGAGGATGTACGAAAAGCTTGAATGGTTTTTGCAAGATCAAGGAGTAGAACTTCCGGAATCAGTAAGCCTTGATGTGATTGCCATTGAAAGCGGAATTGCAGTGCTTTTGAAGGTAAGAAACGGCATGATGCTTGCAAAACTTGAATTTGAAATAAACGGTAATTACGATGATTTCATGAAACTTTATTACGTAAGGAATGAAGAGATCGTCGATAAGATCGTGGTAAAAGAAAGATTCAAAGGCATGAGTGAATGGTCTAAAATCCTTTCGACAAGGATAAAAATTGCGGATAACGACATGGAAAAACATCTTGTTTCCATAGCATGCAAGAATTTGCAAGATCATGTGAAAAGCTCTGAATTCATAAACAAATCTCTTAAGAGACTCCAGTCGTTGCTTTCTCTTAACGCTCCTCCAAAATTCATAGAGGGAATTGATATTTCCCACACTCATGGAAATCTGACCGTCGCTTCAGTTGTAACTTTCGAAGATGGCAAACCTAACAAGAAGTTTTACAGAAAATACAAACTTTCGAACCTCACAAAAATAGACGACTTCGAATCCATGAGGCAAATTGTCAGACGCAGGTATTCAAAGCATGCCGTCCCAGACTTGATTCTTATAGATGGTGGTAAGGGTCAAGTCAATGCCGTTAAAAATTCTCTTCAAGAAATTCGCGTAGATGCGAAGATCGTTGGCTTGGCAAAGGAGGACGAAAGAATAGTCTTTCCAGATGAAAGACCAGATCTGCATCTCAAAATGGATGATGGAGCTTTGAGAATTATCATAGCCGTCAGAGATGAAGCTCACAGATTTGCAACTTCTTACCATTACAGTTTAAGAGATAAAGATATGATCAAATCTGAACTCGATTCAATTCAAGGCATAGGACAAAAGAGAAAAAAATTGCTTTTGAAGACATTTAAAAGTATCAACGGAATAAAAAAAGCATCTTTTGAGGATATCAAAAAAGTTATCGGAGAAAAATTGGCCCAAAAATTAGTCCAAAGTCTTGGTAAATTCTAAGAAAGAGGTGTTTGATTTGAAAGGAACTCTTGAAGCTGTCATTGGTCCAATGTACGCGGGAAAGACTGAAGAACTCATAAGACGTGTTATGAGAAGGAAAATAGCGAAACAAAATGGAATCATATTCAAAATAACTTCTGATACAAGAAATTCAGAAGAAATGATAATTTCAAGGGCTGGCACACATCTTGAGGCTAAATTGATTTCAAAAGCAGATGATGCTCGGATGTACATAAACGACAAACTCGATTACGTTGCTTTTGATGAAATTCAATTTTTCGGATCGGATCTCGTTGATGTTGTGAAAAGCTTCATCGATGTGGGAACGGATGTTATAACTTCTGGTCTTAATCTTGATTTCAGATCTGAACCATTTGACAATGTAATGAAAATAGTAGCCATGGCCGATGAAATAGCACTTTTAAAGGCTGTTTGTGTTGTTTGTGGAAAAGATGCAACGCTCACCCAAAGGCTTATAATGAAAGATGGAAAGTGGAGGCCTGCGTCCACAAAAGATCCCATCTTCAAAGTTGAAGGCTCAGATGTTGAAACAAAGTATGAACCGAGATGTAAAGATTGCTGGAAGGTAGGTGAATGAATTGATCCTGGTTGGAAAACATGAGGATATAAATCCCGAGATCATGAATGACGGCAAAGTGGTAAAAGGTGTTGAGAAACGCATTCTAATAGGTTTAAAAGCGGGTGCTCCGAATTACATCATGAGACATTTCAAAATAAATTCGGGTGGATTTACGCCAGATCATGCACATCCGTGGGAACATGAGGTCTACGTTTTAAGTGGAAACGGAATTTTGAAAACATCCGAAGGGGAAAAAGCGATAAAAGCCGGAGATTATGTTTTTATCTCTGAAAATGAAAAACATCAATTTTGCGCTCAAGATGGTCCTATTGAATTCATATGCGTTATACCGAAATACGGGCAGTAAAAGATAAATATCAGGAGGAGGAAGCATGAACTCAGAAGAATTTCTTAAAAAAGTTAAGGGTTATCAGTATTTAGATTTAAAGATTTATGATATCAACGGAAGTTTAAAACACGTGACTTTACCTTCGGGCTATGTAACATCTTCCGTTTTGGAAAATGGCGTGGGCTTTGACGCATCGAATTTCGGTTACACTCACACCACTTTTAGCGATATGATTGCCATCCCAGATCTATCAACCGTCGTGGAAGAACCATTTGCCTATTCGACACTTTCAGTTTTATGCAACGTGATCTTGACAGACAACACCGCTTTCAGTTGGTATCCCAGAAATGTGCTTAAAAATGCCATAGAATACATGAAAGAACTTGGAATTGCATCCAAAATGATCGTCGGGCCAGAGATGGAATTCAACATCTTCAAAAGCATAACTTATGAAGTATCTCAAAGGGCTATATGCGTTAAAACAAGAAGCGATGAAACAAATTGGCCTGTTATGAAAGCACCTGCTGTTCCTAAAGACAAAGGATATCATTCCATTCCACCTTTCGATTCAACCTACGATATGAGAAATGAGATAGTTTCTGTTTTGACTAAAATCGGTATGCCGATAAAATACCATCACCATGAAGTGGGAATATCGCAATTCGAGATCGAATTTCAACTTCTCGATGCTTTAGAGGCTGCTGATTGGATACCTATCCTCAAATACGTTGTCAGAAATGTGGTCAACGATTATGGATATGTCGCCAATTTTCTTCCAAAACCACTTCACGATCATGCCGGAAATGGTATGCATGTTCATCAGTATCTTGTAAAAGGCACGAAGAACGTTTTTGATGATCCGAAAGGACTTTATTTACTTTCAAAAATAGCGCTTTCCTACATAACAGGTCTTTTAAAACATGCACCTGCCGTCATGGCCTTCACAAATCCATCGACGAATTCTTACAAAAGACTTATACCCGGCTTTGAAGCACCTACAAGGCCTTCTTTTGCTCTCGGAAATAGAAATTCGGCGATAAGAATTCCTGCATACGTCAACGATGCAAAAGTAAGAAGGATAGAATTCAGAATGCCGGATGCAACTGCAAATGCTCATTATGCCATGGCTGCAATGCTACTTGCGGGAATAGATGGCGTAAAGGATGGACTTGATCCCGAGAAAGAAGGGTTTGGGTCTTCCAACGGCAATATTTCAAACACACCAGATCTCCCAGCGAACCTTGAACAATCTCTTGATGCCCTTGAAAAAGATCATGAATTTCTTTCTCAAGCTTTTCCTTCAGATCTGATAGAAGCATGGATAGAGAAAAAGCGCAAAGAAATAAGGATAGTCAATTCAATACCAAATCCCATAGAGTATGAGCTTTACGATCAAATTTAAATAAAGCCGATGGTATACTAAACCAACTTTAAAAAGCGAAGTCATTTGACTTCAGCAATTGTCTTTCGGTGTCTGGTCCTCGCTTCGCTGCGCAGATCAGCTGCAAGGCAATTTGCTCTCCGTCAAATTTGAATTTATATGCTGGTTTTAAAAAAGATTTAGTATAGTTAACTTTGAAATTTAAGGCGGTTAGACCGCCTTAAATTTTTTCTGCTATTGATTTTGCTTGGAGGAAAAGTAAAAGATAATCTCGTCCTCCTGCTTTGGAATCTGTTCCAGACATGTTGAAGCCGCCAAATGGTTGAACACCTATAAAAGCACCGGTTATCTTTCTGTTTATGTAAAGATTTCCAACGTGGAATTCGTCTTTTGCCCTTTTTATCCTGCTTTTATCTTTTGTGTATATTCCTCCAGTCAGGCCGTACTCGGTGGAGTTGAATATATCAACGGCATCGTCAAAGTCTCTTGCCTTTATTACCGATAACACGGGACCAAATATCTCTTCTTGCGCTATCCTGGCATTTGGGTTCACATCCGAAAAGATCGTTGGTTCTATGAAAAATCCAACATTTCCTGTTCTGCTTCCTCCAAGTACCAATTTCCCTTCTTTTTTACCAATTTCTATGTAACTCATGATCTTTTTAAAAGCTTCTTCGCTCGAAACAGGACCCATCCAATTTTCAAAATTGGATGTATCCCCAACTTTTATCTTTTTTGCCCTTTCAACTATTTTTTGAAGCAATTCATCATAGATGGTTTCAACGGCTATAACCCTTGAACAGGCAGAGCATTTTTGACCTTGGTTTCCAAATGCGCTTACAACTACTCCATCGGCGGCAGTATCGAGATTAGCCGTTTCATCGACAACGATCGCATCTTTCCCACCCATCTCAAGTATGACACGCTTTATCCATTTTTGCCCTTTTTGATGGTTTGCCGCAAGTTCGTTTATCCTTAAGCCCACATCTTTTGAACCTGTGAAGGCTATGAAACGTGTCCTCGGACTTTTGACAAGATAATCTCCTATTTTCGATCCGGATCCGGGAACAAAATTAAAAACGCCATCAGGTAAACCAACATCAGAGAAGATCTCGGCAACTTTTGCCGCTATAACGGAGGCGATGGACGCCGGTTTCAGAAGCACCGTATTACCAGCGGCTATTGCGGCGGCAGTCATTCCCGTTAATATGGCAACCGGAAAATTCCATGGTGGAATAACGACACCTGTTCCTATCGGAATATATTTAACTTCATTTTTTTCTCCGTAAATCTGATAAGTTTTATACCCTCTTGAATATCTCAAAGCTTCGTGAGCGTAATAATTCAGCGTGTCTATAGCCTCAGCCACATCTCCGTCTGCCTCCATCCAATTTTTACCGACTTCATAAACCATCCAACTGTCGAGTTCGTACCTTCTCTCATCCATGATTTTGGCAATTTTGACAAGATATTGTGCCCTGTCCGATGCCTTCGAGAATCTCCATTTTTCAAAAGCATTTTCTGCCGCATCAAAAGCCATATCAACTTCTTTTTCACCACAATTTGCAACGTATCCGACTACTTCAGATGGGTTTGCCGGATTGACAGACGTTATCTTATCATTTGTGTCTACCCATTTTCCGCCTATAAAGGCTTTGTAAGTTTTCCCAAATTCCGATCTCGCCTTTCCAAGTGCTTCCGACATCCTCGATTTATCCTCGGAAGATTTAAAATCAAGGATTCTCATGTTTTTAAACGTTTCAAGTTTCATCTGATTTTCCTCCTTTAGACGACATTATGTTCTCTTTCGATTCCGATTGCAAATCTGTCCATTTTTAAGTTGCTTATATCTGTTGTGACAGTTCGACCATAGATGATCATTTCTGCCACGGCTTCGCCAACTGCAGGTGCAAGCATGAATCCGTGTCCACTAAAACCTGTTGCATATATGAAACGAGATACACTTTTACTTTCATCTATTATGGGTTGGGCATCCGGAGACATATCGTAGGCTCCTGACCATTGTCTTACTATGTGAACGTTTTTGATGATGGGAAAATCCCTTACCATTTTTTCGGACATTTCCTCTAAAAATTCTATGGTATTCCCAATATCCTCTCCCGGAGCAGGATTAACGTCGCCCTGTCCCATTATCAAAGAGCCATGACGCGTTTGTCTAACGTAATAATTGTGGTTGAAATTTATGACGAGCGGATCAAGGAAATGATTTACAGCTTCAGTAACAAGTATCTGATGGCGTTCTCCGTAAACTGGAATTGTGATTCCCACCATTTCTCCTATTTTGGGAGACTCAAAACCCGCAGCATCTATAACGGTATTCGTGTGTATGTATCCATTATCAGTTTGCACACCTACTATTTGTCCGTTTTGCACGTCTATACCTGTAACTGTCGTATGGGTTATGAATTCACCTCCCATTTTTCTTATGGCAATAGCGTACGCTATATTGGCTATTTGAGGATTTGCATGGCCATCGCTTTTACACCAACTACCCAATTTCACACCTTCGACGTTTATGAATGGAAATTTCTCTTTTATCTCATGCTTAGTCAATATATCAACGTCAAGACCTTGCGATTTTTGCATTTTAACGTTTTTTACAAAGTCATCACTTTCAGAGTCGGTGTAAGCCAAAAGCAGATATCCACCTTGGTAATACTCTATATTCATGCCGACCTCTTTTTCAAATTGCTCGAAAAGTTTTACACTCCTCATCGCAAGTTTTACATTCATAGAGGATGACCATTGTTGACGTATTCCACCGGCACATCTTCCGGTTGAGCCCGATGACACATAAGATCTTTCTATCACGCATACGTTTTTCATGCCCATCTTCAGCAAATTGAAAGCAATTGCACTTCCGACTATTCCACCACCGACAACGACAACAGATGCGCGATCTATCATTTTTCATCGCCTCTTAGGAAGGCAGAAAATTCCGTGGGTTTTACAGGTGGCCTTGATGTTCCGTGAGAAAGTTTAGATATTGGAATACCTGTTTTTCTTGAAATTATGCCAAGGGTTATCATCTTGCAATTTTTTCCTCCGCACGGTCCCATGGTAATTCTTGTCATCCTTTTTATTTCTTCAAAATCAGTTATGCCGGAATCTATTATTTTTTCTATTTGATCTAAAGTTACCTCTTCGCATCTGCAAACAAATGGACTCTCTTTTTTAGGATATCTCACGTGTCTCACATCGTCAACGAATTCTTTTGGCAATTCTACGTACACGATGTTTGTCTTGTTTGGATTTTTAACGACCCTCTTAACTGTGAGATCGCACACGTAATTACCTTCTTTATCCATTCCCCACATTTTTTCGTTGAATTTGGGAAGAGGTAAAAATTCGTAAGGTATTCCAATTGTTGCATTTGGAGATTCATCCAGTTTTTCCATGAAGATGGCAAGGCCAGGGCAGGCAGTTACGCACACCGCACAGCCCGTGCATTTTGAAGGATCAAATATCGGTGGTGTGTTTATGTTTTCTCCCACCTTTATGGCATCAAATTTGCACGATGATTCACAGGAATTACACGGTATTTCTTCTGTACATTCTATGACGGCATGTAATTTTGATTTTGCATTTTCGATGGGCGTCTGAAAGAGTTTGGGGACTTCGATTTCAGGCACTTTTATTCCCATCTTCTCAAGGCCTTTTCTTATCTTGAAAGATTTAGGACCGCTCCTGAAGATATCAAGTGTTTTCAATTCATCTGAAATTTCTTTTCCCAAATCGGTTTTTGTCAGATCTTTGACGATCTGCATTGCCGCCAACTTTCCCTCTATTATAGCTGTTGTCGCTTCCTCTATTGAGGAAAGATCTCCGGCGACAAAGACATCCGAATTTGTCGTATGCATCCTTTCATCTCTTACAGGTACATATCCTCCAAGTTCAGGAATATATTCGATTTTACATTTTGCCTGTTCTGCTAACTCGGTAAGAGGTATAAGGCCAACTGAAACGCATATTGTATCAACGACTATTTCTTTCTCGGTCCCAGGAATAACCCCGAATTTATCATCAACTTCTGCTATAACCACGCCTTGAACCGATTCATCTCCCATTGCTTTGACTATTGTATGTTTTAGAAGAATTGGTATTCCAAGTCTTTTCACCTTGTTGGCATGAACTTCGTATCCACCTACTTTATCGAGGGCTTCAACTATCATCCTTACTTCGGCCCCTGTTTGAGCAAGTTGATAAGCCAATATGAGACCTATATTTCCAGAACCGATTATCAAAAAACGCTTCCCGGGGAAAATGCCGTATTGGTTCATAAGCGTTTGAATTGCACCTGCTCCATAAACTCCAGGCAGATCTGAATTGATAAAAGGAAGTTGCCTTTCCATCGCTCCCGTTGCTATAAGAAGTTTTTTGTACCTTACCAGTTCTTCACGTCCATCTTTAACGTAGGCAACCGTGTTTTGAGGATATATGCCTATAACCGTCGAAGCAGTTGAAATATCGACAGGCTTTTTGTAAATCTCATCCGTTAATTCTTTGGCAATTTCAAAGCCTCTTTTTGAAGCATAATGTGCGTGATCTCCGAAGAATTTGTGAGTTTGTTTTACAAGTTGGCCACCAAGTGCATCGTTTTCATCCAAAATCAGGGTCTTAACATGATCTCCAAGAACACTTGCGGCCGACATGCCTGCAGGTCCTCCGCCTATAACGATAGCATCATACTCTTTCATACAAGATCACCTTTGCCGTGCTGACGCCTAACTTGCATTCCATCTCTGACCTTTGTCATGCAGGATCTGACATTTGGTACACCGTCTATTTCCATAAGGCACGAAGAGCACTTACCAACAGCGCAAAAAAATCCGGCAGGTCTTCCGTTGATTGGAGTATACCTAAGGACTTTTATTCCGGCAGCATGTAAAGCAGCAGCAACACTCTCACCTTCGTAAGCCTCGATCTCATTGCCTTCGAAGAAGATTCTAACACGCTTTTGTCTTGTAAAACTAAGGATAGGATGCTCTAAAATCCTTCCTTCCATACGCTTCCTCCTCTTTTCAATTTCTCTGTATACACCTAATACAATTCTATCATATCTTGTCGAAAATGTTCTTGACAATCGACAGGCATAGTTCCGATTTAATCCTGTCAGTTCTACAACATTGTCTATGATTCAATTCGTCCTATTGACACAGTCGAACTAAAATGTTATACTGTTTAATGTCATTAATCATATAGTTTAATTATATAGACTTTTGTGTATGCTAAATTTGCTCTTTTGAGAATTGAAATTTTGTTTTGGCCTGTGTTTGTGCTTTATTAAACGTTTAATATTTTAAACAAACTAACATCATTAAAGAGGATTATGATGGAAATAGGTGCAAAATTGAAGAGATTAAGGCTCTCAAAGGGTTTTACCCAAGAAGAACTTGCCGAGAGGGCTGATTTGACAAAGGGATTCATATCTTTGCTTGAGAGAGATAGAACTTCTCCATCGATAGTAACTCTTGAGCAAATTTTAAATGTGCTTGGAGTGAGTCTTAAGCAATTTTTTGCGGAAGAGGTTCCTTCAAAGGTTGTTTTTACGAAAAAGGAAAGAGTTCCGTTGTACGATGAACCGGAAGGCATGAAGTCAATGCTTTTAATACCAGGCGTTGAAGATAAGAAAATTGATCCAAAGATAGTGATAATAAAGCCCGAAGGAGAAACGCCGGCAGAAGATTATCATGAAGGTGAAGAGTTCGGGTATTTAATAGAAGGAAATGTTGAACTGTGGCTTGATGACATACGGTTTAAATTAAGGAATGGTGATTGTTTCTATTACAAGGCCGATAGAAAGCATCAGGTAAGAAATATTTCTAAATCGAAAAAAGCCATATTGTTATGGATAACTATAGATTAAAGGAGGCGCCGCATATGAAGGCTCTCGGAAGGCATCTTCTTATTGAACTTTACGATTGTGATGGGGCTGTGCTTGATGACATAGCCGAAATTGAGGAACACATGAGAACGGCTGCAAGAAAGGCCAATTCTACCATTGTTAATTCCACTTTTCATCGGTTCAATCCTTACGGAGTAAGTGGTGTTGTCGTAATAGCGGAATCGCACCTGTCCATTCACACGTGGCCAGAATACGGTTACGCTGCTGTTGATATTTTCACGTGCGGTGACTCTGTAGATCCGTGGAAGGCTTTCGAGTATCTAAAAAATGTTATGAAATCTAAAAGAGAATCCGTTTTTGAGCTTCAAAGAGGGGAGTACGATAAAGTTGGCATCGGAGAAATGGAAGGTGTAAAAGTTGGCTAAAGAAAACATGTCTTTCTTTTTTGAAGAAACCGTTGCTGGAGGAAATGTTGGGACCATATTCAAGGTAAGTAGGATAGAGTTTTCAAAACAGAGCGCCATTCAAAAGATAGATATTTTTTCAACACCGGATCTCGGTAAGGTTTTGGCTCTTGACGGAATGATTCAACTCAACGAAAGATGGGAATTCACATACCATGAAATGATAGTTCACGTTCCGCTTTTCTCTCATCTCAATCCTGAGAATGTGCTTGTAATAGGTGGAGGAGATGGCGGAGCTGTAAGAGAGATCCTAAAACACAAATCGGTAAAACGTGTTGATCTTGTGGAAATAGATCCGGAAATCATAAAAATATGCAAGGAAAATTTCCCGGCAATAGCATCAAAGATCACCGATCCTTCGGTTTTTATTCACAACGAAGATGGTAAAAATTTCGTTGCAGGCAAGCATTCTCAGTATGATGTCATAATTGTCGATTCAACCGATCCATACAAAGGTGCTGGCAATTCACTTTTTACCGGTGAGTTTTACGCATCATGCAAGGATGCTCTCAAAGATGATGGCATAATGGTAGTTCAGGCAGAAAATCCTGTTTACGATTATAAAGAAATGGAAAGATGTTTTTTAGAAATAAAAAGTGCTTTTTCAATTGTTAAACCTTATGTTGCCTTTGTACCGATGTATCCATCTGGTTTTTGGGTCTTTGCTTATGCGTCTAAAAACGTAGATCCTTCGTTTAAAGGGGATGAATCGAGAATAAAAGCCCTTGATGGTACTTTGATCTACTACAACAGAAAAATTCACGATGCCGCTTTTGTAATACCGACCTTTCTCGAAAAACTCATTGGCTAAGCGATTTTAGAACTTGAGGTATCAAATCAGCGAGGTCTCTGACAAGCATAGAGGCCTCACTTTTGTTTTGAGAATAAATTTCCGCCGCTTTTCCATGTACGTAAGCAGAAAGTTTGGCCGCATCGAAAGCAGAAAGTCCTTGAGCCATAAAACCCGCTATCATACCTGTGAGTATGTCTCCAGTTCCGCCTTTGGCCAGCGCACTGTTGCCAGTTACGTTAATGGCATATTTTCCATCAGGCTTCGATATGACGGTTGTAGGCCCTTTCAAAAGCACGGTTACGTTTTTCATCTTTGAAAGTTCCAAAGCATGTTTCACGGGATCTGAGATTATTTCCGTGACACTTTGCGATGTAAGCCTTGCGAATTCTCCAGGGTGAGGCGTTAAAATCGTTTTTTGGTTGAATCTGTAGCGATCGAAAGCTTTTGAAATGAGGTTTAATCCATCGGCATCTATCACAAAATATTTATCTTTCCAAGTATTAACGATATGCTCTACAACCGCTTCGGTTGCTTTTTCTGTACCGATGCCCGGACCTATGGCTATGACATCGGCATTTTCCGCTATTTTGTCTATGGTGTCAATGCTTTTTGAAGATATGAAATTCACATCGGGCAATGGGATCGCTATCGCTTCCGGTAAATTTGACGTGACAACCGTGTTGAAAGGCGAAGGGGTTGCAACGATGACAAGTCCGGCTCCCACCCTCAGAGCGCCCATGGCTACCATCGACGGTGTACCTGTGTAATTTGAAGAACCTGATAGAATAAGTACCTTCCCGAATGTGCTTTTGTTGGAAAATGCGGGTCTTTTGGGGACGAGTTTTTTTGCATCTTCAAAAGTCGTTACCTCTCCTTTAAGTTCGATCGATTCAAGGAATTGTTGAGGTATGCCTATCTTTTCGACCCTAACCTTTCCACAATACGATCTTGCTGGATACAAAAGTAGACCTGTTTTCGAAAACCCAAATGTTATGGTCATATCGGCTTTTATGCAATTTTGAGATATTTGACCGGTATTTGCGTCTATGCCAGTTGGAACATCAATGGAAATGGTGTATTTTGAATGTGCATTTACCATCTCTATTACCTTCGATAATTCCGCTTCAATCTGACCTTTAAAACCAATACCCAATATTCCATCTACAACCACATCGGCATCGATGATATCCTTGGCAAGATCGTAATTTTTTGCGTATCTCACACATTCCACTCCCAATTTTGTGAGAATCAAAAGATTTCGTTTTGCAAGATCGGATGACGGTTCACCAAGTACAAGACAAACCTTAACTGTGGCTCCTGATTCGAGCAGGTATCTCGCCAAAGCCAGCGCATCTCCTCCGTTGTTGCCTTTTCCTGCGAGAACGAGAAATTTCTTTCTCCCGAGACTTTCCAACTCTTCTTTAATGGCAACGTAAGATGAAGAAGCAGCATGTTCCATCATTAAAGCGCCATCTATGCCGTAATCCAAAGCTTTAGATTCTATTTCTCTCATCTCGTCATCATTTACTATTTTCAATTCGATCTTCTCCGTTCAACTAAGTACTTCGTAGAGATAGTAATCTCTTAAAAGTTCTATGCAAAACATATCTCTTTCATAACCATACCGAGAAATATCGTTCGAGATGCTTTTTACATCGGTATAAGTAGTTTTACCTTGAAGATAGTTTCCATAAACAGTTGAGTATGTCTTCAAAAGTCCGTTGATCTTAGAATCGTAAAGGCGGACAACATTTGAAAGTATGCTCATATCATCGAAGTATTTCTTTTTCTGAACATTTTCGACGTTTTGGACAGTTCGTTGAGATGTTTGATCCCATGAATATTGAACGGAGAACGAGAGTGAAGCGTTCTGATTTTGAAGTATGGAACCATTAAGTCCGAAAGACAAATCCGAATTTTGAGATGGTTCGTTGTATTGATAATACGGTGTAAAGGTTTTTGGGATCTCAGGGACATTTAAAGCGGGAAATGAGAAATTGCCCATGTTGATGTTCAAAAGTACATTTACCATGTTGAGATCGTAAGCATATTGAGATTTCATGAGGGCAACGTTGGCTTGATTTTGAAGAGATGTCGATTGGGCACTTTCATAATTTGTCATGGTTATCATCTTCATGGCATCGAAAAAATAATTTATCACATCAATTTTGAGTTTGATTTTGTTGCTGATATACCGATACAAAAATGCAGATTGGCTTCTTTGATATGAATTTGGATCGAAGATCGCAGAGATCGAAAGTTCATTGTCAGAAGATATTCCAACGTTGACTTTGAGATTTTTGTATATACCCACGCTCACAATACCTGTTGCTACGTAAGAGATGGGATTTGAACCGATCGCGACTGAACCGGCAGATCCATAAATGCCAAAAGAAGTAACACCGGATAAAGATGATATATCGTTGACATAATTTATAGATGAGATGTTGTCTGCCAATTTGAGGAGATCTTCTATAGTTTGACCGAAAGCCATGGTTATTCCCAACGATAAGGCTATCAAGACAAATGAAATTTTCTTCAACTTTTGACACCCCCATTTTCGTTTTTTCCTTCGATGTTTTTTGTTTTCAAGGAAAGTATGGTTTCTCTCATTTCGTCTATCTGTGCGTAAAGTTTTTTTATGGTTGAATTATATTCTTCAAATTGTTTCCTCTGATCGTCTATTATCGTTCTTATGCGATCCTGGCATTCCTGCTTTTCCTTCATAATCCCTGTCTGATATTCCATGTTGGATCTCAACGAAATTCCTTCAATCTCTTTTTTGTGATCGGCTTGAATTCTTTCAAGATCTGATTTTAAACTTTCGATTTCATTCGAGAGTTCCTCGTTTTCTCTTCTAATTTCGTCAACGTGTTTTTCCATTTCGATAATCTGCTTTTTTAAAGATTCATTCTCCACCTTTATCTCTTTGTATGACTCTATCTCCATTTCGACTTTTTTTATTTTTTCCTTGTATTCTTTTATAAGTTCAAGATTTGTTTCGTCTTTTTCTGATAAATCTTTCAGATTCTTCTTGAGAATGTTGTTTTCATTTTTGGCCTCTTCAATTGAGAGTTTGACCTTCGAAAGTTCATCTGAAAGGGTTTTGTGCTTTTCAGTCAGCGATTCAATGGTTTTTTCTTTTTCTTCGCTCTCCTTTTTGTATTCTGAACTTATACTTTCGAGCTCGAGCTTTGAGTCTTCTATCAAACCAGCGTAAAGCGATCTTATCCTTGAAAGATGACCTTCAAGTTCGGAAAATTCTTTGACATGATCTTCATGACCGGCGTTCTGAGCTTCATAACTTTCTATGAGTTTTGCGAAGAATTCTTTTCCCGTAACCCCGGAGTTTTTTATGGCGTTCGTGATTCTTTCCTTTAACTCCTCGTCTATTTTGACGGAATAAGTCGTGTCTGTCATTCAGTACCTCCTTGACTTAGTATAAAATTAGTATACCAAAATATTTTAAAGTTTACAAGGTATATATAGGTAAACTTACAGATTAACCGACTTATACCTCTCATTCATTTCTTCGCGCTCTATTCCTATGTACCTAAGGGTTATTTTGGGACTTGAGTGGTTGAGCATTTTTTGAAGCATGGCGATATCCGTTCCGTTTTTGTATTGGTGATATCCGAATGTCTTCCTAAGTGTATGAGTCCCGACATTTTCTTTTATTCCAGCGCTTTTGCAGTATTTGTTTATCATCTGCCATGCTGCAATTCTGCTTATTGGTTTCACACCTCCATTTTTCTTTCTGCTTGGGAAGATCCAATCTTCCATTTTGAAAGATTGGATCTTCTTCATGTAACCATTTATGCTCTCGATAACGGCATCATTTAGTGGAAATTTTTTCGTTTTACCGGTCTTTTTCTCCTTTATCAGCACTTCTTCTCTTATTTTTCCGTTTTTGTACAGTATATCTTCCCATCTCAATTTGAGGATATCTGATATTCTGAGACCTGCATTTATACCCAGCGTGAATATCAAAAGATCCCTAAAATCTCCGTTAGCGATCATCAAATTTTTCACTTCTTTTATTTTTTTCACATCTTTTATGGGACTTACTTCACGCATTTTTCTCATCTCCAAAGATATCGTTCAACTTCTTAAGCCCTGCCAAAAGCAATTCACGTGGCATGGCTATGTTCATCCTTTGAAAACCGCTTCCGCCGATGCCAAAAAGATTTCCATCGTCGAGGGCAAGATTTGCCTTGTCGATGATAAGCCTTGAGATATCTTCATCTGAAAGTCCAATTTTTCTGAAATCAAGCCACGCAAGGTATGTACCTTCGGGTTTTATCAAATTGACCTTTGGTATGTGCTCTTCAATAAATGATTCCAAAAAATTCAGATTTTCGGTAAGATATTCAAGCAAGGCATCAAACCATTTATCGCCGTACGTGTAAGCAGCTTGGGTAGCAACCATGGAAAATATGTTTGATGTCTCGATGTCAAGATTTTCAACCATCGTTTGAAATTCGTCTCTTAATCTTTTTTCGGGTATCACAACGACCGAAGATGGTATACCTGCAAGGTTGAAGGTTTTATTTGGTGCTAAGAAGGTCAAAGTATTCCTATTTGAATCAAGAGATAAAATGGAGGTGTGGATATTTGGAGCATAGATAAAGTCAGAATGGATCTCGTCCGATGCAAGGATCAAATCGTTATCGTTGCATATCTTCAAAAGCGTTTCAAGTTCATCATGAGTCCAGACTCTGCCAACGGGATTATGAGGATTGCAAAGGATCATCATCTTCGTTCTTCTGCTTATCTTTCTTTTCAAATCTTCAAAATCCATTAAATACCTGCCGTTTTCAAATCTAAGCGGATTGTTTACGATGATCCTCCCGTTGTTTTTTACGACTCTGAAAAATGGATAGTAAACCGGTGGCTGCACTATGATTTCGTCACCTGGATTTGTGTATGCAAGTACCGCTATCGTTATAGCAGACACAACGCCGGCACCATCGACAATCCATTCTCGCTTTATGTCAAGATTGTGCCTTCTTTTCATCCAACCGATTATGGAGTTGTAAAAGTTTTCTGATCTAAAGGTATACCCGAAAATTCCGTGATCCGCCCGAGCTTTTATGGCGTTTATGACCTCTTGAGGGACTTTGAAGTCCATATCTGCCACCCACATTGGGAAAAGACCTTCTCTTCCGAACATCTTCGTCATGCCTTCCCACTTTACCGAATTTGTACCGTGTCTGTCGATTTTTTCATCGAAATTGTAGCGTTTGAGCTCCATTTTGTCCTCCGTAGTTGTCATTTTGAATTTAACAAAAGCATCTTATGTTAAATTCGATTTTGAAAAAATTATAGCATAAAATCAAAAGAAATAAATGTCATATTTTCTATCTTTGGTTTACCATGGTTTACATGGTAAACCTATTTTTATAAAAGGTAAACCTATAATAATAAGGATGATCCTGTGTTCCGTTAAAATTTATCCGAATAAAAAAAGCGGAATGTGCTAAAATTGTTTTGAATGAATTTCAAAAATTCAAATGACTTTTGTTGGGGGAGATACGATGGAAAAAATAGCGATTGTAACGGATAGTTCTTGCGATCTTGACGAAGAACTTATTTTAAAGTACGACATAAAAATTTTGCCTTTACTCATTGTTTACAAGGATAAAACGTACAGAGACAAAACAGAAATAAAGTCTCAGGAGGTTTATAGATTGCTTGAGACGGAGATACCTAAAACATCCATGCCTTTGATTGGCGATGTTAAAAATCTTTTTGATACCCTTAGAAACGAGAAATATACTCACGTACTTGTGATAACCATCTCAAGCGGTTTAAGTGGGACATATGGAATGCTCAACATGGTTTGCAAAGAATACGAAGAGATGAAGATGAAGATTATAGATTCAAAAAATCTTTCGATCGGCCTGGGCTTTACAGTCTACGAAGCCGCAAAAGCGGTAAAAGCAGGCAGAACTTTTGAGGATGTTTGCTTATTGGCTGAAAACGTTAAGAATAGCGTAAAACTTTTTTTCGTGATAAAGAGTCTCAAGTATTTAAAAGCTGGCGGCAGAATAGGCAACGTTGAGACAACGCTTGGAGAATTCCTTAGCATCAAGCCGATAATATCGATAGACAAAGACGGAGTTTATTATTCCTACGCAAAAATTCTCGGATGGCGTAAGGCCATGAATAAGATGTTTGATATATTATCGAAGGAAACTGAAAACAAAAAAGTGAATCTGGCCGTCATGAATGGAGAAGATCAAGAAGAAGCAAATGAATTTATTCTCAAAGTAAAAGAGTCGGGAATAAATGTAAATGAATTTTTCGTTGGCCAGATAAGCCCGGTGCTCGTTGTTCATACAGGTCCTGGACTTGTGGGAATATCTTTTTATGAGATTATCGAGAAATAATCTTTTATCGATTTGGGTATTGACAAGTAGACTAAAAGGGTATAGAATAAAATCAAAGGGCAGTTGAAAGCAAAGGAGGTCTCAAAGATGAGAAAACATGACATAGAAGAGTTGGCTGACAGAATATGCAAGAAAGAGATTTCCCAAAGAGTTATGGTAGAGAATCTTTTAAAGATAACGATATTCGGTTCAAGGTTGTAAAAAAGCGGGGCAAAAGCCCTGCTTTTTAATTTGGAGAAAAGAAAGGTGAATTGAGGTCAATTACCCACGACTAAAGTCGAAGGCATTAAGCCTGGTTGATTAGCCTAAGTCTCAGACTACGTTATTCGTGTCATGATACCTTAGGATGGTGCGGCTGAGAAATTGTGTTAACTCTAATAGGTGAAAGTCCTGTCGAAATAACGCCTAACCAGCAATTTCGTAGTTAGTCTTGTAGACATCCAGGTAACTGTATGTTTAAAGCGTAGACAAACAAAATAACGGGCCGGAAGCGATGAGCTGAAGTGATAGAGCACCGAAATGTGTCATAAAACGAGGATGGCCGATGCATTCATCCTATGCAGAAGGCAATATTTGTAAAGGCGATATGGTGAGTCTTTACAAACCCTCCGGTGTCTGAGAACCTGGTACGTTATAATCGAGAGTTAGCAGAAACTCAGGAGATCCTGCCTGTGCTCTTAACAAGAGTATGCCCTACAAGCGTAAACGGCAAGGAAGGCAAATGACGGGCAGGAAGTCGGATAGTTGCGTAGTATCTGTGAAGCGGAGTAATTTCCGTGGAGAAAAGGCAATTACATTAGGAGGACCTTGTAAGAGAAACAATTACTGCACACAGAGGTGGAGGACAATTGGAAACGAAACTTGCGAGGATAGCACAAATTGCAAAAGAACGACCGAAAGAGAAATTCACAAGTTTAGCCCATCTCATAGATGAGGAAATGTTGCTTGAATGCCATAAAGAACTATCCGGAAACAAAGCAACCGGTGTCGACGAAGTTACAAAAGATTCTACTTTTGAGTGTATCGCTATAGGGGAGCATTACAATCCTCATAAAGAGGACAATAATTTGCTATTCCTCATCATAAGAAACGAAAACAACCCAATTGGTTTCGTAATCTTCAACAAATTCCTCGCTTCACCTTTCGTTTCGATCTACATCTCAGTTATTTTCTTCATCAAGGAGTCTTTTTTCTCCCTTCAATTGACGTATTTCCGTGACATCTTGCGTTACTTCAAGCGTACCGAAATATTCACCGTTTTCATCGTAAACTGGGAAATATCTTATGTAAAGAAACTTTCCGTTACCTTCTATCCAAAAATCTGCTGAGTCTCTCTTTTTCGCCTTGAAATCGTCCAATATTTTCTGGACCACATGAACACTTTTTGGAGGATGACACTTTTGAACCTTGCGTCCGATGTCCAATTTTGTCCTGACAAAAGCTCTGCCTCTTTTAGGAAGGTTGAAATACGTGACCACATCATCTTTGTCTACGAAAGAAATATCAACGGGTAGCGCATCGAAGAGCTTCAACAAAGTTTCAACCGGCAAGCCTCCAAATAATTCCTGCGAACTTTCATTCATAATCTAAAACCTCCTTCGGCAATTCGAAATATCCAATTTCATCGGATTCTTTTTTGATGTCTTTCCAGTCTTGATCGGATAAAAGATCGAGGGCAACGTTGTAAAGTATTTCCTGCTCCTTTTTGGTGTGCTGTGAAAAGGTTTCAACGAGGTAGATGAAGTTACCTTCCATTATATCGATAAATTCATTGTAAGGTCTCGAAGGAATTCCTTCTATGAGTTTTTCTATCTGAGCTCTTTTGTTTTTCATGTTGTAATGTTCTTCCCACATTATCGAAGGAGGTTCCTCAACTCCGTACTTTTCGACAACCGGAAACAAAGTGTTTTCCTGCCTTACGTCATGATTCTCCGATTCTTTCAAATGTTCCATTGTAAGCTTCAATTCTTTTATAAGATCAGATGCGTCATCGTAATCTTTCCGCTTTTTCATCTCGTGTACTAAATCACGGCCTTGTTCGATCCAAAACATCATGGCATCGTGATCTTTTATAAATCTCCAAAGCGGGTGATCTTTCGATACTCTTCTTCGCGAACTCGAGATCTGATCTTTGAAAAGTTCAAGGTGGACATCACAGGCTTTCATGAGATCTTCGACCGTATATCCTTCCTTCGTCAATTCTCCTTCGACAACGGCTATTAAAATCGGATCGGCTTTGCTTATCAATTCTTTGAACTCTTTTTTCACATTTTCAACGTCTTTGCCCTCATAAAGCATCTTCAAAAGCGTTTTCATTCGTTCTTTGATCTCTTTTGTATTCGTTGTCGGCAATTCGCCACTTTTGATCTTTCCCGCTTTAATTCCATCGACTATCTTTGAAGAGAGTTCTTCGAATGTCCACCCTCCTCTTTCTGCAACGTGCTCAAGATCGATCTTCTTTGACATAAGTTCGACTATAACCGGATTTTTCAAGAGTTTGTATCTTGGGTTTATGGAAAACAAATATTCCGTAACGTTGGGATAATTATCGATAACCTCAGCCAATTTTGTCGTTTTTTTCAGTTCCAATTTAAATCCCTCCAATCTATACCTTTCAAGTATAGTATAATCCGCTTCTTGATTTGTTAATCAAATAGCAATTGGAAGTTAATTCCAAAGCTTTCAAACATCTGCCATTTTTGCAATTTCAAGGTACAAATTGTAAAACGCCGACTGCATCATCTCAATGTCCGTGTTCGTCACGCTGTTGGATTTTATCTTTTCATGGAATCGTTTGTGAATCTCTTCAGCTTCTTTAAAATGATCCAAGATTCCGTAGATCAACCTTCTTTTTTCAAACCAAGACGTCATCTGACACTTCGAAAT
>DYLQ01000135.1 GCA_020722015.1 Thermotoga sp. | reverse complement strand
ATAGGTATCAAACCGCAAATTCTACTTTTTCTTTTCCTTGTCCTGAGTGGCTTTTATTTGTTCCACCTTTTCGGTTTTGGCAGCCTCCCCGCTGTTTCCTGTTTTTTTGATGCAGACGAGGGCGGAAACCTGTGCTATTTTGTTATTTGTGAACTTTGCCCTTATGGGAAGCGAAGTGAAGAAAATCTCCTTTGTCGGATTGTCATTGAAAAACTTCTGGGCTTTTTCAAGGATTGCCGGAAAAACAGTGCTCCTGTTTACTTCAAGCTCGACATACTTTCCGCAAAAATGGTATTCCATCTTTTGGTCTGCGCTCAGGATGAAGGGGTCTGACGGAGTTGTCTGCCATTCCCCCTCGCTCTTTCTTAAAAACTGCTTCACGGGACAGCCTGCAAATTCAAAGTTGGCCGAGGATTCTTCCGGCTGTTTGTTGTTCTTCCAGATTTTTTTGAAAGACAAAGAGATTCCGGCGAATTCAAAAGAACCTGTCACAAAATTTTCTGCGGTCAAAGACCCTGCCGGGTCGGAAATGAAAACTTTTATTTTGCCGTTTCCCGGGTTTGAAAGCTCGGATAAAGGAAGCGTTGAAGGATGGAACGCGCCGAGGGAAGGAACATAAATAGGATTAGGATCATTGGGGTCGATCTCGTACCATTTGACAAACATCGAACCGTCGTAATGGTAGACAAAAGACGAATGGGGAACAGCAACCCAACCAACATTACCGTTTTCATCAGTTACCATTGCCAAATAAGGACCTTTCACTATTTCTGCTTTCCCGTCGCCGTCAAGGTCGTCTATTTCAAGAAGCGCTGTCCCCACAATACCCGATTCTTCATTTGCAAGGGGATCATCCTCGCCATTTACAACTATGTATTGAAAGCAATGGTTTTTCCACTCCCAT
This sequence comes from Thermotoga sp., assembly GCA_020722015.1. Classification (GTDB taxonomy): domain Bacteria; phylum Thermotogota; class Thermotogae; order Mesoaciditogales; family Mesoaciditogaceae; genus Athalassotoga. The sequence goes on along the minus strand of DYLQ01000135.1, from coordinate 433 downwards.
ATATGTAACCCCTTTCCAGAATCACCTGAAGATCCAACGCCACTCGTCTCTTCAATAAGTTCAGGAACGTTGTCTCCAGTGAGGTCTGCAAGCCATAACTTATAAATCCATCCTCTAGTTACAGGTTTCGAAGTCTCGCAAACGACAGTAAATGTTTCCCCATTATCATTTGTCTTAAGTAGTTTCCACCAGCCCAAATCAGCCGATGCCTGCCAACAGAGAAGAAGATATTCATAAGGCTCATTCGGCATTGTAAAAACAAGATATTGAAATTTACTGTCATCTGCCCTCTGTTCAACATCATACTTAATCCTTTCTGCGTCATTGTACCTGCAAGCCGGAGTAGTATTGTATTCGCATTCCTTCTTCAAGCCTTCAGGAGTATTTTGTAAAAAGAGACTGACCAATTGGTCAGTTGTTAAAGTCAAAGAAA
>DYLQ01000042.1 GCA_020722015.1 Thermotoga sp. | reverse complement strand
TGCGAAAGGGAATATATTCAAAAGAAAAGAACCGTTAGATCCTGAGTACGATCTTGTCACAATGGAATTTTACAACGGCGTCATCGCCCATTTGATCTCCGATTGGGCTGGGAATCAAAGAACGCAATTCGGCGCAAAGATAGAAATAGCAGGTACCAAAGGCCTTGTTGAATTCAACAGTTTCAATTCCATTCCCTTAAACTTAAATCTATTCGATGAAGTTAAAGGTAAATCTGAAAGCGTTTCAATCCCTGAAAGCCCACTTTCGCCAGACATAGAACCATACACAAGGGAAATAAGAGAATTCCTTGATTCTGTCGAGCATGACACACAGCCTCCGGTCAACGCCAACGATGCACTCTATGCCTTGAAAGTGGCACTTACGGTTATAGAATCGATAAGACTTAACAAACCCCTGGAGGTGAAATAAATTATGAAAATAGGGATCATAAGTTGCGATCACATGCATGCCGAAAGTTATACCGAAGCGCTTAAACACATCAAAAATGTCGAAATAGCTGGCATAGGTGAGGAAGATGAGAAAAAAGGCAAAGATTTTGCTCAAAGACATGGGATAAAATATTTCAAAGATTACAAAGAGATACTTTCGGATAAATCGGTCGATGCCGTTATCGTGTGCTCCGCAAATGCAAAACATGCGAAGATGGTAATAGATGCCGCCAAAGCCAAAAAACATGTCATAGTCGAAAAACCGATTGCAACAACGATCGAAGATGCTCAAAAGATGATAGACGCCTGCAAGGAAAACAAAGTCAAATTCATGGTCTCCTTTCCCGTGAGATACGCACCTCCTGTAAGGCGCATGAAAGAGATCGTCGATAACGGAAGATTGGGAGAAATAATAGGGATAAGTACAACCAATCACGGTTCGATGCCAGGCGGATGGTTTACAGACAAGCATTTGTCCGGCGGAGGAGCCATAATGGATCATACCGTTCACGTTGCGGACATCTTGAGATGGATTTTGAAGTCCGATGTCAAAGAAGTATACGCCAAGGCCGGAACGTTGATCCATGACATACCGGTCGAAGACTGCGGACTTATCTCGATGGAGTTTGAAAACGGTATTTTTGCGACTTTGGACGCTTCATGGTCGAGACTCAAATCTTATCCGACGTGGGGAGATGTAACATTCGAGATCACAGGCACGAAGGGGACGATGAAAGTCGATGCCTTTGCGCAACACGGCATGCTTTACGGTGATGATATCCAATACAGCAAATACCTTTATTGGGGAGATGACATGGATTACCTTATGCTGAAGGATTTCGTCAGATGTATTGAGTCAGATCTTGATGAACCGGTTAACGGCAAAGACGGACTTGAGGCGTTGAGAGTTGCTTTGATGGCCTATGAATCCATCGGTAAAGATAAGGTCGTTGAAATATGAAAAAGGGCATAAATTGCTGGACATTTCCGCCCTACTTCACAGTCAAAGAATGCATTGAAAACGCTAAAAAGGCAGGTTTTGACGGTATAGAGATAAACATGGAAGAGACAAAACATGGCATGCCATCGTTGATAATGGACTCGACAAAAGATGAGATAATCCAAATTCTCAAGATCGCTCAAGAAAACAAAATACCAATATCGAGCGTTGCGACAGGGCTCCATTGGAAATATCCGCTTACAGATGATGATCCAAATGTGCGCAAGAAGGGGATTGAGATCGTTGAAAAGATGATAGATGCCGCAAAGATACTTCAAACCGACGCTATCTTGGTTGTGCCTGGAGTTGTCAATGAAAATGTTTCGTATGCCCAAGCTTACGAAAGATCTTTGAATGCTTTGAAAGCACTTTCTAAAAAGGCCGAAGCGGAAAAGGTGTACATAGGCATAGAAAACGTCTGGAACAAATTTCTTTTGAGTCCAATCGAGATGAAAAGGTTCATAGACGAGATCGGAAGTTCTTACGTCAGATTCTATTTTGACGTCGGCAATGTACTTGCCTTTTCGTATCCGCAACATTGGATAGAGGTACTCGGTGATTACATAGTGAGGGTTCATGTCAAGGATTTCGATACATCCATTGGAAACATTCAAGGGTTCAAGAATTTGTTTGAGGGAGATGTGAACTGGCCCAAAGTTATCGAAGCTTTGAAAAAAGCGAATTACGAAGGGTATTTGACCGCAGAACTCACCCCATACAAGACTCATCCCGAAATGCTTGTGTATGATGCATCGGAAAGATTAGATATGATTTTAAAAATGTGATTTGGAGGTATCAGATGGGTTATAAGATGATCGAAGAGATTCACGAAACTCCTCAAGTTATAGAACGTTTAATTGCGAATGAAGGGAAAAAGATAAATGAGATAGCCAAAATGTTCAAAAAGGCATCTCCGACCATGGTAATGGCAACGGGACGAGGAACATCCGACAACGCATGCATTTACAGTCAGTACCTTTTTGAATCGGAGCTCGACATACCCGTCGCCCTTGCTCTCGGATCGCTTTACACGCATTACAAAACTCCGCCAACGCTCAAAAATGGTCTTGTAATGGGAATCTCTCAATCAGGAGAGACGGAAGATGTTTGTGAGATACTCAAACAATCTGTAAGACAAGGCATATTCACGATAGGCATAACGAATAACGCTGAAAGTACGATGGCAAAACTTTTGGGGAATAACACGATTCTCATGAATGCCGGAGCCGAAAAAAGCGTGGCAGCGACGAAAACATTCAGTGCTTCTTTGGCTGCGGTGTTGTTGCTCGTGTATGCCATAAAAGATAAGCAGTTCGATATCGACGATCTCAAGAGAATGTACGATGGTATCTTCGATCAAGAAGAGACGATAAAAGAGCTCGCTCAAAGGTATTCGTTTGCAAGAGATCTCGTGATTCTCGGAACGGGCTTCAACTATCCGATAGCCCTTGAGAGTGCCCTTAAATTAAAGGAGACGTGTTACATAAGCGCTCAGGGATTGTCTTCGGTCGATCTCGTGCACGGTCCTTTGGCAATGCTTGATCCTGATATTCCGGTTTTGATCTTTGCACCAGATGATCCGACTTTAAGTCTAAGCGTTAAGGTCATAGAAAAGGTAAAGGAAACGGGCTCTCATGTGTTCATCATTTCAGACAACGATGAGATTTTAAAGAAGGGAGATCTGTCATTTAAGATATTTTCCACGAAAAGAGAGTTGTATCCATTCGAAATTTCCTTGTTCATTCAGTTATTTGCTTACAATCTTTCGATTTCAAAGGGATTGAATCCCGATCTTCCGAGATTTTTGCACAAAGTCAGCAAAATATAGAAGGTGGTGGTTTAAGTGAGAACGATGGAAATAGCCAACGGAGAAATCAGCGCTTCAGAAATTGCACTTGGCTGTATGAGAATTGCGGATATGTCGGTAAAGGACGTTTCGAAGTTGATAACGGCGGCCATAGAAGAAGGCATAAATTTCTTCGATCATGCCGATATTTACGGTGGCGGAAAATCAGAAGAGGTTTTCGGTAAAGCTTTGAAAGAGATGATCGGAGTAAGAGAAAAGATATTCATTCAAACGAAATGTGGCATAAGAGATGGTTATTACGATTTTTCAAAAGAGCACATTTTAGAAGCCGTCGATGGCAGTCTGAAACGCTTGAAAACGGATTACATAGATGTACTTTTGCTTCATCGTCCCGATGCGCTCGTCGAGCCGGAGAAAGTTGCCGAGGCCTTTTCGATATTGCATGCAAGCGGAAAGGTAAGAAACTTCGGTGTCAGCAATCACAATTCCATGCAAATCGAATTGCTCAGTCAATATCTTAATCAAAGACTGATTGTGAATCAATTGCAGCTTAGCGTCACAAACACCGGTATGATCGACGTAGGCTTAAATGTTAACATGCAAATAGATAAATCAATCGATCGTGACGGCAGTGTGCTTGATTATTGTCGTTTGAACGGAATCACGATTCAAGCATGGTCGCCGTTTCAATACGGATTTTTCGAAGGGATTTTTTTGGACAATCCTAAATTCAAAACACTCAACGATGAAATGGATAAAATTGCCAAAGCTTACGATGTTCCGAAAGATGCCATACCAATCGCTTGGATATTGAGACATCCCGCCAAAATCCAGCCAATTGTCGGAACGACAAATGTAAAGCGTCTAAAAGAGATATGTCAGGCTTCAAATATAACTTTGACAAGAAAAGAATGGTACGATCTTTACAAGGCGGCAGGCAATAAGTTGCCTTAAATCATAACGCCAACGAAACAAACGACAAAAGGTTAATTATGCTTTAACGAGAACTTCATAAGCATATGCTAATATACTTATGAGGTGATTTGGTGTGGATTCAAAAAAATTAGAAAATATCTTCGGTGCTTTATCAAGTTCTCTAAGACTTCGAATGACGCTTCTAATGGTAAAAAGGCCTTTTTGCGTTTGCGAGCTTGAGAATATTTTTGATGTCAGTCAACCTGCAATTTCCCAAAATTTAAAAATTTTGAAAGCGGCAAATTTGATCGGCGAAAAAAGAGAAAAGCAGTGGGTTTTTTATTCGACGAATAAAGAGCTGTTGAGCTCTGCTTTTGGAGAATTCTTAGAGCTTTTGGAAAAAGAAGATGCTTTCATCGAGATCGTTGGTTTGAAAATCTCGGATCTTCCACACGATCCTCAAAAATCCTGCGAAATTCTTCAGAGAAAAAAAGAAGTTTTAAAAAGCGATCTTTTACAAGGAGGCAATTGAAATGGCTGCAAAAATGTGGCACGGTGTCGCTCGTTCGGAGATCGAATGGGCACCGGTTATTGATTATTCGAAATGCAATGATTGCGGATTATGCCTTTTAAGTTGTGGAAATGCCGTTTTCGGTTTTTCAAAGTCACAGCAGAAATATTTGGTTGCAAATGGAGGAAATTGCGTTGTTGGGTGTACGACATGCGGAAAGGTTTGTCCTGAAGAGGCCATATCGTTCCCGGCGGATTCAACTAAATTCGTGAAAGCTCAAGTTGTGAAATACAAGATCTTTCCGACTGTGAAAAAAGAACTGCAAGCAAGACTTGATAAATTTCCGGATCATGTCATTTCGTCTAAGAAAGAGGGTAATTTAAATGGCTGAAGATGCGTTTGCCAAATGGCATGGATTAGACAGAAAAAAGATAAATTGGGGACCTGTTATAGATCCTGATAAATGTACGGGATGTGGATTGTGTGTCATAACATGCGGAGAAAAAAGAAATGTCTTCGGTTTCGATGTCGATAAAAACAAAGCCGTTGTCATGTTTCAAGATCGCTGCATGACCGGATGCAATAACTGTCAGGTTGGATGTCTTTGGAATGCCATTTCCTTCGAGACGAATGCCGAATACATAAGAGGAATTGCAAAGACGATTCCACAAGAGCAGATAACAAAAGAATTAAAAGCAAAACTCGAAGCAAATCCAGATCTTGTCATCGATTAAAATCAGGTGCAAATTGCACCTGATTTTTGTTTCATAATAATTTTCCAGGATTCATTATTCCATTCGGATCAAACAACGATTTTACTTTTTTCATCAAGAGGTACTGATCCGATTTTGTCTGTTTTAAAAGTTCCTTTTTTATGAATCCCACACCGTGTTCACCGCTTATTGCCCCTCCCAATGCTGCCGCTTTGAGTGCTATCTTGTCAAGGATCTCTTCCGATAGGCTCTTCCATTCCATCGGTTCGATCCCCTTCGGTTTCATGGGAGCTGGATGTATATTCCCATCTGCAGCATGTCCGGCAACGGGGATTTGAACATCGTAATCTTTTGAAACATCGGATATGTATTGCATCATTTCCGGAATTTTGTCGGTAGGTACGACAACATCTCCCGTTGGCGCATATGGATCAAAAGCTTTTATGCCCTCAAGCCAGTTTCTTCTTATCCTCCATAACTTTTCCGAGTTGGTTCTGTTATCGGCCACAAAAACATCCATCGCTCCGCCATCTACGAGTGTTTTCCCGCCGATCTCGTAAAGATCTTCTATCTCGCCTTTATTCCGGCCTTCGTACTGAACTAAAAGGTATGCGCCCGCATCGTCTTGAAATGGGAGCTTTATGTTGTTGTAGACGGATCCCAATTTTACGGAAAGACCGTCTATGAACTCAACGGCACTCGGAAGCGTTTTGCTTTCTATCATGAGTTTGCCGACATTCGAAATGGCACTTTCTATATCTTTGAAAGGAGCAAGCAGATCAACAGTTTTACCCGGTAAAGGTATAAGATTCAGATAAATTTTTGAGAATATCCCCAGTGTTCCTTCAGATCCCACGAATAGATGTATGAAGTCGTAACCGGATGAATCTTTTCTCCTTTTGCCTCCGAATTCGACGATTTGACCATCCGGAAGGACAACTTCAAGGCCTATGACATGATGGCCCGTGTTGCCGTACTTTATGACCTTGCTTCCTCCTGCATTCGTTGCGACATTCCCACCTATGAAGCTCGTTTCGACGCTCATGGGATATCCTGCATAATAAAGTCCTACGTCCGCAACTTTTTTGCACAGATCATTTGTCACAACTCCAGGCTCGACTACGGCGACGAGGTTATTTTTGTCTATTTCAAGAATTTTGTTCATCTTTTCAACCGATAGAACTATCCCACCATAAAGCGGCACATTTGCACCCGCAAGTCCGCTTCCGGCACCTCTTGGCGTAAGAGAAATATGTTCTGAATTTGCCAATTTGACTATTTCGGATATCTGATCTGCGCTTTCGACCTTTACAACTGCTTCGGGCATGTGCGCGTAATATTTCCCTCCTGCTTCATCGTGAGAGTAATTTTCAAGTGCGGATTTATCCTCGTATATGACCGATGCATCTGACGTTATCCTCCTTAACTCTTTTACTATCTTTTCATCCACCCTTTTGAATTCATCCATTTTCATCACCAAGCGCTTTCAAAAGTTCAGGTAAGATCTCAGTTGCATCTCCTATTATTCCAAAATCCGCAACGTTGAAAATGGGAGCATCGGGATCTGTATTCACGGCAACGACAACTTCAGATGACGACATGCCCGCTATGTGCTGAATTGCGCCGGAAATTCCAAAAGCCATGTAAAGACGCGGATTAACCGTTTTGCCGGAAAGTCCAACTTGATGTGAGTACGGAATCCATCCCATATCGACGGCCGTACGTGAAGCACCGACCGTACCGTTGAACTTTTTTGCGAGTTCATAGAGCATTTCAAAATGATTTTCGTCTTTCATTCCGCGTCCACCGGATACGACGATATCCGATTCTTGGATCGGTGAATCTATACTTTCATCTTTTTCAAATTTCATCCATCTGTATGCACTTTTAAAAAGTTCATCTTCTATCTTTGGAATTACGATCTTTCGCTGACTTTTATCGTACGAAATGGGCTTTTTCGATCTCGGTCTCACCGTTGCCATTTGAGGGGTCGTCTGTGTTCGTATGGTTGCCATGACATTTCCTCCTATTGCCGGTCTGGTTTGAAGAAGCGTTCCGTTTTCTATTTCAAGTTTTGTGCAATCTGCCGTGAGACCTGTGTTAAGTTTTGTGGATAAAATCGGCATTATCGTTCTTCCGTAAGTTGTCGCGGAGGCTATGATTATTTGAGGATGGTATGCTTTGGCGAGTTTTGTAATCACATTGGAGTAGACGTCCGGCAAAAAATGCTCGATTCTGTCATCATCGACTTTGTAAACTATATCCGCTCCGTGATCGAAAAGAGAATTTACATCATGAATTTTGCTTCCCAATGCGATACTCGAAAGTTCAACCTCGAGGCTATCGGCAAGCGATCTGCCCCATGCAAGAAGTTCGTAAGAGACCGGACTTATCTGTCCTTCGCGAAGTTCTGCGAGTGTCCATACGCCTGACATTTAGATTATCTCCTTTGACTTTAGAAATTCGATAAGTGCTTTTGCCGCAGTATGTGGATCTTTTGATCTTACGATCTTTCCGTTTCTCGTTATTTTAGGATAAAAGACCTTCACAACCCTTGTCGGAGATCCTCCGAGACCGATTTTGGATTGATCCGCTTCCATTCCGGCTGCATCCAAATTACTCACGATTGCAGACTTCGCCTTCAGCTTTCCCGAAAGATTTGGAAGCCTCGGCTCATTTATTTCCTTGACAACGCTTACCAATGCCGGCAGATCAACTTCAACGGTCTCATGACCTCCCTCAATTGCCCTCTTGACTCTGATGTGATCGCCTGTGAGTTCCGATATCTCACTCACATAGGTAAGCACGGGGATTCCCATCTGTGCACCGACGGAAGGCCCAACTTGGCCTGTCTCTCCGTCCGTTGCACGTTCTCCGCAGAAGATAAGATCGAATCCGCCAAGTTTTTTTATGGCCATAGACAGCGTGTAAGCGGTGGCCCAGGTATCGGCTCCGGCAAAACGTCTGTCTGTCAGCAGATAACCATCGTCGCAACCAATCGAGATCGCATCCTTTATCGCATCGGAAGCAGCTGGAGGTCCCATCGTGATAGCCGTGACATGCGCATCTTTCATACGCTCCTTTATCCTCACGGCCTCTTCAACGGCATACATGTCGAGAGGATTCAGCTCGGCCTCCATTTCGGATCTCACCATCGTGCCTGTCTTTTCGTCCATTCTAACCTTGTCCGTTGCCGGAACTTGCTTTATCAAAACGGCTATTCTCATCAAAACCTCCGCATTATCGATCTGTGTCTCATGTTTTTGTCGTCATTTTTCGTACTATATACTAAATCTTTTTCAAAACCAACGTATAAATTTAAATTTGACGGAGAGCAAATTGCCTTGCAGGTGGCCTCCGCAGCGCAACGAGAGCCAGACACCCGACCGTCATTCCCG
>DYLQ01000134.1 GCA_020722015.1 Thermotoga sp. | reverse complement strand
CACTGAAAAGTTTTGAGATTCTGAATTTGTATTTGAGATCGATGAGTAAGACTATCATCCACGCAAATGAGACAATGCTTGACGACGCAGCTATCCCACCTTGCTTGAACGGACCCATCAAAAGCCAATCCATGTAAGCATTCAAAAGAATGAATGGAAGACTTAAAAATGTAAGCCTCCATGTTCGCTTTTTCGCTATGTAGATATTTCCGAGCACCCCTGTGATAGGTATTGTGATCATCATCGTTGAGAAACCTATAACGGCTACAGCGGTCATTTCAACGGAATTTGCGTTAAACGCTCCTCTTTGGTATATAACGCTTACGATCCACGATGCTGCGACTATAGTGAAGGCCGTTATAGGGGCAAGCGTTTTTATAAAAAAATCGTTCATAGCCCTTGTTTTGTTTCTCAACGCAATTTCGTCTGAAACAACAGCACTTTCTGAAACACTCGTAAAAGACGATGACAAAACGCCTGAGGTGACAAGCCCGTAGATAACGGTGATTATCGTCCACGAATAGCTTAAAGCAGATACGCTTCCCGAAGATAATTCCGAAGCGAAACCTCTATCCGTTAAATTGCTTATGGTTCCGAAGGCCGTTGAAATGAAAAGTGGTGATGCCAAGTACAAAGATCTCTTGATTTGCCCTTTAGAAAGCATTCCAAAAGGAAATCTGCCCCATATTTTTGTACCGAAAAGATAAGAGATTATTACGACAGAAGCCGTGCCAAGCTCAAGAGCCACCACATATCCCCCTTCTTTCATGAAAGGGGCGAAGATCAAAAGACCCACGATGACAACGGGACTTATCACAAAGCTTGCAACTGCCGTTTGAAAGAATTTTCTTTCTCCTTTCAAAAATGTACCAAAAATGGATGACCATCCCGTTAAAAGCGGCAAAATGGAAAAGATTCTGAGATACTCTCTCGCAAGAATAACGGTTTGACCCGAAAAGCCCGGTGCAAAGATCTCTATCCAAAAATCTGGAAAGGCAAAGAGCAAAACTCCGAAAAGCAACAAAAAGGCAGACGTAAATCCCAAAAGGCCTCTTGCATATTTCCTTGCGGCTGCATCGCCCTTCTTTGCCTTTTCTTCAAGGTAAAGCGGAATGGCTATCGATGCAAATGCGCCTGCTATTATTCCGGAAACAAAACTTGCTGGACCTGACGCTATAACGACGGCATCGTATCCTTTGCTTGTTCCAAAAAACATGCCTATCATTATTTGCTTTATGAAACCAAACAGCTTGGAAGAAAACAGGAAAAACGTTATCCAAATGGTACCGCTGACAACGGTTTGATGAGAATTCAGAAAAGATGAGATTTTACTTTTTGTACCATCCATCTAATGC
>DYLQ01000041.1:2261-8883 GCA_020722015.1 Thermotoga sp. | reverse complement strand
CAAAAAGCTAAAAAAATATGAAACATATCACACTAGAAACAACCAAACAGCAACTGAAGAAAGGAATTGATATCCTTGCTGATGTTGTGAAAGTGACTCTTGGTGGCAAAGGAAAAAATGTTATCATCAATAATGGATTTGATAATGTAAAAATTATCAATGATGGAGTATCAATCGCTCGTGAAGTTGAGATTGAAGATGAGATACAAAATACTGGAGCAATTCTAGCAAAACAAGCTGCAGAGAAAACAAATGATGAGGCTGGAGATGGAACAACTACAACAATTGTTCTCCTTCAGGCATTCTTGAACGCAATGATGAAAGTCAAGACGAAAGATGTTAGAGGATTCCGTGAAGAAATTGCAAAGGTAATTGAAAAAGTGCTTGAATTTTTGGATTCAGCAAAGAAAGAACTTAAAGACGGAGATATTTATCGCATAGCCAAAAACGCATCACTCAATCACGATATTGCTAGCACCATTGAGAAATTGATGATAAAGATTGGAAAGGATGGGCTTGTTACTATAGAAGATGGACAAAAACCAGGAATATCTTCGGAAGTTGTGCTTGGAATTAAAATTGACGATGGGTATCTTTCTCCATATATGATAACCGATCCGCAAACAATGAAGTCGGTAATTAAAGATGCGCCAATTTTATTGTCCAAAAAAAGGATAACGAACATTAGAGAAATTCTGCCAGTTCTTGAAGGATTGCAGAGCAAAGGGAAAAATGAATTGGTGTTAATGGTTGAAGATATTTCAGATGATGTGATGGCAAATTTAATCGTGAACAAAATTAAGAATGTATTTAATGTTTGTATAATCAAAACACGAAATATGGAAGATATCGCAGTCGTAACTGGAGCTCAAATCGTGTCCGAAGAAGCTGGTCATAAATTTACTGAAGATATGCTTGGATGGGCTGATAAAGTTGAGACCGGAAAATATAGTTGTCTGGTCTCTGGAGGAAGAGAAGATAAATCAGTTGTGGATAAAAAAATTGAAGAATTGAAAATCCAAAGAGAAAATGCAGACAACGAATATGATAAGCAAGTGGCTTCACAAAGAATCGCTAAACTTCAAGGTGGAGTGTCGTTAATAAAAATAGCCGGAGACAATGAGCAACAAACTAAAGAGATGAAATTAAAACTTGAAGATGCGCTAAACGCTGTAAAATCAGCAATGGATGAAGGAGTGATTGAGGGAGGTGGAATGGCGTTGTATAATATCTCGCAAGCAATTAGAGAAAGTAAAATGGATGGAGAGGCTGTAAACCTTGTAACGGAAGTGATAGAAACTCCAATGAAGCAGATTTTAGAAAACGCTGATGAAGATGTGGAAATGATAAAAAAAGGATTTGAAAAAAATGTTGGAAAAGGATATAATGTAATCACCAGAAAGTATGAAGACTTTTATAAATCGGGCATTATTGATCCAGTCAAGGTTGTTAAATGCGCGCTCAAAAATGCATTCGCGATGGGTATGAGTATAATGACCGCAGAGGCTGGAATTATAGTCAAAAAAGATAAATAACTTGTTTTTAATTGATAACAAATAATTGATAGCCAAAACAAAATTGGAGGCTATAAAAATGGCAAAAGATAAAGTAAAAACAAAAAAGAAAACAGGTCCAAAACACCCGAGTAAATATACGGAAGAGAATCGGAAGAGAATCAAGGAACTTCTTGAACTTGGATTGAATTACAAGGATGTGTGTCTTTCGACAGGAATAACTACGGAAACATTCCATGAGTGGAGAAAAAAATACCCCGAATTTTCCGCACTAGTCGACGCTGCAAATGTTAAGGTCAAAGAAATAGCACTAAAGAGCTTAAGAATAGGAGAAATGAAAGATTGGAAAGCCGCAGCGTGGAGGCTTGAGCGTAGGTGGCCGGATGAATATAAAGAAAAGAGAGAGGTTGAATTAACAAAGCCGATTCTTATTGACAATATGTTTAATGAAGACGAAGACGAAGGCGAAAAGAAATAATGAAATAATAAATGTCTGAGCAAATTAAAGAAAAAATAAGCTTACTTGAGTTGATTCATCCAAGTCCAAAGCAAAGGAAGGCTCTTTTAACGATAAAGAGAAATAAATATACGCTTTATGGTGGAGCAATGTATGGCGGAAAGAGTTATTTGCTGAGGTGGGCGTTGGTTGGTCTTTTAATACATTATTACCGAAAATATGGATTCAAGAGAGTTCAAGCAGGATTATTCTGCGAGGACTATCCAACACTAAAACAAAGACAACTTTCTAAAATATCATTGGAGTTTCCAAAATGGCTCGGAACTCGTCACGCTGATCACAAAGACTATGGAAATTGTTTTATACTGGACGAGCAATATGGCGGTGGGGTGCTAATGTTCTTAAATTTGGATAAACCAGAGAAATATGACTCGGCAGAGTTTGCGGCAATTGGTGTAGATGAATTAACTAAAAACAAAGAACAAGTGTTTACTGTGCTAAGACGAAGACTTCGATGGACAGACGCAAAGAGCAAAAAGCATATTCCGGACTGTAAATTCATAGCAGGAACCAATCCGGGATGTTTTACAGAAAAAGCGGAAGTTTTGACTAAAAATGGCTGGAAAAAAATATCTGAAATCAACGTTGGAGAGAAAGTCGCTTCTCTTTCCGACGATAGAGAATTAACATACCAAAAAGTAAAACGAACCTACGAATACAGATTTTCCGGAAAACTTATCAAACTCAATCAAAGAAACGGTTTAAGATTTGAAGTAACGCCGAATCACAAAATAGTTCGGAGAGTGGAAACAAAATATAATAAAACAAAAACAGATAGGCGTTGGATATTGGATGAAATACAAAATTTTCCAAGATACTCCCATATAGTTAGGACTATTGATTGTTGGAAAGGTAAATTTTGTGAAGATATTACGCTTCCAATAAAAAAAATAAATTCGAGAACGAATAATGTAAAAACGATAAAAGCAGAAGATTATCTCAGTCTCTTAGGATGGTTTTTATCTGAGGGAAGTTTACAAAGAAAAGACGGGATAAATATCGCTCAAACAAAGAAAGCTGAAAGGAAAAAGATTGAAGCTCTTTTGGTTAGAATAGGATATAAATATTCAAAGAATAAAACAGGATTTACCATATATTCTAAGCAACTCGTCAATGAGTTTAGCGGATTTGGTAATTGTAGGGAAAAATTTATACCCAGAAAAATATTGGATTTAGACACGAAATATTTAAGAATTATCTTAGATTCGTTGATGAGTGGGGATGGACATTGGATATCTAAAGATAGCGGGCATTATTATACACTTTCAAAACAACTTTCTGATGATGTCTGTGAATTGCTGGTTAAATTAGGATACGTCGTTAGAACAAAAAGCAGATTAAGAAAAAATAGGAAATATGTTTCATATGAAGTATATTTCCACAAAGGAAATGATGTAGAAGTCGTAAGAGATTCATTAAAAAAGATAAATTATTCGGGAAAAGTTTATTGTCTTGAAACAGAGCCTTTTCATAATTTTCTTGTTAGGACAAATGGAAGCGTTTGGTGGTCTGGAAATTCAATAGGACACGCTTGGGTTAAAAAGTTATGGATGGATAAGATATACGATGCCAATGAGACAGAGCAAGACCAGTTCGCATATGTCCACGCCAAATGGAGTGATAACATTATTAAAAATCCAGAATATGAAGCAATGCTCAATTCGATGCCTGAAAAATTGCGTAAAGCATTCAGAGATGGAAACTGGGATATTTTTGAAGGTCAATACTTCGAGCAATGGAACAAAGAATGGAATACATGCAAGCCATTTCAGATACCAAGTCACTGGATGAGATTTATCTGGATGGATTATGGATATGCCGCACCAGCATCAGTCCATTGGGCAGCGCTGGACGAAATCGGACGAGTGTATGTTTACAGAGAGCTGTATGGTACAGGAATGACTTATAGGAAGATTGCAAGAAAGATATGGGAAATGACACCTGAATGGGAAAGAGATATGCTACAAGGAAATATGGTAGCCGACCCAGCGATATTTGCAAAGAAAGGAGAAGATGAATTCGAAAAAAGTGGCGCCGAGCAGATGGAAGAGGAAACTGGTGGATGGCTATCGTTCCGCAGAGGAAATAATGACCGCATCAATGGATGGGGTGTTATGCGTGAATATATGAAGCCATTCAAATATAATGGAGAGATGACATCTAAGCTCATATTTTTTGATGGTTTATGTCCTAATGCGATCAGAACAATCCCTGCATTGGTGTATGATTCAACCCGAGTAGAAGATCTAGACAGTAAAGGCGAAGACCATGCGGCTGATGGAATTCGCTATGGGCTAATGGATATAACGGAGTTATTCAGTGAAAAAGCTCCTGAACCTCCGAAACAAATCGTAACAACCGACCAAATCAAAAAGCGCGACTTGTTAGCTCTTAAGAAAGAAAAAGAAGAACAAGAAAATAATATAGATTGGATGATTTTGTAGATTTGTGCTATAATATAAATATATGATACAAGCAATCAAAAAATTATTCACAAAATTATTCACAAGAGACAAAAGTATCGAGCTGAAAATGCTTGAAATTATCCAGCAACAGCACGATTTTATAGCAAAAAATATAAACGAAAGAGTTGTATATGTTGATAAAGACAGTGGATACACAAACGCATATCGTTTCGACGAAAAAGAAGAAAAGAAAGATAATGAAGATGAAGACTTTGAAGAGCCGTATGATATTACGCCTGAAGAACTAGAAGAATATTTTAATAAAATGCAAGAGGAAGGAAACATGAAATATGAGAAATAAAATCCTCAGTCAACCAACTACCAATGTGGCAGTAAGCACACAGGCGATGAAAGATAGAAAAACTATTGACCAACTCAAGTCATACAAGAAACACTGGGAGCCGAGATGGTATTTATCTAGGGCTTTTTATGAAGGTGTGCATTTTACATATCCTAAGAAAGACTCAACAGGAAATTGGCAAAGACGAAACGAGGTCGGAAAGAACAAAGTCATCAGGGAAATTCCAAAAGCAAAAAAACAACTGAAATTAATTCGAAATCTTATTTTGAAATTAAAACAAAGACCAGTTGTGTACCCAGACATGAACGTAATCTATTCAGACCAGACAGATGACAAGGCAAAGGAACAAGAGAAAAAAATGGCATTTCTGCAGGCGCGATATATTGAAAACGAGCTCAATAAGAAAATGAAATTGTCTCGCTACAAAAAGAAGCTCATTAAGAACGCTCAATTATACGGTTGCGCATTCATTCAGATATTAAATGAAAATGGAAACAAGGAATTCGCAGTATATGATCCGTTTGATATTTCAGTTTTTCCGACCATATCAAGTATCAACGACTACCCTGTGCTAGCTAAGCATGTGTCGCATCGCTTCGAGGATTTGATAGGAAACGAACTGTATGATCAGGATGTTATTGAAAAAATCAAAAACACACACAAAGATGGAAAATACTCAAGTTCAATATATAAAAATTCATATATGACTGAGCGATTTGGCAATGCTCCAGATGATAATGTAATTGTGGATGAATTGTATGAAATCGTGAAAGTGAAAGTAGATGAAAATGGAGAATATGTAGAAAACGAAGAGGAATATTATGCCAATCAAGTGCCACAGATAAATGAAGAGGATGGGCAACCAATGCCAGTGGCAGAGTTAAAAGAAGTTGAAAGACTTAGAATCAGAGCATATATTGGAACTGAAAAAGTCCGAGACGAAGTGACGAAACTGTCAAAGATTCCAATTTCAATCTTCATATGGGAGGATGAGGCTTATGAGACGAGCTTGATGGAAGATATGATGCCAATAAACAAATTATATGACATTTTAGTATCAAAACTAGAACACAAAGCCAAGAAAATGGATACTGGCAGATACGCTATCCAGAAAGGAGAGGACACGAAAGTTATCACAACAAATGACGGAGAATTTATTAGATACAAACGATTCAAACCAGAACTGATGGCAGAAGCTGGGGTGCCAAACGCATTTATGGAAATGATAAATATTTCTGAGAACGATCTGAAAGAGCAAGGCGTCGCATTGACCAGCGCCGCTGAACTTCCCGCTGGTGTAGAAGCTTGGAGAGCTATTGAATCAGTCAAGGAAATTGATTATTCAAGTGTAGGAACTCAACAAGATAATTTGAACGAATGCTTAACCGATATCGCAGAGAAATTGACGGAAATGATCGCATATGATATGGTGGATATGAAAACTGTGATGATTAAGGGAGAGGACGGAAAAGAACAAATGTATAGAGTGATTGGAAAACGTGGAGCTGATATTTTAACACAGGGTGGAAATCCATTGCCAGAAAACACACTCGTGATAGACCCAAACAGAACCACAAAAGTCGAGATTGAATCTGAAATGACATGGACTGAAGAAGGAAAACGAAGCATGATTATTGATTTAATCAAAATTGGTGTGCTTCCGAAAGAAATGGGTCTTGAAGCGTTGAAATTTGGAAATGTCAAAGACATTATTCAAAAATTGATAACAGAAAACACCTTCGGAAAATCAATGATTGATACTCAAGACTTCAAAGCGCTTCCAATAGAAATGCAACAACAAATAATTCAATTCTTAGCAAAAGGA
>DYLQ01000041.1:0-2161 GCA_020722015.1 Thermotoga sp. | reverse complement strand
TATAAATAATAACAACGAACAAGTTTGAACTGGACTCTTCCCTAGAGGAAGAATAATCCAGAACAAACACTCGCAAAGTTATGAAAGAAGAGAACACTGGATATTCCCAATCCCAAAAGGAATATGGCGAAGAAGAGGAACCCGTAGTTGATCCTAATAAGGGTCCGGATAATCCAAATCTAAGCGAGGATGAAGATCCTTCCAAAAAAACTGAGGACGAGTATTCTGATGATACTCCAGTAAAAGTAAAGATTAATGGCAAAATCGTTGAGATGACTGCCGGAGAACTAGCTGCTGGATACATGAGACACTCGGACTATACTCGCAAGACTCAAGAACTTTCTCGGATGTTGAAAGACAATCAAAAGAAAGAGATTGAGAAAGCTCAGGAAGTCATCGATAATGAAGATGAATTCCCAGAAGGAGACATTAAGACAGCTGAGTATATTTTCAAAATTGGCAAATCGAAATTTGGTTTGATGACCAGAGAAGAATACGAAGCTGAGGAAGAAAAAAAGAAAATTATTTCAGAGTTCGATCGGAAAATTGAATCTGCCAAATCCATTATCAGCAAGATGAAGGGAATGCCAGCATTTAATGAAGACGAGATAATTGACTTCATGAAAGAATCTGGAATCCATGATCCTTATGCAGCGTATCTGCGAAAGTATGATGCGCAGTATAGAGATTTTATCATCAAGCAATCAAAAGGAGACACTTCGTATAAAAGCGATAAAAGTGGAAAAAAGGTAGAGCCAATTCAGAAAGAATTTAATGTCAGAACAGATGAAGGGCACAGGTCTTTTCTTGCGAATGAAATTAAAAACCTGTTAAATAATAAGTAAAATATAAAACAGTTTCGGGAAGGGAAGCTTACAAAGACATGGCATTATTACCATCAGATGTCTTAAATCTTCTCCAAAAATCTATTGATAAGAAGATTGCAGACAATGTGCCTCAGACTACTCCTCTGTTGACACTTTTAAAAAGAAATTCAGGAGTTGAAATCCTAGCCAATAACACATTCTATGTGACTGAATGGGTAGGTCAATTTTCAAATGTAGGACAATTTGCTACAGGTTCCCAATTGGTAGGTGGTGAAGCTGAAACAGCTCAAATCACTGTTACTGCGAAGGATTTATATGCAGATGTTCAAGTGCATGAGAAAACTGTTGAATCTATGGCTAAAGTATCTGAGGGAGCATTAATTGACTTCACAAAAGGATACACAGACCGAATGGAAGTTGCAGTTGGTCGCGAAATGAATCGCACCTTTAATGGTGATTCAACAGGCAAAATCGCGCGAGCAAATGGTTCAGGTTCATCTAGCACAACGCTTGTTGTTCAAGCTCTAGATGCTGATATTTCAGATATTGAGCCAACCGCTTACATTGAAGTAGGTGACTACATTAAAGTAGGTTCTGCTAATGCAACAGCTGTTACTGCAAAATCTGGAAATACCATCACGCTTGCTTCTGCTATCAGTTGGAGCGATGAAGACCCAATATATAAAGCTTCTGCCGATGGCGCTGCTGCAGTTGAAATGCAAGGATTGAAAGGTTTAATTGTTAATACTGGCACTGTTCAAGGTGTTAATGTTGCAAACTATTACAACTTGCAAGCATACGTTGATACAGCCTCGCAAAGCATCGCTTCTCTTGGAGAACTTCCTATGCAAAAAGCATACTTGAAGACCGTTGCTTATAGAACCGGCAAATTGCTTGGTATCGCTAACTTGACGGTATTCAATGCTTGGGCTAACAAATTGACTGCTCTTAAGAAAACTGCAAACACCTCCGAAATCATCAAAGGTGGTGTCAGTTTGAACGGAGAGGTTGAGATGCCATATCTCGACTTTATGAGTGGACAAGTGTATATGGATATTGATGCATGGACAAATCACTGGTTCAATCTTGATCCAAGTTCTATGACAATTGGAGATTTGGGAGGCGGAGTTAGATTCTCTGTTGCTCCGGATGGAAAAGGTGTTTGGAGTCGTGTGACTGGTTATACTCCTCAATATGAAGCTACTCTACGCTTCTATGGAGAATTGATTATGAAAAGACCAAAAGCAAACTCTGTTTGCACAGCGTTAACTGAATAGTTGATTTCCATATATCCCCAGAACATATTCTGGGGATACTGGAAGCCAATTATTAAC
>DYLQ01000133.1 GCA_020722015.1 Thermotoga sp. | reverse complement strand
TCAAGGAGATTCTATGCATAAAATTGGAGTAATCGGAACGGGGTATGTTGGCCTTGTTACAGGCGTGGCCTTTGCCGAAACCGGAAACAAAGTAATCGGGATGGATATTGATGCCGCAAAGGTGGACATGCTTACAAAAGGGAAATCTCCCATTTATGAGCCCGGTCTCGAAGAACTTCTCGAGAGAAATCTCAAAGAAAACCGCATTCATTTTACAACTTCTTTTGAGGACATGATCCAGAATTCCGATGTCATTTTTATCGCCGTGGGAACTCCCACGGGGGAAGATGGCAGCGCAGATCTAAAATACGTGAAAGCCGTAGCCGAAGAAATCGGCGAGAAAATAGAATCTTACAAAATTATTGTCGATAAGTCTACCGTACCGGTTGGAACCGGTGCCTGGGTAGAGGGCATTATTCGCGACAAATTAAAAGTGCGTGGCGTGAATGTGGAATTTGATGTAATCTCTAATCCAGAATTTTTGAAGGAGGGCGCAGCCATAAAAGATTTTATGGAACCGGATCGCGTGGTAATTGGAACCGACTCCGCAAAAGCGCGCGAGGTAATGGGCAGCCTTTACCAGCCGTTCACAAAAACCGGCGGACCGATTGTATTTATGGATCGCGTTTCTGCCGAGCTGACTAAATATGCGGCCAACGCATTTTTGGCGGTAAAAGTCTCCTTTATAAATGAGATTGCAAATCTGGCAGAAAAAGTGGGTGCAGACATTACAAAAGTGCGCGAAGGCATTGGCCACGACCAGCGCATTGGCCACCACTTTTTGAATCCCGGTCCTGGATTTGGCGGAAGCTGTTTTCCCAAAGATGTCAAGGCTCTGATTCATACGGCTAAACAGAATGGCCAGAATCTTCATTTGTTAGACTCGGTAGAAAGAATCAACAAAGTGCAAAAGTCCGTTATTGGGAACAAGATCAAATTTATTTTTAACGACGATCTCAAAGGCAAAACGGTGGCTCTGTGGGGTTTGGCTTTTAAGGCAAAAACAGACGACATGCGCGAATCTCCCGCGATTGATTTTGTGGAGTTTATGCTGAACAATGGCGCAAAAGTGCAGGCCTTTGATCCCGAGGCCATGGAAAACGCTAAAAAAATCTTTGGCGACAAAGTTTCTTTTGTGGAAGATCAATACGAAGCTCTTGCCGGAGCCGATGTTCTTGCCATTTTAACGGAGTGGCCAGAATTCCGCAGCCCGGATTTTTCGTGGTTAAAGCACCATCTTAAGCGTCCGCTGGTTGTCGATGCTCGCAATCTTTTTGATCTCGACATGATGGAAAAAGAAGGGTTTGAGTACCATTCCATTGGTCGCCGTTCCGTTGGCGTTAAGCAGGATTAAGTTTT